>NZ_JBVVPP010000001.1:37758-400368 GCF_055811315.1 Bradyrhizobium sp. MI1.4 | reverse complement strand
CGGGTTGATTGGCTATTCCGGGTTGCCGGGGGGGGGGCGGGCCCGGGGGGGGGCCCCGGAGCCCGGCACCCCCTGCCGCCCCGGCCCCGGGGGCCGAGGCGGTCAATCTGATTCTGAACTGGGCGCCGACGGCCGATCACTCGCCCTATTATTACGCCAAGGCGCAAGGCTGGTACGAGAAAGCGGGCATCGATCTGACCATCGAGGTCGGCAAGGGCTCCGGCGTCTCCGCCGCCAAGGTCGGCTCCGGCGGCTCGCCCTTCGGCGTCGCCGATCTCGCCACCATGCTGGTGGCGAAGAGCAAGGGGGCTGACGCTGTTGCCGTGATGAGCGTCTACGCCAACACCGGCCAGACCTTCTACTGGTTGAAGAGCTACGGCGTGAACGGGGTGAAGGATTTTGCCGGCCACAAGATCGGCAATCCGCCCGGGGACGCCTCGCGTGTGATGTGGCCGGCCTTCGCCAAGGCTGCAGGGCTTGCGCCCGACTCCGTCGGCTTCGTCAATGTCGGGCCGACGGCGAAGATCGCCGCGCTCAAGAGCCATACGGTCGACATCATCAGCGACTTCTACAACGAGCACGATTTGAAGGTGATCGAGTTCGGAAGCGATCTCGGCTACGTCAATTGGAAGGACATCGGGCTCAACCCTTACGGCAATTCGCTGATCGTCAACGGCGGCTATCTGCAGAAGAACCCGAAGCTGGTCGAGGCGTTCGTGCGGGTCACGCAAAAGGCCTTCGCGACCTGCGTCGCCGACGCCGCGCCCTGCCTGAAGGCGCTGCTCGATCAGGTCTCCGGTCTCGACAAGGAGAACCAGGAGCGCCAGTGGGAGCGCATCAAGTCCCTGATGACGGACGAATTCACGACGACGAAGGCACTCGGCTGGATCGACGGCGAGCGGATGAAGAAGGACTACGATCTGGTCCAGACCTATCTCGGCATGGAGAAGCCGTTCGACGTCACGACGGCGTTCACGACCAAGATGCTGGACCCCGCCATCAAGATGGATGCGAGCAAGGTGAAGAAGTAGGGGGCTGGTCGCCGCGCCGGCCCCACATTCCGCTGTCATGCCCCGGCTTGACCGGGGCATCCAGTACGCCGCAGCCTTTCGGCTGACCCGCAACCGTCTCGGAGTACTGGATCGCCCGCCTTCGCGGGCGATGACCGTTGTGCGGGGCGAGAGCGCCTGCTCAACGCCCTTGGTGCGCTTCCATGCCACGTAACCCCACGGAGAAATTAACCGGCCATTAACCATATCGGCGGCATCGTTAACCATTCAATAACAGGGGACGAGTCGGCCGCTATGGAGGCTGCAGTAAAACCTCAACGCCAAATGGTTCGCCTGCGCGGGCGCTCCTATGTGGCCTTCGTCTTCGTGCCGACGGTTCCCATCCAGGACTGGCTGCAGGAGATCGACACCACCATCGCGCGCTCGCCGGGCTTCTTCGCCGGCCGCCCCGTGGTGATCGACCTGTCCTCGGTCGATCTCAGCCAGTCCGGCATCGGCCATCTGCTCACCAGCCTTCAGGACCGCAACATCCGCGTGCTCGGGATCGAGGGCGTGGAGGAGGGCCGGTTGAACCCCATGATGCCGCCGCTGCTTTCGGGCGGGCGCAGCTGCGTGGTCGAGCCGAGTGCGCCCAAGAAGGTCGAGGCAAAGGTCGAGACCAAGCCGACCTCGCTGCTGCTCGAAAGCCCCGTGCGGTCGGGCCAGACCGTGATCTTCCCCGAGGGTGACGTCACCATTTTGGGCTCTGTCGGCTCCGGCGCCGAGGTCGTTGCCGGCGGCTCCATTCACATTTACGGCGCGCTACGCGGTCGCGCCATGGCGGGCGTGAACGGTCACACGAGCGCACGCATCTATTGTCAGAAGATCGAGGCCGAACTGCTTGCAATCGATGGCTTTTACCAGACCGCCGACGATATCGACGCTGCCCTGCGCGGCAAGCCGGCTCAGGCCTGGCTGCAGGGCAACACCATGCGAATTACTGCGCTGAACTGACCAGAAGGAGATTTGAGAGATGGCCAAGGTACTGGTCGTGACGTCAGGCAAGGGGGGCGTCGGCAAGACCACGACGACCGCCGCACTGGGCGCTGCGCTCGCGCAGCGCGGCGAAAAAGTCGTCGTCGTCGATTTCGACGTCGGCTTGCGCAACCTCGACCTCGTGATGGGCGCCGAACGCCGCGTCGTGTTCGACCTCATCAACGTGGTGCAGGGCGTCGCAAAGCTGCCGCAGGCCCTGATCAAGGACAAGCGGCTGGAGAACCTCTGGCTGCTGCCGGCCTCGCAAACCCGCGACAAGGACGCGCTGACCGAAGAGGGCGTGGGCAAGGTCATCGACGATCTGCGCAGCCGTTTCGACTGGGTGATCTGCGACAGTCCGGCCGGCATCGAGCGCGGCGCCTCCATGGCGATGCGCTTTGCCGACGAAGCCGTGATCGTCACCAATCCCGAAGTCTCCTCGGTGCGCGATTCCGATCGCATCATCGGCATGCTCGATTCCAAGACGGTGCGGGCCGAGAAGGGCGAGCGGGTCGAGAAGCACATTCTCATCACCCGCTATGATCCCTCGCGCGCCGCGCGCGGCGAGATGCTGACCATCGAGGACATCCTCGAAATTCTTGCAACACCTTTGCTCGGCATCATCCCCGAGAGCCAGGACGTGCTGCGCGCCTCCAACGTCGGCACGCCCGTGACGCTGTCGAACGCGGAAGGCGCCCCGGCGCGGGCCTATATCGATGCGGCGCGGCGGCTCTGCGGCGACACCGTGCCGATGCAGGTGCCGACCGAGCGCAAAGGCTTCATGGACCGCCTGCTGCGACGGAGGGCCGCATGAGCATGGGTCTGCTTCGGCTTCTCCGCGGCAACAAGGCCTCTGCACCCGTCGCGCGCGAACGGTTGCAGATCCTGCTTGCCCATGAACGCGGACTGCGCGGCCAGCCCGATCTGCTCGGTGTGCTGCGTGAGGAAATTCTCGCGGTCGTCTCCAGGCACGTCACGCTAGACCCGACCAAGGTCATTGTCCGGCTCGATCGCGGCGACGAGGTCTCGACCCTCGAGGTCGATATCGAGGTGCCCAACGATTTCGAGCGCAAGCGCGCGGCGGCCGGCTAGGGACCTCAGCCGCGACGCTTCAAATTGGGGTGGGTGAAAAGGCGGTCCGCTGGGCATAGCGGGCCGCCTTTGCGCGCCGACATGAACGCTACGGAACGAGGTCCGGGGCTCAATCGTTGTGAAAAACCCGCGGCGGCGCGATGCACCGCGGTTTCGTCAAACGGGAGAACGCCCATGATGACCGAGGTCCAGGTCCACACCGTCGCGCGCCAGATGCTGGAACAGCATGGTTTTGCTGCGATCGCGAAGGCCGCCGAACAGGCCAGGGCTTGTGAGGGCCGCGGCGAGGCCGACGAGGCCAAAGAGTGGCGTCACATCGCGGACGCGATGAAGATCATCCGCGGTCCGCACCAGAGCTGACACTCCCCCGCGTTCAACGCTCCCCGCGGTCAGCGCCCTGCGGCGAAGTGCGATTCTGTGTCTGCGGCTGGGAGCGCTCGCCCGTCTCCTTGCAGGGGAGCGGCTCCCACGAGCCATCCGGCGCCTGCTGATAAGCGCTACACGACGAAGACGAGGTCGATTTGTCCTCGCCCTTCTGGGCATTGGAATTCTTCGCCAGCACGGGCGCAGTCAGCATCGGTGCGACGGCAAACGCGACCGCGAGAAGGACATGGTTGATCCGCATGGAGCTCCCCTGTTCGAGTTCGAAAGAGCCGCATGCTGGCGAGAAATGTGACGATTATTGGCCGAAGCAAAAATTCCGGCGCGGCGTGCTTAACGCCGCACGATCACGCTAGCCGCCCTTGCTGCGGATCAGGCCGGCGAGGTTGGTCTTCTGGGCCTCGCACCAGTTGGGCATGCCGAGGCGGCGTTGGTTGAGGTCGGTCGCCTGGGTGGCCACCGCGACCTCGGCCATCAGATCGTCGTCCTGCTTCTCGCCCATCTTGCCACCCGTGTGCATCCAGGCGATCGCCTTGCGGACCTTCTCGGTGGTGCCTTCGGGCAGCTGCATCTGCTCCGCCTTCTGCACCAGATCCTGGTAGACGATATCGGTGCCCGGACATTCGACCTTGGCGGCGAAGGCCTGCAAGACCAACGTGACATAGGTCGAACGTGGATGGTCGGCCGCTTGGGCCGGCGCGGCCAGCAGCAACAGGGCCGTCATCAGAAAACCAGCGCGCATCCTTGGTACCTCCCCGAATTTTCGGGAAGGCTAGCGGCTGCCGCGCCGCTCCGCAATGGGGATGGCGTGCGCCCGCGAAGCCGGCCGGCGAGCTAGCGCCGCCAGGCCGGCACCGGATCCAGCGGCGTGCGATAGACCTCTTTGTGATCGCGGTCGGTGACGCGCACAGCGCAACCCTTGCTTTGCAGCTCGGGCTTCACCTGCGACAGCTCGGTAGCCAGTTGAACGGCGCGATCGGAGGCGACCTCGATGTCTTCGAGGATGATACCGCCCTGGTTCTTGAACTCTTCACCAACCACGAGATCGAAGGAATAGTAGGGCATCCGAATTCCCCGGTGTGACGAATTGAGCTTCGGGTGGACGTTTCAACACATGACCGATGGTACCACTGAGTCGATGTTTATCGAATGAACGGCGCGCGCAATCTCTATGCTTATGGCGCAGAAATGATGTGCAGCATTCAAGCGTGTTAAGATTTTATTAAATATGTCGGCGTGATCATGAGGCATGGAATTGCAGCAGAACCGGGCTCCGGGAACCGGCAGCTGCAAGAGAAGGCCGCCGGCATAGATCCCGACGGCCTTTTCTCTTGATGGAAAACGATCGAAGCTCGCTTCCCGTAGTCATCCGGATTCAACGCATCACATTGACTCGGGCAGCATCGCTGGCGCGACGCTTCGTGTCGTCGCGTGACGATCGTTCAGCGCAGCGGCATAGGCGGGCGCACGACAGGTCCATCGTCGTCGGCAACGGCTTGCGTCGTCATGGCAGCGGGCGGTGGGGCTGCGGCAGCCTGCGAGGCCGGCGGCGGCGGAGCGAGCGGCGCCGGCGAATAAGCCGGCATGTAGGTGTGCGACACGACCGGCTTCGGTTTGCGAACCGGCGGCGCCGCGGGCCGCGGCGGTAGCGCGGACATTTGCGCGCGCGGATCGACGCGCGGCTTCGCATCGGCCACCGGCTTCGGCGCGGGCGGCTTCGCCATCTCGCGTGCCATCTGCTCCTGCCCGGCCTTCAACTCGGCGATGTTGGTCTTGAGCTGCTCGATCTGTTGCGCCATCGCGGTGAGATCGCGCGTCATCGACTGCACCGATTGTACAGGATCGGGTTGTGTTGCCGGGGGCACTGCTGCTGCAAGCTGGGTTGCAGGCGGAGCCGCAGATTGATCGGCCGCTTGATCCGTTGTGGCTTGATCCGTTGCGGCCTGGTCCGCAGGCGGCGCAGCCTGTGCGGCGGCGAGCGGTGCGGTCTGCGAGGTCGAAGGCAGCAGCGACGCCAATGCCGGGGTCCATTCGGCGAGCATCTGTCTTGCGGTGTCGCCATGTTTCTCCCAGGCGACAGTAGCGGCCGCGCTTCCGCCCGCAAACAGCATCGTGACGAACGCGCCGCGCAGCCATTTGCCAGCGGAGGAGCGCTTCTGCCGGCTGAGACCATCACCGGCCGCAACGCGCACGGCGGTGTCGACCGAGGGCGCTGCCGTCTGCGGCTCCGCGACGGGACTGAACTTCGGCTCCGGATTCATTCTGGACTTCAGCGTGAACGCCGGATCTATTTTGGGTTCGGGACGGGCCGTGATCTCAGGCGCGAGCGCGGGCGCAACGCTGAGAGGGCGCGAGGCCAGCAAAATGTCAGGCGAAATCTGCACCGCGTCGTGCGGGTCGTTGTTCGTGACCGTGTCCTTCACGATCTCATCGACGATTTGCCGAGAGTTCAGCGTCGCGAGCATCGCAGCTCCTTTGAAGCCTGGGTGTTTTGAAGCCCCAGGTGTTGAGTATTGAGGTATCGGTCGTTCGCATTGGCGCGAGCAGATCCGTTGAGGTGGGCCCATCCAAATCCCCAAATCCGATGAGGCCCAAGCACCATGACCCACGAGTCCAGCCGGGTTTGACCAAAGCAAGGCGAGGGGATGGAGACTGTGCGACGCTCTTGCGCCGTTTGTGGTGATGGAACCCGCCTCAGACAACACGCGTAATTGTTCCACAATGCCTTGTTTTCAGCACGATTTTGGCAGCATCTGGTGTTGCTGGGGGCGCTGCTATCGCTATTGGGGCCGGCGGTGCCAAGATCCTTATTCGTTCTACTCGTCCTTGCCATGCTTCCGTTGGGCGGCTGCATGCAGACGACGCTTTCGCCATCGACGGACGCGAGCATGACGACCCGCGACCGGCAGTTGCTGGCGCATACGCCTTACGCGCAAGCAAACGTGCCCGAGCAATATCTCCGTCATATCGTCGATTATCCGCGCAAGGAGCAGCCGGGCACGATCCTGGTCGATACCGATGCGCGCTATCTCTATTTCGTGCTGCCCGAAGGCAAGGCGATCCGCTACGGCGTCGCGGTCGGCGAGGAGGCCATGGCGTTCTCCGGAGTCGCGCGGGTCGGTCGTCTAGCGGAATGGCCGGATTGGGTTCCGACGGCGGACATCCAGGCGCGGCTCGGGCCCTATCCGGCGCGGGTGCCCGGAGGCCCCGCCAATCCGCTGGGCGCGCGGGGCATCTATCTCTATGCCGGCAACAAGGACACGCTCTACCGCATCCACGGCACCAACCAGCCGGAATATATCGGGCAGGCGATCTCGTCCGGATGCATCCGGATGCGCAACGAGGACGTGATCGATCTCTATGACCGGGTGAAGCTCAACTCAATGGTCGTGGTGCTGCCGCCCGGACAGAACGCGCAAGTCGAGGCGCGGCCCAGCTGGCGCGGGTGAGGTCGCCCTAGTTCTCGGGACGGGCGACGCGCCATTGCAGCGTCGTGGCATTGCCATTGGCCTCGCCCGGCGCCTTGTCGGCCGGCGAGGTGTAGAGCGGACGATAGCGATAGGCCCACATCTTGCTGCCGTCGTTACGGTTGATCACGGTGAAGTCGCCGACCGCTTTGGCATCGGCCGTTGCGGGCAGCGGCACCCAGCTCTCGACGCATTTGCCGTTGCAGTTCGACGTCTTGCCGGTGGTATCGCGCTCGTAATAGTAGAGCGTCATGCCGTTGAGGTCCACGAGCGTGGGGCCCTGCTTGGTCAGGATGACTTTCGCCGGTGACGTCGCGGGCTTCGGCGGCGGAGGGGCATCGCCGCCGCCATGGCCATTCGCGAGCGCCGGAGCGGTCGAGAGCGCGATCGCCGCCGCCGCAATGAGGAACCTGAACATCCGAAACTCCAGACCGGCAAAGTTAATCGCGCGTTAAACGCCGAATGCCGTCGACCGTAACAGCCGAAGGTTAGTTCCTGGTTTCGCGATACTGCGACAATGAGGGGTAGAATTACGGGGCTTTCTGTCTTGGCACGTTTTCTTGACGCGAAGCGGTATCCACCTCGCTCGAAAACGCTCTATGCCTGCACTCCGCGCAGCGGGGCGCGGCTGAGCTCGTTGCCGGCGGCGATGGCCTTGTGCAGAAGGCGCATCAGATCCTCACTTTCTTTCGCGCTGAGGCCGCGCAGCATGATGCGTTGCGCGGATTCCACGGCCGGCGTGATCTTGCGCAGCGTGCGGCGGCCTTCGTCGGTGATCTCGAGCTCGCGGGCACGGCGGTCGCGGCGCGAGGCGCGGCGCTCCGCGAGCCCCTTCTGCACGAGCCGGTCGACCACGCCGGTGATGGTGGTGCGGTCGTAGGCGATCAATCCTGCGAGCGTCACCTGGTCGAGCCCCGGATTGGCCTTGATGGTCGCGAGCGCGGCGTATTGCACCGGCGTGAGGTCGAAGCCGGCATCCCCGACCTCGGCCAGAAACACCGCGACCGCGATTTGCTGGAACCGGCGCGCCAGATGTCCGGGCATGTCGTTGTTGTCTTTCACCGAATTTCTCCGTTGGGGCAGAACGGCCGGGGTCGTTGACAAGTATACTGATAGTCAGCATACTGAGCAATATCCAAACAGAACATCGGCGGGAGAGGTGCTCATGCAATTCCATCTCAATGGATTTCAGCCGGGCGACCCCGAAATCGCCGATCCCGCCGCGCGCATTCAGCCTTCTGGCGCAACGGGGGGCGTGCCCGAAGAGGTCGATGTCCTCATCGTCGGCTGTGGCCCTGCGGGCCTGACGCTTGCGGCCCAGCTTGCGCAGTTTGCCGACATCAAGACCTGCATCGTCGAGCAGAAGCCGGGCCGCTTGCTGGTCGGGCAGGCCGACGGCATCGCATGCCGCACCATGGAGATGTTCCACGCCTTCGGATTCAGCGAGCGCGTCCTGAAGGAAGCCTGTTGGGTGAACGAGACGACATTCTGGAAGCCGGACGAGCGGGTGCCGGAACATATCGTCCGCAGCGGCCGGGTGCAGGACGTCGAGGACGGTTTGTCGGAATTCCCGCACGTTATTCTCAACCAGGCGCGCATCCATGACGGCTTTCTCGACGTCATGCGCAAGGCGCCGGGCAGGCTCGAGCCCCATTACAGTCGGCGCCTGCTCGACCTTCAGGTCGATCCGGCCGCGGGTCCCGCCGACCATGCCGTGACAGCGCGGCTCGAACGGGTCGATGCCGAGAACGAGGGCAAGGTCGAGACCATCAAGGCGCGCTATGTCGTCGGCTGCGACGGCGCCCGCAGCACGGTGCGCAAATCGATCGGTCGCGAGTTGCTCGGCGATTCCGCCAATCATGCCTGGGGCGTGATGGACGTGCTGGCGGTGACCGATTTTCCCGACATCCGCTTCAAGGCTCTGATTCAGTCGGCGAAGGACGGTAGCCTGCTGATCATTCCGCGCGAGGGCGGCTACATGGTCCGCCTCTATGTCGAGCTCGCCAAGCTCGACATCGGCGAGCGCGTCGCCAATCGCAATATCACCGCCGACGACGTGATCGCGAAAGCGCAGCGGATCCTCAAGCCGCATACGCTCGATGTGAAGGAGATCGCGTGGTGGTCGGTCTACGAGATCGGCCAGCGCCTGACCGACAAGTTCGACGACGTGCCGGAGACCGAGACGGCTACGCGTCTGCCGCGGATATTCATCGCCGGCGATGCCTGCCACACCCACAGCCCGAAGGCGGGGCAGGGCATGAACGTCTCGATGCAGGACGCTTTCAATCTCGGCTGGAAGCTCGCTGCCGTTTTGCGGAAGCAGTCTGCGCCGAGCCTGCTGCATTCCTATTCGGCCGAGCGCCAGGCGGTTGCCAAAGAGCTGATCGATTTCGACCGGGAATGGGCGGGGATTCTTGCGTCCGCCGCCAAGGCCGGCGGCGCCGACGCCGCCAGGACGCAGGACTATTTCGTGAGGCACGGTCGCTACACCGCGGGCACGGCGACGCATTACCGCCCGTCGGTTCTGACGGGAGCGACGTCCCACCAGCATCTCGCGCAAGGCCTCGTCATCGGCACGCGATTTCATTCCGCACCGGTGATCCGGCTTGCGGATGCCAAGCCGGTGCATCTCGGTCACGCTGCGCAGGCGGATGGCCGCTTCCGCATCTACGCTTTCTCCGGCGCTGAGGATCCCGCAGCAACCGGATCGGCCGTTCGCGCCTTGTGCAATTTTCTCTCCGATGCGCGGGAGTCGCCGGTCCGGCGTTACACCCCCGCGGTCGCCGACATCGATAGCGTGATCGACCTGCGGGCGGTCTTCCAGCAGGATCATCGCGAGCTCGCTCTCGAGGCGATGCCTGCGCTGCTGCTGCCGCGCAAGGGCCGCTACGGCCTGATCGACTACGAGAAGATGTTCTGTCCGGACCTCAAGAATGGTCAGGACGTTTTCACCATGCGCGGCATTGACCGCAAGGCGGGCTGCATGGTCGTGGTGCGGCCGGATCAGTATGTCGCGACCGTGCTGCCGCTCGATGATTTTGCTGCGCTTGCTGCGTACTTCGACGGCTTCATGCTGCAAGTGAACTGACGGGCCGGCGGCGCACACGTAGGCTCTCTCTGCGCGCGGTGTCGATGAACGGCGAATGAATATTGAACCGCGCGCGGCATCCGTCTCGATCTTTTGGCGGATGAGACCTTCGTACGCGGAACGCCCGTTCCGCTGGCGCGTTCCGACTCGAAAGAGGAGGACTACGCCATGAAATTCCGAAGCGTGTTGTTAGCCGCATTGCTGCTCGCCCCGACGGCCGCGCTGGCCGCACCGGGCATGGTCACCGTCTCGACCGGCCTGCGCGCCGGGCCGGGTTCGGGCTTTCCCCTGGTCGATCGCATCCCCGAGGGCGCCCGCGTCGATATCCATGGTTGCCTGCGCGGCAACGCCTGGTGCGACGTGAGCTTCTCGGATGACCGTGGCTGGGTGTCGTCGCAATACCTCGAATATCTCTACCGCAATCACTACGTCTATCTCCCCGACTATGTCGACGAGATCGACGTGCCAATCGTCCCCTTCGTGCTGACCTCGTACTGGTCGAGCTATTATCAGGGGCGGCCCTGGTATCGGCGGCATGCCCACTGGAATAGCTACTGGACTTCGCATCAGCGCGACGCGATGCGGATGACGATCGATCCGCGCGCGGCTCGCATCGGCCGCGCGGCAACGCGCGATGCGGCGGTCGCACTCGGGCGCAACGGTGCGAATGTCAAGGAAAGTGTCAAGGGCGCGGCCGCGGTCTCCGGTCGCGATGCCATAACTTCACGGCGCGACGCCGCGATGGCGAGGCACGAGACTGCGGTGACGGCGGACCGGAGCCGTGCGGGACGAAGCGACCGCATCGCGCATGAGCGGACCAATCTCCAGGGCCGCAATCCGCGCGATGCACAAGCGCGCATCATGCACGAGCAGGCCGCACACCGCGCGGCTGTGCGTGCGCAGCCGATGGCGCGCCCGCATGAGGTGCCGCGTGTATCAGCGGCGCCGGCGAGCCGGCCCGCGATGCCGCATGTGGCCCAACCCAACTTGAGCCACGGCTCGCCGATGAACGCTCATGCCCAAATGCCTGCGCCGCGCGCGGCTGCGCCTGCGATGCCTCACGGCGGTGGCGGCGGCGCACCTCACATCAACGCCGCGCCGCACGGCGGCGGTGCCCCGGCCGGCGGTCCCGGTGGCGGGCACCAAAAGCACTAAAGTTGCCAACGAAAGCCCGGCCCTCGCGCCGGGCTTTCTGTTTGGGCCGGAACGGGTTCCCTGCCCATACAATTTAAGAAGCTTCTTCGCGGGCAGATTTCATCGATCGTAATATGTCTACTCAAAGCTGTAAGCATTCCACTCGGGGCAGCGGGGCACGGGAGGATGACGACGATGAGACAGAACCAGGCGGAGACGCGCCGCCACAATGTCGCCAAGCGGTCGATGACCAAGGAAGCCAAGCAGCTGTCCGGCCTGATTGCCGGATTGCGCCAATCTCTCGAGGTGATTCAAAAGGAGCGATCGAGCACCAAACTCTCCGGCGCCGAGATGGGCCTTCTCGACGAACGCCGCAACAATTTGTTGCTGACCATCGCAGCTCTCGACGACCGCCTCTCGGCGGTGCAGGGGCTGATCGATCTTGGCCGTCCCCATATCATTCGCGTCCACTGATCGGAGCGCTGACCTGATGCTATCGGCTTCGTCGCGGCGGCGACGGAACCGGGCTCAGCTGTCTGCTCCGCGTGGCATAGGATTGGCGTAGCACTGGGCGGACTGCCCGGAGGCGGTCGCGGCGCACTGCGCGATCGTCGCAAAACTGCAATCGATGCTGCGGCCGTCGATCGTGTAGATCTCGATGCAGACGGGATGGCGCGGAGCGTAGGTCTGGGCGGCTGTCGGCGGCACGCCGAGCAGGCCCGCACCAAACAAGCCCGCGACAAGCAGAATCGCATTGATGAAGCGGCGCACGATCGATCTCCTTCGCTCAGCCGGAACAAAGCACAATGCTGCCGCGGATGGCACCAAATTGCCACGCTCCCGGCGAATTGCCGCCAAAGCCCGCTGCCACGACGAGAGCAGGTGCAGGGGCAACGCAAGGGGATGCGCATTGGCCTACAAGATGGTCGCAGAACGCGACAACGAGAAGTGCAGTTTTGCCCGCGAGAGCCGTTTGCTCATCGTGGCGAAGGCGAAGGTTTGGGCGAGCGAGGGGTGGAAGGTCGTCATCACCGACCAGGACGGCAAGGCCTACGCGCCGCCCGACTTCGATCAGCTATTGGCGGCCTGACCGCAAGACCGGGCAGGACGACATTGATCTCGTACTTTCGACCGGGGCGCGATCTGATCGCGCCCCTGATGACTCTTCCAACGATGACTCTTGCAGCCGCGGCCGTTCTGACGGCGACATTTGCCGCCGCGCAAAATCTCGATGCCGGCAAGTCGCCGCAAAAGCTCTTCGCCGATGGTTGCACGACGTGCCATCGCAGCCCCCGCGGCCTTGCCAAAGGGCGCTTCAACCTGACGCTGTCCTGGTTCCTGAAAGACCATTACGCAACCAGTTCGGATACAGCCAAGGCACTTGCCGCCTATCTGGAATCGGTCGATGCGGCGCCGCCGCGAGTTGCGGCCAAGCCTGGCGCGAAGCGATCCAGGCCGCATCCTCCCAAGCCGTCGCAAAGCCAATAGCGTGAGCCGGCTGCGAGACGGCGTCGCGAAGCTGAAGGCCTTGCCGGCATCAATGCACCGTGGCCGCCGAGAACAGGTTGATGACCACCACTCCGGACACGATCAGCGCGATGCCGACGAAGGCGGCAGCGACATTGCCGGGTCCAACTATCACGCGTCAGTGACGAACCTGCGACACGGCGGAGCGCAGCACGAAACCGCCGCGCGATGGTTCGCGCGGCGGCTCATTGGTGTCGCGCCGATTCGACGTGGCGTTAGTTGATCCGCACGGAGAGTTCGACGTCCTCGGCAAAGGCCGTGGACATGTAGCCGCTTCCGGGGCTGCGCATGCGCGCCAGATAGTCGGGGCTGTCGTCGGCGTTGTCGGCGACGATGATCGCGCCCGGCCGGAGATGGCCTTCGACCAGATCCAGGATATCGGGGTAGAGCGCCTTGGCGCCGTCGAGCAGCACGAGATCGATCGTGTCGGGCAGGTCGACTTGAAGCATCTTCAGCGCGTCGCCTTCGCGGATTTCGACGAGGTCCAGCAGCCCGCCGGCCGCGAGGTTCTCGCGCGCCCGGGCCACCTTGGACGGTTCGAATTCGCTGGTGATGAGGCGGCCGCCGCCATTGTCGCGTAAGCCCGCGGCAAGGTGCAGGGTCGAGATGCCGAACGAGGTGCCGAACTCGACGATCGCTTTGGCGCGGGAGCTGCGTGCGAGCATGTAAAGCAGTTGACCGGTCTCGCGGGAGACCGCGAGCGGTGCGTCCTTCAGCCGCCCGTAGAGGTCGCGGTAAGCGGTCTTGCTCCGCATCATCCGTGCGCGGTCGGCGTCGGTCACATCGGCGAAGGCGGCTCGCATCGCGCCGCGCGCCGCTTCGTCCTGGTCGAACAGACGATCGAGCAGTGGCGCAAGTGATGTGATGGTCGGGTGGTCATGTGTAGTCTCCAGATGTCGCCGTGCTGCGAGTGCTTGCGTGAGAATTGAAATACGACTAATTCGTCGCATTCGCTATTCGCGTTGCCCGAGGGTGCCATGGCAGATCGCCGAAGCCATTCAGTTTCCTCACGAAAACAGCCACAGCAGGCCCGCTCGAACGAGCTGGTGGCGGCCATTCTGGACGCGGCTGTTCAGGTCTTGGCCAAGGAGGGGGCGCAGCGTTTCACGACGGCGCGAGTGGCCGAGCGGGCCGGGGTGAGCGTCGGGTCGCTCTATCAATATTTTCCGAACAAGGCGTCGATCCTGTTCCGCCTCCAGAGCGACGAGTGGCGGCGCACGAGCGAGCTCCTGCGCGGCATCCTGGCGGACCGGGCGAAACCGCCACTGGTACGGCTGCGCGCGCTCGTCCACGCCTTCATTCGTTCCGAGTGCGAGGAGGCTGCGATCCGCACGGCGCTCAGCGACGCCGCGCCGCTCTATCGCGATGCGCCCGAAGCACACGACGCGCGGGCCGCCGGTAAGGGCATAGTCGCGGCCTTCATGCGGGAGGCCCTGCCCAGGGCGCCGGATGCGACGCGGGCGCTTGCCGGCGAGTTGATCAAGACGACGCTGAGCGAGGTTGGCAAGCAGTTCTCGGAGACACCGCGCAACGAGGCGGAGATCGCGCGTCACGCCGACGCAATGGCCGACATGTTCTGCGCCTATATCGATGAGCTGGCACGACTCCGGGATCATTCCTGACATCCGCGTTTGCGGGCCAATACCCCTTCTGACTTGACTGGATCATGAGTTAGCCTCGGTTTGTCCTTCAGCCAGTCAACGAGCGCCCCGCCATGCATGTCCTCCGCCCCCAATTCCGCATCGAGGAGCAGCAAGCGCTGGAATTCGCAAGCCAGCGCGGCTTCGGCACGATCGTCGCGGCGGATGAGCGCGGTCCACGCGCCTCGCATGTGCCCTTCGTGCTGGAGCAGCGCGACGGGCACACGATCGTGCAAATCCATTTCACCGCCAGGAATCCGCTCGTCCCGCTCGCGGATGGTGCGGGGCGCTTTCTGCTGATCGTTGCCGGCGACGACGCCTACATCTCCAATGACTGGTATTCTTCGCGCGACAACGTCTCGACCTGGCTTTACGAGGCCGTGCACCTGTCGGGCGTAGCGCATCTGCGCGGGCTCGACGAGAACCGCAGGCACGGCGATGCACTACTCGCGGTCTCGGAAGCGCGCTTGCCAAAAAAACCTTGGGACCTCGCACAGATGGAGCCCGGCAAGCGCGAGAGCATGCTGGCTGCGATCCGCGTCGTCGATCTCGTGGTGGATACCGTCGAGGGGCAGGCCAAGCTCAATCAGCACAAGAGCGATGTGGACCACGTCGCGGTCGCCGGCCGGCTTGCGCGGTCGGAGGAGAGCGGGCATCGGCGGCTGGCGCGGAAGATGCAAGCGCTGCGGCCGGGACTTGGATATGAGTTTTCGTGATCCGGGCGACCCTTCTCTCGCTAGACAATTACTCCTACGGACCTCCCTCATGCTCGTCATCTCCATTCAAAGCCAGGTGGTCCACGGCCATGTCGGCAACAGCGCCGCCGCCTATGCGATGCAGGCGGAAGGGGTGAATGTCGCGGCCGTGCCGACAACGCTGCTGTCGAACCATCCGCGCTATCCGACCTTGCGCGGGCGGGTGCTGGAGACAGAGCTCGTTTCAGATCTGCTGAGAGGCGTCGAAGAGCGCGATCTCGTCGACGAGGCTGCGGTCCTCGTTACCGGCTATCTCGGTTCGCCCAGCAATGCCGCTGTCATTGCCGATTTCGTCGAGCGGGCGCTGACCCGCAATTCGAAGCTGGTCTATCTCTGCGACCCCGTGATCGGCGATGACGGCCGGGTTTATGTCGCCGACGGCATCCTGGACGTGGTCCGGCACCGGCTGCTGCCCGCCGCCAATCTGACCACGCCGAACCAGTTCGAGCTCGGGCTGCTCGCAGGCCTCGACATCGCGGATGCGCAGGGCCTGCGCGCGGCGTGCGCGGCGCTGGCCGGGACTGGGCGCATCGACGTGGTCGCCACCGGTTGCACGCTCACTGATACGGCGGAAGGGCAGGTGGAAACGATTCTGTGCGCCGGCGGTCAGTTGTCGCGCTTTGCGACGCCGCGCCTTCCGATCCGCCCCTCAGGCACCGGCGATCTTCTCACCGGCCTGATCGCGGCGCATCTGGCCAAGGGCACAGCGACCGAGGCGGCGGTGCGGCTCGCAGTCGAAACCATCTATGCGGTGCTGGTGCGCACGCAGGAAGCAGGCACCGCGGAGATGCGGCTTGTGCCGTTGCCGACGCCGCGACGATAAGCCGTCAAACTCAGGTCGCGCGCTTCGTGGCTGATTGCGCTGATTTCTGCGGCTTCGCGGGGACCTTCTGCTCGCGCGTCGCCTGTGCCTTCGCCTTCGGCGGCTTTGCGCTTGCCACGGCCCGCGCTTTTCTCGGCTTGACGTTGGCTTCCTTGCGGTCCGACGTGCCTCGGCGCGAGACGTATTCCGTACCATCGACCGGGCCGACATGCGGGGGATCGCGGCCGAGATAGGGGCGGCCGATGCCGAGCGCCTTGCCATTGGCGTCGACCCACTTCCACAGCACCTCGGTCGAGACCCAGCGCTGCGCGCGGTTGTCGCCCTTGGTGCTGACGATGTCGGCCGCCATGCCGTGCCCGTAGCCGCCGCGCGTGCTGCCGCCGTGATAGGAACGGTCGGAGGCGGCCTTCAGGCCACTCGCGATCGACTGGCGATAGTCGTCGCGGAACGCGCTGGTGATGCCCGGCGAAAGCCCGGCAGCCTCAGCCGCGAGCAGTGTGCGAAACAGCTTTTTCTTGAAACTCTTGTCCATGCCGCCGATGACGTAGTCCATCATCGACATGCCGGCGCGGTCGGCCGCCTTCGGATCCTTCCAGCCAAAGTCCTCGTCAACCAGCTTCGTGAAGCTGCGCATCACTGTGACCATCTTGCCCTTGCGCTTGACGGTGACGGCCCGGCGATCTGTGACCTTGATCGAGTCTTCCTTGGCCGTGCGCTGGTAGAGCGCCCAGAGATAGCGGTCGATGCAGGCTTCCATCACGTAGCATTCGTCGAGTACCGCGGTCGTGTCCGCAGACGGCGAGGCCTTGCTCGCCACGGGCGCGGGGCCGGTCGCGATTGTCGCGGGCGACAGCGCCTCCGTCGTCACGATCTCAGTGGGATCGGCGGATGCGAGCTTTATCACGGGCTCCGACGCCGGAGCCGGAGCAACCTCACTGGCGACTGGTGTCGGGTCAGGCGACATCTGCGGCGCGAGCGGCGCTTCGGTCGGCAAGATCAGCACTGGGTCGGCCGAGGCGAGCTTGATGGCCGGAGCTGGCGCCTCGGGCGCTGCCGCTTCAGCATTGACCAATTCTGGTGTCGCAGCGACAGCGGCCGCGATATCGGAGGTCAGGGCGACGCCGTCCTCGATGGCCGCAGCGTGCGGGATGTCGGCGAGGTCAAGTCGGCTGAGATCCTTCGCGCGCGAGACGGCGGAAGCATTGGCGCCGCTGTTCTCGATGAGGGCCGGGGCATAGGCGGACAGAGAGAGCGCCAGCCAGCCGGCGAGAACCGCCGAGGGGCAGGAGACCGCCACCAGAAGAGACCGCCGATCATTCATGATCCCTGCCTCCAAACGGTTCTGTTGAACCTCGTCTTCTCCGAACAGTCTGACCAGACAGTCTTGGCCAAACAGTCTTGCACGAAAAGGCACGCCGCGCGTCGATTGTTCTGGGGAGGGTGTGGCGGCGCAATGGCGCAATTCGGCGAAAGCGGGCTTTTCGAGCAGGTGTTGCGCGGCGGCAACGCGGGTTCCATTGCGGTTCCACGGGCGCTTGCTCGCCAGCGTTGTGCAAAATTCGATAAAGGCGAATATTTTGGCGCGGGCCGCGTGGCGGTGTTTCGCAGGCGCGTTGGGCAACCTTGTCACGGCTAGCGCGTTAGGCGCGCATGACGCATTCCTCGCTTCGTCCGATGGACGCCTTTGATCCCACCGAGCCCGCCATCCTGCACGACCAACTCTCCGATACGATCATCACCTGGACTGCTGAGCAGGCCGACGATTTCAGGCGTGCCAGCCGGCCGGGCCAAGACGGAACCGTGATTTGGAAAGGCTACGTTTTCGACGGCTGGGGCCACGTGCTCGGCGGCTGACCGCCGCTCATTAGAGTGTCATTTCGCGAGAGTGTCATTTCGCGCCGGGGCGGTGATTTTGCCAAGACATTGCGCGCATTAAACATATTTGCCATGCACCCGGCGCGCTGTTGCATTGCAACAACGCATGTCGCAATGCAGCAAAATGCGCTTAAATGTGCTCCGAATCTTCCACTGAAGGAGCATCACCCATGAACAAGAAGACTCTGTCAATCGCCGCCGCCATCCTGACGATCGCGGGCAGCACCGCGGCTTTCGCCGCCGAACTGCCGACTTATGAGGCCAACGGCTTTCCGGTCTCCCCGATGCAGGTGCGCGTGCTCGGTGCCGCGCATGTCGAGCAGCAGGCCTCGGCGCCCACTACTGTCGCTTCGGTCCACCAGGCCCGCGTTCTGTCGCCGCGCCAGGTGAAGACGGCTGACGTCACGACGGGCAGCGCCCGCTGATCTGGGGACGCCACAAGCCAACGTCAAGCCAATGTGTGCAGGCTCGCTTTCTCCGAGTCTGCCCGGACCGCGTTCCCTTTCGGGAGCGCGGTCTTTTCTTGGCGCAGCGAGTCATGATCACGTGCCGGTTGTGTACGGCCGTTCAAAGCGAGTGTGATCTCTTTGATAGTTGCTTTCCAGATCGCGGCGCTTGATGCGGGCGCCGCATATTGAGCAGCCAAGAATCATTTTCATAATGGAGTAGTCATGCCCGTTGCACAGAAAGCCGTTGTTGCAAGCGTCTCGCCCCGCGCGTTCATTCTCAAGCATCTCGCCTTGTTCGCAGCCGCCGCGCTGTTCGTGTTCGTGCTCGGCCTGACGTATGGGCTCGATCTCAGCCCGGGATTTTTCTGAGCGAAGGCGCGCTGGCGTCTCTCGCTTGCGTGCCAGCCTTGCAGGCACATGGGTTGAGCGACGGCCTCTGTCGGCGTACCGCTTTGTCCCATGGATCAGCGGACGAGCGGCGCTGACGCTCGCATTCGGAAGAACGATCAGGCGCCGGCGCTTGTCGGCGTGCTCTGCGGCCTCGCCGCGGCGCTGTTCTGGGCGCTCGGCTTTGCCGGCACGCGGCATGGCCTCAAGCTCGGCTTCACGCCGGTCGATCTGCTCGTGCATCGCTATGTCTGGTCCGGCATCGCGTTCCTGCCGCTGGTGATACGCGGCGGAATCTCCGATCTCTGCGGCATCGGCTGGGGCAGGGGCCTTGCGCTGATGGTGCTCGGCGGCCCCGTGATGTCGCTGATCTCCTACACTGGCTTTCTGTTCGTGCCGCTCGGCCATGGCAGCGTGATCCAGCCCTCCTGCGCGACGCTTGGCGGCCTGCTGCTCGCGGCCTTGTTCCTGAAAGAGCATGTCTCCTGGTCGCGCATCGCCGGCGCTGTCGTCATCGTCGGCGGGCTCGGCGTGATCGGCGCGGAATCGATCGGTCATATCGGCGTTGACGGCGTGCTCGGCGATCTGACCTTCGTGCTGACCGGGTTGATGTTCGCGGGTTTCGGCGCGCTGGTGCGCCACTGGCGGGTCTCCGCCGTGTCGGCTGCGCTCGTCATCAACGTGCTGTCGCTGCTGTTGCTGCCGATCTACCTCGTGACCGGCGGACTCGCGCGGATCGCGGCGATCGGTGTCGGTGAGAACGCCATCCAGGCGCTGGCACAGGGCGTGCTTGCAGGCCCGGCTGCGCTTTATCTGTTCGCCGTCTCGGTCCAACGCCTCGGCGTCGCCCGCGCCGCCGTTGTCCCCGCCTGCGTGCCCGCGCTGACGGTGCTCACCGGTTGGCTCCTGCTCGGCGAGCCGCCGACACTATTGCAGACGGCGGGATTGGTGACGGTGCTGTGCGGATTCTATCTGGCGCAGAGACAGCGATAGATCGCAGCCACCGGACGGCGCTTACCATTCGATGGTGGTAAACTTGACGCCGCGGCAGGTCAGCTCCCGCCCCAGCCGTTCGGCGCGCTCGCTGGCGGATTTGCCCTGGCGAGTCCGGGGCCTCGGACTCCGATTTCAGGTTCATCGCGCCGATGCCGTCGATCTTGCAGGCGATGTTGTGGCCGTCGGTAGCGTCCTGCAGGCGGATGTTGCGGACCTTGGTGCCACCCTTGACCACGGAGGAGGAGCCCTTGACCTTGAGATCCTTCATCACGATGACGCTGTCGCCGTCGGCGAGCGCATTGCCGTTGGCATCGCGCACGCCGGCCTCTTGCGCGGCGTCCGCGACGGCCTCTGCCGTGCCGCTCCATTCATGGCCGCATTCCGGGCAGACCCAGAGGCCGCGATCCTGATAGGCGTGCTCGGAGTTGCAGGTCGGGCATTTCATCGCGTCGGTCATTATTCGCCTCGTCGCCCGTCACGGGCGCGCCGCACGCTGTCCGTCGGATAAAGACGGATTGGGAGCAAATCCTTTACCATGGCTTTCAGTCCTGGTCGAACCCTTGGAAATTTAGGAGTTCAGGAAAAACTCTGCGGTATCGAGGTCCGGAATTTGCGGCTGCGACGTCGCCGCGCAAGGGGCGTCCCGTCATGAGCGAGCACCGCGCCGCCGTCAGACATCACATTTTGCGGACCGGCATTGTCGAATTCGACAACGGCACCGGCAAGGTCATCAGCGCGCCCTGCACGATCCGCGATGTCTCCGGCACCGGCGCGCGCCTCGGCCTCAACGCCTCGCTCTGGGTCGCCGAGCAGTTCACGCTGGTCTTCAGCAGCGGACTGCGCAAGGACTGCCGGGTCGCCTGGCGCAAGGGGAGGCTGATCGGCAGCGCGTTCGCGGACGGCTATGCCAGCGCCGACGAGCAGGCCGTGATGATGACCGCGGACGAGCAGTCCCGGCACCGGCTCGGGATCGGTGCGCGCGTGAGAAGCGCGCGCGAGAGGCGCGGCTACACGCAAACGCAGCTCGCAGAGCTGATCGGCGCCACGCCGGTCTTCGTGTCGCTGGCCGAGCAGGGTGAGGCGGACATTCCGCTCTACCAGCTCATGCACATCGCCGATCTCCTGATGGTCGGCCTCGACGGGCTCGTCGCGGGGGCGGCGCCTGAGGATGTCGACGCAGCGTAGGTGGCGAGCCGTCAAAACAAAAACGTCGAAAACAACCCCATGCACAGTAGAAATCTCGAGGGATTTCAGTGTGTTGGAAATCCGAAAACGTTGGTATTGGGCCTCCGCGCCCGGTATCGACTTCGGCGATACCGAATCGAATTTGACTCGTCGGGCAAAACAGGGGCAGTATGGCATGATGGCGCCGCAGGAAGCTGGTGGCTTGCCAGCTGCGGAGCGACATGCCGAAAAAAGCAAAACCAAAAAGAAAACTCAAGACCTACCAGACCTCGCTCGGCTTCTACGACCAGGCGATCGCCGCGCCCTCGATGAAGGCGGCACTGGACGCCTGGGGCGCCAGGTCCAATCTGTTCCATCAGGGCGCCGCGAAGGAGACCGACGACCCCGACATCGTCGCGGCAACGATGGAGAAGCCGGGCGTGGTGCTCCGGCGCCCGGTCGGATCGGACGGCCCGTTCACCGAGCATTCCGAGTTGCCGACCGATCTCGCTGACGACGAGGCCAGGCCGAACCGCAAAGCCAAGCCCAAAGCGAAGTCCAAGCCGAGAAAGCTTCCGGCGAAGGCTGCAAAGGAACCATCCCGCAAGGTCGACGATCAACAGGCGCGCAAGGCCGCCGCGGCGTTCGAGAAGGAAGAGCGGCGGCGGGAAGCCGAGCGCCGCAAGGAGGAGGCCGCTCGCGCCAAGGAGCGCGCGCGCCGCGACAGGGCGGTCGCGAACGCGCAGGCGGCGCTGGACGACGCGAGGCGGCAGCACGAATCGCGGGCGGAGGCGATCGAAGCTGAGCGCGCGGCGCTCGAGGAGCGTGCCGAGACGGAGCAGAGCCGGTGGGACAAGCAGAGGATGAAGCTGACGGAGGCGGTGCGGCGCGCGCGGGAGTAGGGGCCGCGGTCGACAGTCTGGATTGCTCCGCTCCGCTCGCAATGACGGCGGGGCGGCCGGCATCGGTCATTCCGGCAAAGCTTGATCGCAAATTCGCTTGCCTTGCTTGACGTCCTTTTGCACTCTTGGGGGAAGGAGACCAACGCATGAAGATCATGACTGTCGCGTGTGCGCTCGGAACCGCCCTGGTGCTGTGCAATCTCGGGATATCGGATGCCGAAGCCCGGGCGCGGAAGGCGCGAGTGGTGGATGAACAACGGCTGAGGGTGGATGTCCCCGTGCTCCGGCCGACGCCGTGGGATTACAATATCGTTCCACGCTATCGTTATCGCCCGGAAGACGACCGGGTCGATCCCTACGGCCCGCCCTTGGTATCGTCATATGTCCGCTACGAGGGATGGCGCTGGCCGTACTGGTGGTGAAGGCCACCGACGGACGCGGAATTGATTGGCTCCTGTAGCCCGGATGAGCGAAGCGATATCCGGGACGTTGCCGCAGCATTCCCGGATGTCGCTTCGCTCATCCGGGCTACGCTCCTTTGCTAGTCGCCGTCCTCCGCGGCGAGCCGCACAAACTGCCGCTTCATCGCGTTGACCCTGGCGACATAGCTCGCGACGAGGTGATCGCCGCAGCGTTCGTCGGCGGCCATTTGAAACTTGCGGCGTGCGAAGGCCGTTGCGGGGCCTGCGCCGCAGAGATGGATGAAGGCGGCGAGATCCTGCCTCTCGCGTGCACTCGCCTTCACATCGCCCGCGCGGGCGAGAACATCGGCGAGATTGCGGTCGAGATACACCGATGCCAGCTCGATGGCGTGGCTCGGAATCGCGCGGCTATAGAGGAAGGTCGAGCCGCAGCCGGCCTCCGTGACCGCGTTGCCACGAACGCAGAACCGCGCGGCGTCAGCATAGGCTGCGTCCAGCATCTGGAAGAGGCCGACGGCGCTCGATGCGGGCCGATAGATCGCGAGCGGATTGAAGCTCCATCGCCAGCGCCAGTAGGTGCGCGCGAGCGGATTGCCCGATGTCTCGACCTGCGCCAGCGCGGCCAGCAATTCCGGCGTGATCGTCGCGGTGGAATGCTTGCGGAACAGCGGCCCGTATCGCCGCCACGTGTCCGATGGCTCCTTGTCGAGCGCATGGCCGACTAGGACGAACAGCTCGGTCGGCTTGCGCACCGTTTGATAGGCGATGTTCACGAGGACGAGGACCGCAAGCAGCATCGCCGCGCCGCCCGCGATCCGAACCATCCGCGGTGCGCGGGCGAAGGTCTTTCGCATCGATCGCGCGCTACGCCGGAGCTTGCGAAGGCGAGGGAGGGGGCGCTTGCTTTGTCCTGGCATCGGTCTACTGGGAGTGCATTGCGGAGGCTTTGTACCTGGTTAACGCTGTCACCAGGCCTTGAAATCCGGCTTCTTTTTCCTCTGGTCGCCTGTTTTCAAGTCGCCGCTCCGTACTCCCACGGCAGCTCGAATCCTTGATGGAAATAACCCGAGGTTGTACTGTGCGCCGCAGCAGGGTTAATTTTGTGTGAATGGATCGGCTGGAATGACCGTAATCGAAAGCGTGGTGCCGGCGGAAGCTGCGGAGCGGAAAATGCCGCCGGGCGTACTGGTCGAAGGTCCCGTGGTCGACGCCAAGTTTCGCGATTCCTACATCTCCTTCGTCATCATGATCGGTGGGTCGATCGCGGCGCTGGTCTGGGCCTTCTGGCAAGGCATTGGCTGGGTGGAGGTTTCGGTCTTCGCCGGCACGTTCGCGCTTTCCACGGTCGGCATCGGCTTCATGCACCGCTACTTCGTGCACCGCAGCTTCCGCTGCGGTCCGGTGATGCGGACGCTGTTCGCGGCCATCGCCACCATGGCGGTGCAGGGCTCGATCCTGAAATGGGTGAGCAATCATCGCCGGCATCATCTTCACTCCGACAAGCCCGGCGACGTCCACAGCCCTTACTATGACGGCGACGGCAACCCCTATGTCACCTTCGCCAAGGGGATGATGCATGCGCAAGGCGGCTGGGTGTGGGACCAGGCCACCACGGATGCCGAATACTACGCCAAGGATATCCTGGCCGATCCGATCGCCATGTTCTTCACCAGGACGCGCTGGTACTGGTACGCGCTCTCGGCAGTGATTATTCCGGGCGCGATCGGCTACGCGTTTGGCGGCGTGCACACGATGACCGGCTGCATCCTGTTCTCCGGCCTGTTCCGCAGTTACCTCATGACCATGGCGACATCACTGGTCAACTCGGTCTGCCACAGCGACGGCCGCTACGGCTACCGCCGCTTCGATCTCGACGACGGCACCACCAACGAGTTCGTGACCACGATCCTCACTTTCGGTGAAGGCCTGCACAACAACCATCACCGGTTTCCGCGCGACGCCTACATTTCGCACGCCTGGTACGAGATCGACATCAACGGCCTGATCATTTTGGGACTCGGCAAGCTCGGGTTGGTGCAGGACATTTTCTCTGCCGGAAGCCGGACGCTTCGCTCGGGAGATCCGGACGGCGGAAAACGTCCAGTGGCAGATACCGAAGCGATGGTCTGAAGCATACGGGCTCGGTGTTCCACTACGCCAAGGGATTCGGCCACACCAATCTGGTTGTGTGGTGAGGCGGTTGGCTCACTGGCGCGGGCGCTTTGATGACCCACGGGGCACAAAGTTAGGCCGATGAACTATCTGGATCTCATGGACGACCGACGGCCACCGGCGCCCTCCAACGCCATCCGTGCGCTGGAGCAACACATCGGTGCGCCGTTGCCCGCGCCCTACAAGGAGCTACTGGCGCAATCGGACGGCGGCGGCTTCGACCGCTGCGGCGTCGAGCTGCCTTGGCGCAACGACCGCACCGTTTTGGACGTGCTGTTCACGACGCATCCGACCGACAGCTACGGCGTCATCGACAATTACGATGTGTATCGGGGCATGAATCGAATTCCCCGACTGAGCTGCCCCTTCGCTCCCGATCCCGGCGGCGACCTGTTCCTGCTGAGTCTGGAGGAGGACAGTTATGGCCAGGTCTTCTACTGGGATCACGAGCATGAACCGGTGGACGGTGGCGACATGTTCGCCGATTTCCCGAACACAAACGAACTCGCGCCCGATCTTGAAACCTTCATTCTCGGCTTGGGAGAGGGGTGAATGGATATGCAGCCGTTCGGGCGGATTGAGCCCTTGCGAAACCCATCATGATCGCGTGGGGCCGAACGACAAAAGGGCGGCCATAAGCCGCCCTTTCGGTTTGCGCGTCATCCGTCGGATTTCGCTTAGCCCTCGATGATATAGACGATCTCGTGGGTGTGCGGACGAAGAATGACGTACCTGCCGTGCACCAGAATGAACTCGTATCCGCGCCACTCCGGATAGATTTCGACGATGCGGCTCGGGATCGCATGATAACGAACGCCTGCCGGGACGGTGGTGCCGATCGAGATGTTGAAGTTCACGTTGGTGACTTCCTCGACCTTCTCCTGCTTGATGGCCGAAGTGATCTGGGTACGCTTTTCGGCGGGAGGCGCCGCGACCGCCGTGGTAGCGGCATTGCCGGTCGTCTTGCCCTCGGGCGCCGAAGGCTTGCTCTCGGCGGTCGGGGTCTTCACGTCCTTCGACGTGGTGGCCGGATCGGGCGCCTTGGTCATCCCATTCGCCTTCATCTCGCCGGGCGTCTTGCTGTCGGCAGTCGGCTTCGAACTGGTGGCCGGGGCCATTGTTTCCGTGGTCTTCGCCTTGCCATCGGCCTTGACGTCGCCGGAGTGCTTTGCGTCAGGCGCGCCCTGTGCGTGCTGCGGCGTTGCCGCTGCCGGCGAGCCGTGCGGTGCCGCGGTGGGGGCGTCCTTTGCTGTGGGTGCATTCATCGGTGCCGCGGTTTCGGCTTTCGGCGAAACGGCAGCGGGGGACTCCGCACCCTTGGCGCCGCCCTGATTGACGCCTTGAGCCATTGCAGTGCCGGTCGCAGCGAACAACGCCACAACGGCGACGGAAGCCAGCAAAGTATGTTTCATCTGATCTCTTTCAATTCATTTGAATATGATGCCGACGAACGTCAGCCATGGGAACGAACGGTCTCGACGGGCTGCAGTTCCGATTCTATTTCTGGTTTAAAGACGATTGATGCCTCGATATCCGAAAAAGCTGCAAAATAGATGAGTCGGCGATAACAAGAGCTTTGCATCCCGCGTTGGCTTGTACGCGACCGATGAATTTCAAACATAAGTTGTAATCGGAAGGAACTCTTGCTCGATGGGGCTGTTGTGTCAGTGATCCCCGAGCGTTGCGAGATCGAACCTCCGATCCTCGCCTGAGTTAAAGACCGCAGTCGCGTTGTGAGTGCGACTCGGCGCGAAGCGTCCTCCGTGCGTATCAACCGGAAACCTTCATGAACAACCCCCATGTTCGCAATGCCATTCAGATCGACCGCGGCTCCAGCCTGGCGATCTCTCATGAAATAGCAGACCGCCTTCGGATCAGGCTTCGGGGTGAGCACGACCCATTACCGCGACATCTGACGGCCCTGGTCGACCGGATTGCGCAGATCAGCAGCCATTTCAACCAAGTGATCGAGGTCACAAAATGAGAATGTCCGGCGAAAGCCTTTTGGTGATCTTGTTTGTCGGTCTCGTCGCCGGCTGGCTGGCGGGCCAGATCGTCCGCGGGACCGGCTTTGGGATCATCGGCGATATCATCATCGGAATCCTGGGCGCGTTTGTCGGCAGCTGGTTGTTGCCTCAGCTCGGCGTGCATCTCGGCAGCGGCATGATCAGCGCGATCGTCAACGCGACCGTAGGCGCGGTCCTGCTGCTCCTCGTCGTCCGGCTGGTGCGCGGTGGTGGTGGATGGGGAAGCAGCTGGCGCGGCAGCTGGGGCCGGCGTTGGTGACCCTTGCTCACGCAGCCGCATCAGGCGCCGGTGAGACGCCCGCGGCAAAGACGCTCGTGATGACCTCCGGATCGGATCCAGCATGTTAGACTTTTCGAATGCATCTTTTACGCCTGAAACCATCGGCATCATGAAAACTGCGCTGGACACGGCGGTGGCGTCACTGCCGGCCCCGGTCAGCTCCGCGCATGTCCGGTCGATCGCGGAAACAATCCTTCGCACAGCGAAGGAGGGCGAGCGAGACCCCGCTGTCCTGGAGCGCATGGCGTTGATGGAGCTTCAGATCTCGCCGCGTGATTGATGCCGGTCCGCGAGCGTGCGTGCCGGCGCAGAAGGGCTCGCGTTCATTGCCGTTCCCTGATGTTTCGATGGAACTCTGGGGCGGCGGAAGCATTCATCTCTGCCGCTATCACGCGGCTCCTGGAGAATCCCCAACATGATACGTCATTTGTTGATCGGCGTTGCCGCGTGCGCAATCGCGGCAATGTCGACATTTTCCGCTTCTGCCATGCCCCGCGTTGCGGCTGAGACGTTGGTCGCTGGCTCCGACAGTCCGGTGATTCTCGCGCGCGGAGGCCATGGACATGGCCACGGTCACATGGGACGTGGCGGCCGCGGTCATCACTACGGCTGGAGCAGGGGCCGTCATCGCGGTTGGCGCTAGCCGCACCAACGCAACATCCGGGACCGCCTTCGATTGGCGGCTCCGTAACGTCAGCTCATCCGCCCCGCGGGCTCACCAATCCGGATCCCCATAGTAGGGATCGACCATATAGGGCGGGGGCATCCAGGGCCCTCGCGACGGCCGGGGTCGCCGAGGTGCGGCCGCTTGCACGTGCGGCCGTGCGGGCGCAGCGGTCTCGTTGGTGATCACGCTACGCGCGGCGGGTTTCGCGGACGCAGGTGCGGATGACGATGCGGATGACGTCGTCAGCTCCTTTTGCAGCGCCTGGACCTGTGCGGCAAGGCGCGCATTGGCCGCCGCATCCTTCTCCTGCGCCGCCTTGAGCTGCTGAATGGTGTCGGCCTGCTCGCGCAGCGTCTGCTCGTTGCGGCTTTTCAGTTGCTCGAGCTTTCCGTTGATGTTCGCAAGCTCGCTGGTGATGGTCTTGAGCGATTGCGCGAGATCGGACGACGAGGGGTCGGGCGTCGTGGCGCCCGTTGTTGGAGCGTCGGGTCTTGAAGCAGCTGGTCTTGAAGCGTCAAACCCTGCATTGCTCTCCGTGTCCTTGCCGGCCGGCGGCGCGGGCACCGTGCCGGGCTCATCCGCGGCAGCCAGTTGCACCGCCGGCGGTTGCGCCGGAGTTTCAACCGCGGACGCTTGGCGAGGCTCAGTCCCGGCCGGCGGAGCCCATCGCGCCATGATCGATTTGGTCATAGACCTGGCCCGATCGCTGTATTGCGAAGCGAAGGCGGCGCCGAGAATGCCGATCGCCAGCACGAGGCCGACCAAAGCGCGCAGCATGGGCCGATCTCCCCTCAGGCCTTGACTGCGAACCCTGCTATCCGGCGCCGGCGCCGTGCTCTTGAGAGTCTTGGCCTCGGGAGCCTTGTCCTTGGGAGTCTCGACAGCCTCCGCACCGGCGCTTGCTCGCGAGGCCGCTGGGATTTCGCTGCCGCGTTCCATTCCGGAAACCAGCCGGTCCAGCCGCGCAAGGTCTTGCTCCGCGCTCTTGATCCGATCGTAGGCCCGCGCCAGCCCGCCATCGGCGCGCCCCTCGTCCGGCTTGGGGGCGTCTGGCTTGTGGTCGTCAGGTTTGGGGTCGTTCGTCTCGGGCACCGATGCGCTCTCGCTTCCGTCGGGCGTCAATGGAAGTGTGGCAGTCCGATCGGAACGATAGGTCTCGCCGCTGTCCAACACAACGCGCGTGCGAAGGAGAAATTATGGCGAGGCCTCGGGGTGGGGCGGTCGCGGGGTATGCAACGGGCGCCCTTGATCTGGATCAAGCATGCAGCGCCCGACCGTCGCCACCGTGCAGACATTCATCGGAAGGAACACATGGTTCAGACAAGAGCGATCGTCCTTGGTGCCTTCGCGGCCCTGCTGCTGGCCGTGCCGGCCAAGGCCCAGGTGCTGGTCGACGTTTCCAAGATCAGCTGCGACCAGTACATCACCCAGCGCATCACCCACATGCAGACCGTGAACGTCTGGCTCGCCGGGTTCTACGCCGGCCGCCGCAACAATCCCGTCGTGGATACGCAAGCGCTGAACAAGAACGGCAACAAGCTCTCGCGCTTCTGCGAGTCGCATCGCGAGATGCCGCTGCTGGAGGCGGTCGAGGCCGATACGAAGTAGGGGCGGGGCCGCCCAGCCTCGGAGTGCGGGCAGTCCTATCGCCGGAAGGAGAGGTTGCGCCGCTGTCCCCCCAACGCGCGTGCGAACGAGAAATTATCGCGGGCACGGGGGTGGGGCGTGGCATTGCCGAACCGGCATGCGTCGCGAGCGTCAGGTACATGACCGAAAGCGGTGTGGCTCCCGCTGATGCCCTATGTAGGTAAAGCGTGACACTTTCGCTGTCTCGTTATGAACCCGGCCGCCAGATCGCAAGGGCCCGCATTGTTCTAAATCAACAAACCCGCTCATTAGCGAATTGCGCTGACGCACCGTCCCAATCCAGGAAGGAGAGTGGACATGTCGCGCCGAACCATCGTTTCACTTACCGCATCCGCAATCATTGGCATCGCCTGCATCGTGACTGTTTCGACTGACGCCTTCGCCTATCGAAGAGGCGTCGGGGTTGGTCGGGTTGGTGTTCATCACGGCGGTGTCTATCGCGGTGGCGTCTATCGTGGTGCAGCCGTGCGCCGCGGAGTTGCCGTGGGCGTCGGAGCTGCTGCGGTTGGTGCGGCAGCTTACGGGGCTTACGGAGCCTACGGCGGCTATCGCCGCTGCGGCTACGAACCTTACCCGCCTTGCTACTAGCCGGTCTTTGCGCAGCGGCCAGAGCACCGTCGGTCGGCTGTGCGCGGAGCACCTCTCTCCGAGTGGGGAGAGGTGATCCGAGTTCCGGGCCCGCACACACGCGATCCGAGCTGTGCTCGCTTCACCGTGCGTATTGGCGCGTCTGTTGCTCGACAGGTCGACTTCTAGCGAGGCGCACGTGCCATCTTCGCCGGCCGCGACCAGGAGAGGTTGAACGCCGATAAATCTATCAATGCGTGCAATTGGGCAATCGGGAAAAAGCGGCAAAACTGCGGCTGTCAAGGATACATCAGAGTAGAACGGAGCTTATCCCCGTAATAAACCCGATGCTGTTAAGGGTTCGGGGTGCGTATGGGAGATCAATAATGGCAAATGTCGAACAATTGCGCAGGCGGGACGGAGTAAACTTGGTCCAGCTCGAGGAGGACATTGCATCGATACGCTCGGGAAGCTCTCTTGCTTCCATTGCTCTGCCTGATTACGTCGAGCACACCGCGGGCGTGACGCGCGTCGGCGCGCTCAGTGCAGAGGCGGTCGTTCGGGACTATGAGTCCGCTGCAAAAGAGATCGAGGCCATGGGCACCGAGTTGATCGACGCCGCGCAAAAATGCGAGGCGCTGACTGCCCAGGTCCATGATGCGATCGCCTTCATGCGAGAAACGGCGGCGGAGTATCGTGAAGAGGGTCGGAAGATCTTCAAGCGCATCGAAGAATGCGCGCTGTTCACCGAAGACGTCCGCAAGACATGCGAACAGGTCAAGCGCAGGATGGTCGACGTCTCGCTAGGCTCATCGTCCAACGAGGAGTTCGCACCGCAACAGCCCGAGTTGAGCGGGATCGCCGCCAAGGTGTCGATGAGCGAGATACGGTGAGGCGGGCGTAGATAGCGCGTAGGCTGGGTTGAGCTCTAGGTCGTAGGATGGGTTGAGCCCTTACGAAACCCTTCATCTCTCGCCGATCGAGCGGTGATGGGTATCGCTTCGCTCCACCCATCCTACGAGCTGGAGCCAACAATCAATAGCGACCGCCGTGGCCCTTTTGCTGCGTGATCCAGTCCGACAATGTTTTCGGCGTCGATTTCGCAGTCCGGCTCGGTGATGCCTTCGGATTGTCGCGAACGCCTTTCGTCGGACGGGTGCGCGGCGCTTCCGTTCCGTTGACGCCCTTCCGGCCAGCGATCGATGCCTCCGCGGCTTCCTTCTCCAGGCGCAACTGTTTCAATCGCGCCATCTTGAGGCGCTCTGCCTCGACTTCGGGCCGTTCGGCAAGCTGCGGCTTGTGTTGAGCGACCTCCGCCGGGACGATGACACCGATAATGGTTGTCTCGCCGAGCGCCTTGCAGGCTTCGAGCCGATGCAGTCCCTCGACCAGAACGAGGCGGTCTCCGTCGAGCCGGACGGAAATGGGTTCCTGTTGTCCGATGTCCAGCATACTTTCAGCAATCTCCCCGACGATCTCGGGCTTGATGGCTTTCTTCTGCTTCGTGGGAACGAAGATCTTCTCGATCGGGAAGCTTTCCGGTTTGGGCATAACTTGACTCCGCTTCTACCGGGCCCGTCGGAACCGATGCCGGCGGTGGTCGGAGTTTAGGAGGGAAGGGCTCGACCGCAAAGGTAATTTCGGCAGCGGGGTGTTGATGACTCGTAGGATGGGTTGAGCCCGTGCGAAACCCATGCCTTCCGTGGATTTGGCGGCGATGGGTATCGCTTCGCTCCACCCATCCTACGCTCTGTCGCCGCAATACCGAGCACATGTCGCTCTCGTAGACCTCGGGCTTTGCCCACAGCTTCAGCGCGAGACATCCGCGGGCGGATCGGCCAGTTAGGCGGCGTGTTCCGTGGATCGCGTTACATCGCCGCGTCCCGCGAGAAGGCCGGCAACGGAGATATCTTCGTCGAGCGCTTCCCAGTGCAGGCCGACGCGGCTGAGCTCGACCTGGTTGCGTTCGTCTGGCGTTGCATGGAGCAGGCGCGGAAACCACGCAAGCGGGATCCCGAGTGTCCTTCCATCGGACAGTTCGACCCACATCGTGTGTTCGTCAAAGCGAGCGCTAGTTGCCGAAATGGTCATGCCAGGCCTTCAGAAGAAGCTCGCGGTTGTCTTCCACGACGCGCAGGATATTCGAAAGTTCCCGCGGATTGAAGCCATAACTGTCGGCTATTGATATGCCAGGCTCAAGCCAAATCTTGGCGTCCCGGCCGCCGCCTTTGACATGAATATGGGCAGCTCGGGTGGCTGCCCCTCGTTTGAGAAGAAGTAGTAACGCAAGCCGCCCTGGCGCAATGCAACTGGCATCAATGCCTCCGGGCGGCTTGCGCTATTGGTATCAGCTACACCCCGTCGTGCTGCCGCACGTATCGCACTTCATACACGTGCCATTCCGTACCAGCGTGAAGTTGCCGCACTCGCTGCACATCTCGCCCTCATAGCCCTTGGCTTTGGCTTCCGCGCGGCGCTCGGCCTTGCTGGGCACTGCGGTTTGCGCGCTGCCGGCCTTGCTCCATTGCAGGGCCTCTAACTTCTCGGTGGGCGAGAGGTCGTGGGCCACTTCCTGCTTCAGCGCGACCGCGCCTTCCAGGACGTCGCCGGCACGGCCTGCGCCGTGCGACGCGAGCGAGGTGACCTTGGAGCCGCCGGCCGGTGCGCTGTCATTGCCTTGCGCGACCGCGGTCGAGCCGCCGCGCATCACCACGAGGTTGTCGGTGCGGGAGCGGGTGAGGCCGCGCGACACCAGCTTGGAGGCGCGCTGGCCGTGATCATCCGGCTCCTTGCCTTCCTCGACGCCCTTGCCGAGCACGTCGAACCCGGTCTCGCTGGGATCGACATGGGCGAGGTCGAAGCGGCTGAGATAGCTCACCGCCAATTCGCGGAAGACGTAGTCGAGGATCGAGGTCGCGTATTTGATGCTGTCGTTGCCCTGCACGGGGCCCGCCGGCTCGAAGCGGGTGAAGGTGAAGGCGTCGACATATTCGTCGAGCGGCACGCCGTACTGAAGACCCAGCGACACCGCGATGGCGAAATTGTTGATGAAGGAGCGCAGGGCCGCGCCTTCCTTGTGCATGTCGATGAAGATCTCGCCGATGCGGCCGTCGTCATACTCGCCGGTGCGCAAATAGACCTTGTGGCCGCCGACGACCGCCTTCTGGGTGTAGCCCTTGCGGCGATCCGGCATCTTCTCGCGCTCGCGCATCACGATGATGCGCTCGACCAGCTTCTCGACGATCTTTTCCGAGACCTGGGCGGTGCGTGCCGCCATCGGCTTGTCGTAGAGGCTCTCGACCGCATCGTCCTCGTCCTCATCGTCGGCGATGAGCTGCGAGTTGAGCGGCTGGCTGAGCTTGGAGCCGTCGCGATAGAGCGCGTTGGCCTTGAGCGCCAGCTTCCACGACAGCATGTAGGCGGACTTGCAGTCCTCTACCGTCGCGTCGTTCGGCATGTTGATGGTCTTGGAGATCGCACCCGAGATGAAGGGCTGCGCCGCCGACATCATGCGGATGTGGCTCTCGACCGAGAGATAGCGCTTGCCGACCTTGCCGCAAGGGTTGGCGCAGTCGAACACCGGATAGTGCTCGGCCTTGAGGTGCGGAGCACCTTCCACCGTCATCGCGCCGCAGATGTGGACGTTGGCCGCCTCGATCTCGCGTTTGGTGAAGCCGACGGCCTGGAGCAGGTCGAAGCCGGGGGCCGCGATCGCCTCGGCACCGATGCCGAGCTGGTCGCGGATGAAGTCTTCGCCAAAGGTCCATTTGTTGAAGGCGAACTTGATGTCGAACGCGGTCGGCAGCGCCTTCTCGACCTTGGCGATGGCCTCATCCGTGAAGCCCTTGGCCTTCAGCGTCGAGGCGTTGATGCCGGGCGCGTTGGAGAGCGAGCCGTGGCCGACGGCATAGGCCTCGATCTCCGCGATCTCGCTCTCGCGATAACCGAGCGCACGCAGCGCGGCGGGGACCGCGCGGTTGATGATCTTGAAATAGCCGCCGCCGGCGAGCTTCTTGAATTTTACCAGCGCGAAGTCGGGCTCGATACCGGTGGTGTCGCAATCCATGACGAGGCCGATCGTGCCGGTCGGCGCGATCACCGTGGTCTGGGCGTTGCGATAGCCGTGCTTCTCGCCGAGGTCGAGCGCCGCATCCCAGGCCGCTTGCGCATGCGTGACGAGGTCTCCTTGCGGGCAGGACACCAAGTCCATCGGCACCGGATTGACACTGAGCCCCTCGTAGCCGTTGGACTGGCCATGGGCGGCGCGGCGGTGGTTGCGGATCACGCGCAGCATGTGCGCGGCGTTCTTCTTGTAGCCCGGGAAAGTGCCGAGCTCGGCCGCCATCTCGGCCGACGTCTTGTAGGTGATGCCGGTCATGATCGCGGTCAGCGCGCCGGCGATTGCGCGGCCTTCCTTGCTGTCATAGGACAGACCCATGGTCATCAAGAGGCCGCCGATATTGGCGTAGCCGAGGCCGAGCGTGCGGAACTCGTAGGAGAGCTCGGCGATCGACTTCGACGGGAACTGCGCCATCATCACCGAGATTTCGAGCACGATGGTCCAGAGCCGGCAGAGATGCTCGTAGCCTTCGACGTCGAAACGCTTGGAGGGGATGTCGTAGAACGTCAGCAGATTGGCGGAGGCGAGGTTGCACGCCGTGTCGTCCAGGAACATGTATTCCGAGCACGGATTGGAGGCGCGGATGTCGCCGGACGCCTTGCAGGTGTGCCAGTCATTCATGGTGGTGTTGAAGTGCAGGCCCGGGTCGGCCGACGCCCAGGCGGCGTAGCCGATTTTTTCCCAGAGGTCGCGCGCCTTCAGGGTCTTGGTGATCTTCTTGGTGGTGCGTCCGACGAGATTCCAGTCGCCGTCGGTCTCGACCGCGCGCAGGAAGTCGTCCTTCAGCGACACCGAATTGTTGGAGTTCTGCCCCGAAACCGTGAGATAGGCTTCCGAATCCCAGTCGGTGTCATAGACGTCGAACTGGATGTCCTTGTAGCCCTGTTTTGCAAATTGGATGACCCGCTTGATGTAGTTGTCGGGCACGAGGCTGCGGCGCGCCAGCTTGATCTCGCGGCGCAGCGCCGGGTTCTTCTCGGGGTCGAAGCAATCGTCGCCCGAGCCTTCGCAGTTGACGCAGGCCTTCAGCACCGCCTTGAGGTGCTTCTGGTTGATCTTGGATCCGGTGACGAGAGCGGCGACCTTCTGCTCCTCCTTCACCTTCCAGTCGATATAGGTCTCGATGTCGGGGTGATCGACGTCGACGACGACCATCTTGGCGGCGCGGCGCGTGGTGCCGCCCGACTTGATCGCGCCCGCCGCGCGGTCGCCGATCTTGAGGAAGCTCATCAGGCCGGACGAGCGGCCGCCGCCGGAGAGGCGTTCGCCTTCGCCGCGCAGGCGCGAGAAGTTGGAGCCGGTGCCGGAGCCGTATTTGAACAGGCGCGCTTCGCGGACCCAGAGGTCCATGATGCCGCCCTCGTTGACGAGGTCGTCACCGACGCCCTGGATGAAGCAGGCATGCGGCTGCGGATGCTCGTAGGAGGATTTCGACCGGGTCAGCTTGCCGGTAAAGGGGTCGACGTAATAATGGCCCTGGCCGGGACCGTCGATGCCGTAGGCCCAGTGCAGACCGGTGTTGAACCATTGCGGCGAGTTCGGCGCGACCATCTGCATGGTCAGCATGTAGCGGAGCTCGTCGTAGAAGGTCTGGGCGTCCTCGTCGGAGGAGAAGTACTTGCCCTTCCAGCCCCAATAGGTCCAGCAGCCGGCGAGACGGTCGAACACCTGCTTGGCCGAGAGCTCGCTGACATAGCGCTCTTTCTCGGGCAGGAGGGCGAGCGCCTCGGTGTCGGGCACGGAGCGCCACAGGAAGGAGGGGACGGACTCTTCCTCGACCTTCTTCAGGCGCGCGGCAACGCCGGCCTTGCGGAAGTACTTCTGGGCGAGGACGTCGGAGGCGACCTGCGACCACGCGGTCGGCACCTCGACATTGTCGAGCTTGAACACGACCGAGCCGTCGGGATTCCTGATCTCCGACGTGGTCAGCCGGAAATCGATGCCGGCGTAAGGTGACTGTCCCGAAGTGGTGTGGCGCCGCTCAATCCGCATGGTCTTGCCCCGTCCTATCTTTGACCGGACCGCCTCCGTTCAGGCGTGCCGGGTCATCATTTCATTTCGCGGTGCTCGAGGCCGCCTGGCCCTTGGCATCGCAGCTCAGCCGGTAGACCCGGCCCGTTTTCTCCCGACGCGATTGCTCGATGCGCGCACCGATCATCCGCCGGCACGTCCAGACCCATCCGCCCCAAAGGGATGAGCCCGACATGCGTTCAACGCCCCACAACGTCACGTCTTCAACCATTGCCATCCGGGCCTGTTTCCAGCCCGTTCAGGCGCCCGAAAAGTCCGCTCTCGCCGGGCAGACAAGCCCGTATCCCGCTGCCCTTGTCTGGCTTGGCGGAGTGCTGTTTTGCAGACCCTTTGGGGGAGTGCCGGCGGGACGCAAACACACTCGCGCCGAACGGATCGAAAACTAGGACTCTCCGTTACGCCCGTCAAGAACTAGTGCGAGTTCCTGAATCAAATACTAAATATGGTGGATTATGGGGGATAACAGGGGGCAGGCCCGCGCCTGTTGTTGAGCCAAGTATCAGTGAGTCCTCAGGGATTCCCAACCGAAAAAATTTGCATCTTGGGGTGCCGCTGTGGCTTCACCCCGCTGTTCACAGGGCAGGTATATTTTTGAATCGCGGGCTTGCCTCGGGGGGACTCACGTAGGGCTACGGAAGGTGAGGGCAGGCATGCCCGCCGGGGTGGTGGTGGGAGGCGCGAATCCGCGCCAAGCTGCCCTCGATTTTGCCGGACTACCCACATGCTTGATTCGACTCGGCCGGTGCTGCGAGCGCGCATCGCCCCGGCCGGCCTGATATTCCTCGCCATCACCTCGGTGGGCTGGGGTTTCAATTGGCCGGTGACGAAATTCCTGCTCTCCGAGCTGCCGCCGCTGACCTTGCGCGGGGCGACGGGCGTGCTCGGCGCGGTGCTGCTGGCGGCGCTGGCACTGATCCGCGCTGACAGCCTCAGCGTCCCGCGCGCGATCTGGCCGCGCCTCGTGACCGCCGCGATCCTCAACGTCACCGGCTGGATGGTGCTGATGGGTCTGGCGCTGCTGTGGCTGCCGGCGAGCGAAGCGGCGCTGATCGCCTACACCATGCCGGTCTGGGCCTCGCTGATCGCCTGGCCGGTGCTCGGCGAGCGGCCGACCTTGTTGCGCACCATCGCGCTGGTGATGGCCTTTGCCGGCCTGGCCTCGATCATGGGCGGCAACGGCTTTGCCGCCACTGCGGACAAGCTGCCGGGCATCGTCATGGCGCTGTGCGGCGCGCTCGGCTTCGCCGCCGGCACGGTGTTTTCGAAGAAGTACCCGATCCGCCTGCCGCCGATCACGGCCGCGGCCTGGCAGATCGGGATCGGCTGCCTGCCCATCACGATCATCGGCCTCGCCATCGAGACCACGCATCTGGAGCTGGTGACGCCCGTCGGCTGGTGGCTCCTGGTCTATTCAACCGTGGTGCAGTTCTGCATCGCCTATGTCAGCTGGTTCGCAGCACTGGCGCGCCTGCCGGCCTCCGTCGCCGCGATCGGCACCATGGCGGTGCCTGTCATCGGCGTCGTGGCGTCCGCGATCGCTCTCCACGAGCCGCTGGGGGCAGGGCAGATCGCCGCGCTGGTGTTCACGCTGGCGGCCGTGGTGCTGGCGACGCGGTAGGGCGTATATTCATGAGCGGCTGGCCGCCTGGACTTCCGGTTCATCGTCAACATCGGCCGGAGAGCGGAAGGTCTCCGAGCTCGCAGATGGGCCAAGAGCCGACCTGCCTTGCGGGGGATTGTCTCTACCAAATCGGTTGGCGAACTCTACGACCGCTGCTGCAACATCTTTACGCCTGGCGTCCGTGCGTGTGAATCCCAGCGGTCCTGTGAACCTGATAACCACCTTTTCAGGATTGGATTTCGGCCGAGCATCGGTCGTCCAAGATAGCTCTCTGGCCCGGACCTTGACAACATCGCGACTGGTGCACGCGGACTCGATCGATGAGAATATCTGCTTTGCTTCATCGACCGAAAGCTTCATCGATTGACACTCACCAGCGCCGACCGACACAAGGGTCAAACCAGACCGTTCGACGCGGAAGTACAGCCCATTGGTCAGCGTGACTTTTTCCTTAGGTCCCAACTCGGCGCCAATACGGGCCAGCGCTTGAGACCCAACTCGCGACAGGAGCCGTCCCAACACTTCAAAAAAGACTTTGATCTTTCGGTGATCATTCATGGGTCGGGCGCCATCGTACGTGGTCCGATGGGGGACAAAAGCAACTCGCCATTGGCAAACAGTACAACATCCGCTTCGGGTCAGCATACGAACTCAACTGAGCAAATCTGGTCCGCCATGCTTCGGGGAGCGACCTCCTGGAGGGCTGCCGCCATCTGCAAACCTTCTCAGAAATACTACGTCTTTTCTTTCTACCCCGGGAGCGAGGTTTCGGAGAGCGTTCGTAGCGAGATATATCTCAAGCCCGACCAGAAGCGGTATTCCCGCGCCCCAAATGTAGATCAGGCCACGCATTGTTGCCTCCGTCAGGATAATTTTGAGCCGCTGCTTCGGGCAGTCTTCCAGGCCAAGGAAGCGGCCACGACAAACGACACGAAACAGAACGCGATCACCCCCAAAGCGCGGACATCGCGGCGCGGCTCGTTGAGCCACACGAGAGCCGCCAGGCAAAGGAGCGCCGGGACCGCGCAGGCTTGTGTTGCGATATACCGACGCCTCAGCGCCAACGGCGCGCGGTCCCCCCAGATAAACGCCTCAACCTGAAACTTGCGAGAAATTGCGTCCGTCCGGGGGAGGCACGACCTATCTAGCTCTGCCACGATGGATTGAAATCCCCATCCGGCAATGCCCAGCAGTGAAAGTCCAAAAAAGAGTAAGAACAGCGACACTTCACGTGTCTAGCAGCTTCAACACAACCGCGCGAGACCAGTTAGTCCGCAATGGGTCCAACAGCGGACCAACGTTGGGATGCCCGACCTCAGGCGAATACTCTGCGGCGGTGGCGAATGCTGGAGGGCGAGCGCCCATAGAGTTCGCGAAAGACGGCGTTGAACCGGCGCACGCTGCCAAAGCCAGCTCGGTAGGCGATCTGGGCCAGTGGTTCAGTCGTCTCGTCAAGTAGGCGCTTCGCCCTCTGTACACGCCTGGTCTTCGCGACCTGTTGGGGGCTGGCCCCGACGTACCGTTCGAACAGACGCGCAAGGTGGCGCGAGCTTACCCCGAGCCGATCGGCCAGTGCGGCAACCGAAGCGTCATCCAAGGCGCCACCATCGATCAATTTCAAGGCCCGCGCGACTGTCGAACGCGTGCCATTCCAGGCAGCACAGAAGGGCGCGGTCTCCGGACGGCAACGCAGGCAAGGTCGGTACCCCGCGGCCTCGGCGGCCGCTGCAGTTTGATAGTAGGTCACGTTACGGGTCAACGGCTGCTTCACCGGGCAAACCGGGCGGCAGTAGATTCCCGTGGTCTTCACTGCCGTGTAGAAACGGCCGTCATAGCGGGGATCGCGCTGCAAGCGCGCGGTGTTGCATACCTCAAAACTGAGCATGACTCATTTTACCGCAGGCCGCAGCCAGAAGAATAGCCCTGAGATGATCAGGTCCGATTCCGGCCAGCGATATCGGTGCGCCCTTCTTATAGAGAAGGTCCAACTTCGCTGAGCACTTGGAGAAGCAAAAATGAACAGCACGAATCCTAAAGAGATCGTCATCAATGCCTGGAAGACTTTTAAAACCCGTGATGCGCAGTTGATCGCGGAGCTGTTTACTCCCGATGCCGAATGGATCGCACCGGCTGGAAATGCCACGGCGGTCGCTCTCAAACACACCGACCACATGATTGGACCGGACCAAATCGCACAGTTTATTGCCTCGGAAATGCATCATCTGTTCTCGAACGTCGACATCTCGTTTCGGGGCATTCATGCCGATGGCGATACTGTGATCGTCGAGGAGCGAATGCGAGCCACTCTTCCTGGAGGCAAGCCCTACGAGAATGACTATTGCTTCGCTTTTGTCCTTTCCGGCGAGCGGATCAAGCTGGTTCGCGAATACATGGACACCCGAAAGGGCTGGCAGATGATTTTCGAGCCGCTTTAAAGGCTGCTTTGGGTCACAAGCGGTCCTCGACCGGCTGCGCAGGGCAGGTCAGCTCTGGGCCACGAACAGACTCCTTTGCTCTTGCCGTGTCCAAGAAAAGCCGCCTCGCGGCGGCCAGATGTCGGAAATACATTTCGATCACTACGCTAGTGCGGACTGCCGCAGAGCCTAGGCTACAATCGGCCGGTGACCCGGTAGACTCGCGCCTCGCCTTCGACGCCGCGCAGCGGCGCCTCGAACTCCTCGACATGGTGGCCCGCCAGCAGCTGGCGAACAGCGGGCGCGGTGTAGAGTGCTTCAGTGAGACAGATTTCGCCGGCGTCGGCGAATGATTGCACCCGCGCGGCAATATTCACGGTCTGGCCGAAATAGTCGAGATTCTCGTTGAGGGTCACGGCGATGGAAGGACCGCAATGTGCCCCCATTTTGAGAACGACGGCGGGCTGGCCGTGCTTGGAGTTGAACTCTCCGATGTCCCGCAGAATGTGCAGCGCTGCCTCCACGGCATCCACCGGCCGGAAAAACGCAGCCATGACGGCGTCGCCGATGGTCTTCACGATGGCACCGGCATGCCGATGGGCAATTGCGTCGAGGAGAGCGAAATGTTCGCGGACGAGAGCATAGGCATTAAGATCCCCGAGGCGCTCGTAGAGCGCGGTCGAACCCTTCAGGTCCGTGAACAGGAACGTCACCTGCCGAACGCCGAGGCCCTCCTCCTCATCTACGCGCTCTGAGCGGAAGAGCTTGCGGAACGTCTGACGCGTCAGCAGCATCCCGCCCGAGACGTAGGGATCGAATTCGAGGGTCGGCTTCTCTGGCATTTCCAAGATTTCAGGTGGCCAGTTGATCAGGAGCAGCGAACCGCGCTTAGGGCCGGTGTTGCTGATCTCGAAGATCACAGGCCCCGACGGCACGGCCGAAACGGCGGGCGTGAACCGCTGCCCGTCATAGGTGGCACGAACGATCGTCGGAGTATTCGGCATCTGCACGGCAGTGGGATCGAGCGCGACCGGGAGCGTAAAGCCCGCCTGGGTCTGGACATTGACGCCTGAGACCGCGCCCGGCCCAATATCGGTCTGCAGCGTCGTTGTCAGACCGGACGGCAGATAAGTCATTCCGCGAACGAAACCGCGCAAGACATCGACAAATCGAGTCTGTCCGCCGGGCAGCCGTCCGCTGTTGGCGAACTTGAGCTTCCAGTGCAGATCTTCGATCGAGAGATTGTCGACGTCATACAAGGCGAGGTGCCGAATTTGCGGCGAGACGGAGAAGGACACTTCGATGAAGTCGTCGAGTTCGGTGTGACCCTCGATATCGCAAAGCCCGCAGACGAAATGGCTCCGGAGCGCACGGAGCCTCCCGAAGCTTTCCAGCACCAGACCCGAGTGGGGGCAGAGAATGTCCCAATGCATGTCGACCAGCCCGGCGCGAGCGGCATGGAGAAACAGATCGATCGACTCCGGCTCAGCCACACTGCGATCACGGGCGAACGCCAGCGGATTGGCGCGGTACAGGCTGACCTCGTCACCACTGCGAATCAGCGTTTCGAACTTGGAGATTACGCGCGGGCTCCAAGTGCGGGCCTGCTCGATCTGCGTCATCTTGCTTTCGAGAAGACGCTCGTCAATGGATGTCATCGATCAGCTCCTGACGATGGCAATCTATCAGCTTCGCCCGGTCCTCGCGAGCCATCCGATGCCGCACGGCCTATTGCACTGCAAGGATTTTCAATCCACCCATGTCGCTTATGGGTCAAAGTGCGAAGAACTCAACCTGAGCAAATCTACTCCGCCATGCCTCGCTGGATGGACCTCAATATGGTGCGCCCACGACGTCGCTGAAGCCCCAAAAGCTGACCCGTATATCGGGAGATGCCGCGCATTGCAGTGAGTCCGATCACATGCAGGAACGGTGGTCTGCTCCAACAGGGCCGTTTGAGAAGGGTAGCTTCCAGCGAGGGGACAGAATGGAGAAGTATGGAGGGGCGCCATCGAGGTGCGTGACTATGACCCCGACTGGCCGGTTCGTTTCCAGCAGGAGTGCCGTCGCTTGCGATTTGTGGTCGGTCCGGCGCTCAAGATCGAACACATGGGCAGTACGTCTGTGTCCGGCCTCTCGGCCAAACCGATTATGGACATCTTGGTCGGCCTCCCGAACTTGTTGCGCGCGAAGTCCACGTTTGTGAGGCCATTCGCGCAACTCGGATACACCTACATCCCCGAGTACGAAGCATGGTTACCTGGTGAACTGTTTTTTCGGAAGAGGATGCCTGGACCCTGGACACACCATCTTCACATCATGGAGCAATGCAATCCACGCTGGAGAGATTCCTGCTGTTTCGCGACTACTTGCGCTTACACCCGGAAATCGCTGCCGCGTACGGAAGCCAAAAGAAATCGCTCTCGGATGAATTTGGCAAGAACATCGAGGGCTTTCGCAAAACAAAACATCGGTTGTGAGGGAGATAACCGACAAGGCGCTATCAGCATTCGGGAAGTATTGTTTGCGCTGCCACAGCGACGGGATATGCCGTGCGGCGCTGCTAAGATGTCCGCTTCGGGTCCACAAGCGGGAATGCCAACGAGCAACTCCTTGCTCGAGCCTCACAGCGCAAGGCACGGGTGGAGTTCTCTCCCTTCAGGCGCTTGGCAGGGACCGAGTAAGGAGCTGCCGGCGAGCCTTCTTCAGATCGGTCGCCAATTTTATTTTCTCTCTCAAAACGAGGATTTCGGAATATTCCTTTTGGATCTCTGGGCGGGTGCGAAGTGCTTCAAGCTGCTGGGCGGTCAGTTTCAGTATCGCGGCAATATGCGTACTCTGGATGTGGTGCATGGCAATCAAATCCGCTGTTGGAAAAAACGGAACGGCACGATACAGCGAACTGCGGTGCGGCGTCGCTGGAAATAAACAGCCAGCCTTACTGTCGTTTTTTTTGCAGCGCGTCACTGCCCTCATCAGGTGGGGGGCTGCCGTCTGCTCATAATGAATTTCTTGACCGCATGAATCGTGCGAGCAAGCTGTCGCGGCCGGCGACTACGCGGCGGCGTGACTAGCACAACGAAGAGCAGGTTCAGCAGCAGCCAGCAGCCGACCGCGATGAAAATGTACTTCATAACTCCTCAAGGGTGCCCTCGGAAGAGCACTGCAAGAAGAGCGGCAGCAACAATCGCGAGCCAGATCATCGAAACAACGAAGCTGGCGAAATGCCAATCTACGTCGCGGCGCCTGGTCTGCATTGTGTCTCCTTCCGGAGGCCGTGTGTCGTCGTCTCAGCGGCCTCTATCGTCCTTGCCGTTGGGGCTGCCGTCTCCGCCGCCGTTGCCCCAGCCGTTGTTGCCGTGATGGTGATGGTCGTCGTGGACCGCGCCTGCGCCCGACTTCGCGATCGCATCCGATGTAAGGGATGTCGACAGGAGTAGGGTGATGGCTGGAGGTGTCACCGCCGCGAACTTTCCGCAGGTTCTTAAGAACTCGCGACGGTCGTCCTGATCTGGCATGCGTTTCTCCGTCCAGAGATAAGCCTAAAAATTAAATCACAATAACTGAATTAAATCAATTTAATTTCGTTCCAGAAGAAAGCGGCCCGCCCACTCGTCAACTCCCTCAGGGGAAGCTCGACGCGCTGGAGTCCGCTGTGGTCACAAGCCGCCGACCACGCCGAAGGTGGGAGCTTCCGCTTTGCCTTGGTAAGCCGACGTTTATGAGGTCACGTCCTCGGCGAGAGCGGCTTCGACCGCTCGGCTCGGCGGCAGGCCAAGAGCAGGTCAGGAACTCGCGGAGGCGTTGCGGATTGGCTCTGTCGGCCGGACTGAGTGCCTCCAGCGAGACGGCTATGGCGAGCGACCGCAACACATTCCTCGGCGTCGCGGCGTGCGACCTTGCCCAGCCTCTAGGCGAAGCCGACATCGTCATCTTCGGAGCTGCCGACGCCACGCCGCATGTGAAGGGCAGGACCAGCCATGCCGCGAATGGCCCAGCGGCCATTCGCAATGCTTTGCGCGTTTATCAGACCGACCTTGCCAGGTGGGATTTCGACCAAGACGGAATCCTGCTCGACCCGGAGCAAATCCGGGTCGTCGATGGCGGCGATCTTGCCACGTCACCCGAGGCCCCCGAGCAAAACCGGAATGCAATCAGGACCGCCACCAGGAAGATCCTGAAGTCCGGCGCGGTACCCATGCTGCTCGGCGGAGATGATTCTGTCCCCATACCGTTCTTCGAGGCGTTCGAAGACACGGGCAAGCTGACGATCCTGCAGATCGACGCGCATCTGGATTGGAAGGACCAGCGCGACGGCTCAGCACATACGTTTTCCAGCACGATGCGGCGCGCCAGCGAGTTGCCTTGGGTCGAACGCATTGTGCAGGTCGGTTTAAGGGGTATCGGTGGCTCGGGCCTGCAGGAGCTCAGTTGCGCGCGGAACTGGGGCTCCAGGATTTTTACAGCACGAGACGTCAAAAGCCGGGGCGTTCAAGCCGTCCTGAGTGCAATCGAGGACAGCGCGAACTGCCTGATCACGATCGATTGCGACGGCCTGGATCCGTCCGTCATTCCCGGCGTGCTGCTGCCGCAGCCTGGCGGCTTGTCCTATTTCGACGTCATAGACCTGATCGCGGGCGTCGCCTCGAAGGCCAGAATTGTCGGTCTTGATCTGGTCGAATTGGTGCCGGAGCGTGATCCGCAGAATATTGGGGCGATCTGCGCAGCGCGGATCATCTGCAACGCCATTGGACATATCGCCAACCAGAAACGCTAGCCGGTGGGCATGTGTCCGAGCGCCTTGCGGATCATCGCGGCGAGCTGGTTGCGGCGGTAGGGTTTTGTCAGCAGCATCACGCCGTCGTCGAGCTTGCCGTGGTGGACGATGGCGTTGTCGGTATAGCCGGAAGTGTAGAGCACCTTCACGCCGGGGCGGATCGTCGCCACCTTGTCGGCGAGGTCGCGTCCGCTCATGCCGCCGGGGATGACGACGTCGGTGAACAGCAGATCGAACGGCTGGCCGGCCCGGATCAACTCCAGCGCGGCCTTGCCGTCGGGCGCGGCGACGGTCTGGTAGCCGAGGCTCTGGAGCTGCACGGTGACGAAGTTGCGCACCAGCGGATCATCCTCGACCACAAAAATGGTCTCGGCGCCACCCTCGGCCGGCGGTGCGGCAGAGGTGACTGGCTCGGTCATGCCTTCGCCCGGCGGCAGATAGAGCTTGATCGTGGTGCCGTGGCCTTCCTCGCTGTAGATCTTGATGTGGCCGCCGGATTGCTTGACGAAGCCGTAGACCATGGAAAGGCCGAGGCCGCTTCCCTTGCCGACCTCCTTGGTGGTGAAGAACGGCTCGAACGCCTGCTGCTGCACCTCGGCCGGCATGCCGGTGCCGGTGTCGCTGACGGCGAGCATCACGTAAGGGCCGGGCCGCACGTCGGGATTGCTTTGCGCATAGGCCTGGTCGAGCACGACGCGGTGGGCCTCGAGCAGCAGCTTGCCGCCGTTCGGCATGGCGTCGCGGGCGTTGATGGCCATGTTGAGCAGGGCATTGGTGAGGCGGGACGGATCGATGTGCGCGGTCATCTGACCCTGTTCGAGCACGGTCTCGATCTCGATCTGCTCGCCGAGGGTGGGGCGCAGGAGTTTCGCGATGTCCGCGACCGCGGCGTTGATCTCGACGTTGCGCGGCTGCAGCGGCTGCCTGCGCGCGAAGGCGAGCAGATGCTGGATCAGCTCGGCGCAGCGTTCGGCGGCCTCGTCGATCAGGCGCGCCACACGCTGGAGCTCGGGCTGCTGCTTCAGGCTTGCCACCAGCGTCTCGGTATTGCCGGAGATCACGGTCAGCATGTTGTTGAAGTCGTGCGCGACGCCGCCGGTGAGCTTGCCGATGGCATCCAGCTTCTGCGACTGGTACAACTGCCGCTCGGTCTCGCGCGAGGTGGTCGCGTCGTGATAGACCAGCACCGCGCCGGAGACGTTGCCTTTCCCGTCCAGCATCGGCCGGCCGCTGATCATGAGATGACGGGGAGCATTGCCGCTGTGCGGGCGGACGATCATCTCCATGTTCTCGAACGGCTCGCCGCGCAGCACGCGTGCCGACGGCAGCTCGTCGGGCTTGAGCGGGGTGAGGCCGTCGCCGTGAAGCACGGTGGACATCGCGCGCAGATTGCGCAGGTTCATGCCGGTCCGGTGCAGCAGCATGCGCTCGGCGGCGGGATTGGACAGAAGGACATTGCCCTCGGCATCGATGACCAGCACCGCCTCCGCCATGCTGTGAAAGGTGCTCTGGAGCACGTTGACCGAGAGGCGCAGCTCGTCATGCGCGGTGACCAGATGCTCGGTGCGCTCGGCCACGGCGGCCTCGAGCTGCTGCTTGGCGGCCGTGGTCTCCATTAGCGTGCTCTTGAGTGCGCCCTCGCTGCGCCGGCTCTCGCGCATCATCATCACGACCAGCAGCAGGATCACCAGCGCGCCGGCGACGTCGATGCCGAGCAGCACGATTCCGGTGCGGCGCGAATCCTGGGAGCGCGCCGCGAGCAATCGTTCTTCCTCTGCGCTCAAATGGTCGAAATTGCCCATCACCGTGTCCATGAGGCCACGGCCCTCGCCCTTGCCCTGGACTGCTGCAATGCCGGCCTGATCGTTTCCGGCGCGCAGGCGCATCACTTCGGCGGCGATCTCGATCCGGCGCAGCGCCAGCGGCTCGGTGCCCTCGAGCAGCGCGACATGTTCGGGAGTGTCGCGCACGCTGCGCTTGAGATCGGCGAGTGCCGGTGCGATCCGGGCGTGCACCGCCTGGAATTCTTCGCTGAAGCTCGGGTTGCGATAGATCTCGTAGCCACGTGCGGCGCTCTCGGCACTGCGCATCAGCACGCGCAGGTCGGAGATCTTCTTCAGCACCTCGACGGTGTGATTGACCCAGGCCGCATCGGACCGTGACTTGACGTCGAGGCCGATCGAGGCCGCGGTGATGATCAGGAGGATGGCAAGTCCAGCACCGAGAATGACGCGCTGCGTTGGGATCAAGGGACTTCTTTCTTGTCCTTCGGCTGCGAGCCATCGCCCGGCACGGCGATGCATTCCCGGATCGTGGTCAGCAGCGTGTCCGGCGTGAACGGCTTGCGCAGGCAGCGGGTCGCGCCAAGCTCCAGCGCCATCCGGAGGAAGTCGGGAGAGGGCGAGGCGGATGATGCGAAGGCGTAGCCGGACATCGCGATTAGCGGAACCGCCGGCGCGCGCTCGTGAAAGATGCGAATGGACTCGAAGCCGCGCATATGCGGCATGAAGATGTCAACCAGCATCACGTCGAAATTCTGTGTTTCGAGCGCAGCCAAACCCGTTTCTCCGCCGTCAGTCAACGTGACGTCGAAGCCCTGACGTTGGAGGAGGACCTCGATGGTCGCGCCGACCATCGGATCGTCATCAACCACGAGAATGCGCGGCATGACACTTCCCAGTCATCGAAGTCCCCACAGCCAAGTTGATACAGGTGAATCGCGCGTCGGGTCAATTTGGGATTGGATAAGGGTAGATATGCACGGTGCGGTGAATAAAGGTCCGCTCGCATCGATTGTACGCGACACTTGCCGATGACGAATACGAGGCGAGCGAAACAGGTGAGGCGCCTGAATGAAAAAGGCGCCGCATCGCTGCGACGCCTTCTTCTTCAAGTGTTTCAGGTCGTGTTACGGGCAGGGATGACGCTGGCCGTCATAGCCCAGATAGGTGCCGGACGCCGGATCGTAGGACTTGTAGCGCTGCGCGCAGTAGGCCGCGGAGTCGCCGCCGCCATCGGGGACCACGGCCACTGTCGGTTCATCATAGTAGCTGTCGCCGTAATAGTAGGGGTCGTCGTAATACCCGCCGCCGTAATAGGCGTACGAGCCGAGGCCGCCGATCGCAGCGCCGGCCGCGAACCCGGGCCAAAAGCCGCCGCCGTGACGATGATGCCAGTGACGACCACTCCAATTGCCGCCACCGCCCTGCCAGTTGCCCGCAGTCGCGACGCTGCGTGTACCGCTGTAGGACGGCGAGAAGGCCTGTCGGCTCACCGTACCCGCTGCGAAGCTGCCACCGCCCGGACGTACTGCTGCGCCGGCCTCGAAATTGCCGCCGCCGCCGCCGATCCGCGCGCCGCCGAAGTTGCCGCCGAAGTTGCCGCTGCCCATGCGGGCGCCGCCGCCACCGAAATGTGCCCCGCCGCCGCCGCCGCCACCGAAGCGTGCTCCGCCGCCGCCGCCACCGAAGTGTGCTCCGCCGCCGCCGCCACCAAAGTGTGCTCCGCCGCCGCCGACCGCTGCGGCCCGACTTTGGGCAAAGCTCGGCGTCGCCAACGGGATAACCAATGCCACTGCCGCAGCCGTGCTCAAGACTTTCAGACTTTTCATGATCAAAACTCCTTTTCCCGGAAGCAAACCCCATGAAAGGGCCGGAGTTCCTGGGATCACGGGGGTTTGCGTGCGACGAAAAGTTCTCATGGCGACGCTGTATCCGGCATGAACGGATCGCGTCCGATTTGCGGCAGCGTTCCGTGCCGGGGACCGCATCAGCAGCGGGGCATTGCCGCCCGCGCCGAACTGGACATTTCGCCGTCCGGATGGCATCAGGACCCGACGAAGCAGGGCCCTTGCCGCATGAAACAGTTCTTCCTCAAGTTTTTCACCTGGTGGAATGGCCAGACGTTTGGCACCCAACTCTGGACCAAGCGCTACGGCGAGCTGGTCGGCCAGGACGAGCAGGGCAACCTCTATTATCGCACCCGCGGCGGGGCGATCGACCCGGTGCTCGGCTTCGAGCGCCGCTGGGTGGTCTATAACGGCTACGCCGAGGCCAGCCGTATCCCGCCGTCCTGGCACGGCTGGATGCATCACACCGTCGACGTGCCGCCGACGCAGGACAACTACCAGCCGCGCGAATGGGAAAAGCCGCACCAGCCCAATCTCACCGGCACGGCCAACGCCTACCGTCCCGCGGGCTCGACGCTCGCCAGCGGCAAGCGGCCGAAGGCGACCGGCGACTATCAGCCCTGGACGCCGAGCTAGCCTTCCGATTCCCGTCTCAACCCTTGTCGTGGGGGTGGATGCACCCGCATCCGCCTCGCTTTGCTGTGGACAACGGGAACAGCGGGGATGAGTGCTGCGCGGGCATTGCAGCCACGCGGGCGATGCGGCTCAATGGTCGCATCTTACGGAGATGGGAGACCATCGCGTTCGGTTCGGGCAACAGTTCGCGACTGTCCCGAAATGCAGCGGCCGCCGACCAGGACTCGATCGGGAGATAGGCCCCCGGTCTGGAAGCTCCGAAATCGCCCGATGAAATGTGCAGCCGCCGTAAGACAGGAAAGGCCGCTCGGGAAACCGGGCGGCCTTTTTCTTTGATAGAGGGACGACTGGATTTCGCGTGCCCCGGACGCTGCGCGGCACCGCTACGCGATGCATCGCGTCCGGGACACGAGAGTGGAGACTAGGTCATCCGCTCGGCCGCACGCTTCACCGCCTCTAGCCGGCGCGCCTGACCCTGCGCGCCGCGCTCTTTTAGTAATGCCAGCACCTCCGCCGGCGCGGTATCCGGCGAGCCTGCATTGAACGGCGGGGCCGGATTGTATTCGAGCTGAAGCTGGATCGCCTCCGCGGTGGTGCGATCGACCATGATCGACACCAGGGTCAGCGCGAAATCGATTCCCGCGGTGACGCCGCCGCCGGTGATGCGGTTGCGGTCGACGCAGACGCGCGTCTTGGTCGGCGTCGCGCCGAACTGAGCGAGCATCTCCATCGCGCTCCAATGCGTGGCGGCGCGATAGCCCTTCAAGAGGCCGGCGGCGCCGAGAGCCAGCGATCCCGTGCAGACCGAGGTGACGTATTTGGCACCCTCGGCCTGCCGGCGCAGGAAACCGAGCACCTCCTCGTCATTGAGCAGATCGTTGGTGCCGCCGCCGCCGGGCACGCAGATCACGTCGAGCTGCGGGCAGTCGGCGAATGTCGTGGTCGGCGTCAGCGTCAGCACGGAATCGCTCGGCACCGGCTCGACCCGTTTCCAGATCAAATGCAGTTTTGCGCCGGGCACGGAGGAGAACACCTGCAAGGGGCCCGTGAAATCGAGCTGGGTGACGCGCGGAAACACCAAGAGACCGATCTGGAGCGGGGACGACATGAGAGCCTCCAATTATGAGCTTGACGGAAGCAGCCTCTCATGATGCCTTTCCGTCCAGAATGGCATATTTCCCTCGCTTTCGGACATGACCATGATCGGCATCCTGATCTTCCCGGACTTCCAGTTGCTCGATGCGGCCGGCCCGATCTCCGTGTTCGAGATCGCGGCGCGCTGCACGGGCAAGACGACGACCGGGATCCGCGTGCTGGCGGTGAGCGCGGGGCCGGTGCGCAGCTCGTCGGGCGTGGAGATGATGGCGCGCGACTTCAAGTCGGCCAATGCGATCACGACGCTGGTCGTGGCGGGAGGCGCGGGCGTGACGGATGCCGCGCGCTGCGAGGTCACGCGCGCCTTCGTGCAGCGGCTGGCGCGGCGCGGCATGCGGGTCGCGAGCGTCTGCTCGGGCGCCTATGTGCTCGCCGAAGCAGGCCTGCTCGACGGCCGCCGCGCCACCACGCATTGGGGACGCACGCGGGATTTCGTCGCGCGCTATCCCAAGGTGAAGTTCGAGCCGGACCAGATTTTCACCCGCGACGGCAATGTGTGGACGTCGGCCGGCATCACGGCCGGCATCGACCTTGCGCTCGCGATGGTGACGGAGGATCACGGTGAGCAGATCGCGCAGGACACGGCGCGGCAGCTCGTGCTGTATCATCGCCGCAGCGGCGGCCAGTCGCAATTCTCGTCACTTCTGGAATTGAAGACGCCGAACGGCCGCTTCGGCGCGCTGCTGTCCTGGGCGCGCGAGAACCTCGACGCTCGCTTGACTGTCGAAGATCTCGCCGACCGCGCCGGCATGAGCGCGCGGCATTTTGCCCGCGCCTTTGCCGCCGAGACCGGCACGACGCCTTCGAAGGCCATCGAGCGCTTGCGCATCGAGGTCGCGCGCGAGCGCGTGCAGTCCTCGCGCGAGGCGATCGAACTCGTCGCGGAGACGACCGGTTTCCGCGATCCCGAGCGCATGCGGCGCGCCTTCATTCGCGCCTTCGGCCAGCCGCCGCAAGCGCTGCGGCGCGCGGCAAGGGCCGGGTAGGGAGAATTGATCGAGTTGGAGAGCCCGCTTGAGCGGGTGAGCACACTTGGATATTTGAGCAGACTTGCATATTGCGCGGCATTTCGCCCTTTGGACCCGGAACGGACCTCGTCAAGCGAATGCACCCGTTGTAGACGATGTGTACAACACGTACCGTCGCCGATCCGATGCAAGGAACCCCAATGACCGATCGAGAAAAGATTCTGATTGCCCTTCGCGAAAAACCTCTGAAGACCTTCGAAGTCATGAAGCGCGTGAACATCAAGAATCAGGACGACTGCCAATCGCTCCTGTTGAAGATGCGTGACGAAGGCGCCGTGAAGTTTGATATTCACAAGGGACATTGGCGCGCTGCGTGACGACATTCGCTGGGTCACCAGCGGCCTCGCGATGGCAGAGCGGACATGACTTGCGTGTTGGCAAGGCTTGCGGATTGGTTCAGCCCGATGCGGCCTTGCCGCCGGTCGCCGCAGCGCCCGAGGCCTGCGCGCGCGCCGTCAAGCGCCGCGCGATCGGCATCAGCATGTAGGGCGCCAGGTGAATGGGAAACTGCGTCATCGCGAAATAGAGCCAGGTGGTGGGCGGCAGCGCGCCGGCGGTCGCGGCGAGCATCAGGCCCAGATTGCGCTGTGACACCATCAGCCCGAGCGCCAGCGCGCGCTCATAGCCGATGCGGCGGAACAGCAGCGTGGTCACGGCGAGCAGCGTGAAATAGATCGCGAAGGCGAGAGCCGCGAAGCCGATGGTGGAGACCGGCCGGGCGACGAGATCGCTCGCGACGTCGCCCATGATTGCGGTCGCGAAGACCAGCAGGATGACGATGTTGAAGCCGTCGATCGGCTGCCTGTGGCGCTGGATCGCGGCCGCGCCGAAGATCTGTCGGATCACGGTGGCCGCCAGCAGCGATGCGGCGAGGATGCCGAGCAGCTTCAAGCCCAGCGCAGGCGGCGAGATGCTGAGCATGCCGTCGAGGAACAGGCTTGCGAACAGCGATGCCGTGAACGGTACCAGCGCCGTCGCGCTCACCAGCGTGACCAGCACCAGCGTGGCGTCGAGGCCCATCAGCGCGGCCAGCGCCGGTGCGGCCATCATCGGCGAGGCCATGCTCTGCAGCATCAACGCCAGGGCAAGGTCGGGCGCGCGCGCCGTGAGCCCGGTGACATGGACGATCAGCCCGATGATCACAGGCACGCCGATCATGGTCCAGACGGTCGCGGTCGCGACCAGCGCCGGCCGGCGCAGATGGCCGGTGAGCGCGGCAAGGTCGACCCGCATGAAGGAGATGCAGAGCAGAACGAAGATCGCCTCGGTGACGTAGGGGCGCAGCAACGCCCCGAGCGGCGGCACCGCGAGCGCGATGAACACGACGGCGGCCACCGCGCGGGTGCCCTGGCCGCCAAGCCATGTCAGACCGCGCAGGGGGAGGGCGAATATGCTTTGAAGAACAGGCGGCATCGGGAATGGCGTTTCAGGCCAATCCTTTCAGCCACGCGCCGATCTCGCTTACGGCGACATTGGCCTCTCGCAGCAATTTCCCCATCGTGAGAAAGCCGTGGAACTGGCCGGGATAGTGCTTGTAGGCCACGGCCACGCCGGCCTGCCTCAGCCGCTCGGCATATTCGTCGCCTTCGTCGCGCAGGGGATCGGCACCGGCGGTCAGCACATAGGCCGGCGGCAGGCCGGCCAGGTTTGTCGCCCGTGCCGGCGAGGCGCGCCAGTCGTGGATATCGGCGGCGCCGTTGAGATAATGGTCGCGGAACCAGCGGATCACCGAATGCGTCAGCAGCACGCTCGTCTCGGGTTCGCGGTGAGAGCCGTGCGTCATGGCGAAATCGGTTGCCGGGTAGATCAGCAACTGGCCCGCGATGGCCGGACCGTCGCCGTCGCGCGCGGCGAGCGCGACGACTGCGGCGAGATTGCCGCCGGCGCTGTCGCCGCCGATCGAAAGCCGGGAGGCGTCGATGCCGAGTTCGCGCGCGTTGGCGGCGACCCATTTGGTCGCGGCGATCGCGTCATCGATGGCGGCGGGAAATTTGTGCTCGGGCGCGAGGCGGTAGTCCACCGAGATCACGATCAGCGCGCCGGCGTCGGCGAGCTGGCGGCAGACGACGTCATGGGAGTCGAGATCGCCGATCACCCAGCCGCCGCCGTGGAAGAACACCAGCGCCGGGGACAAGCCATCATACCGGCGCGGCTCTTTCGGAACATAGAGGCGCGCGGGAATGGCGCCGTGCGGTGCCGGGATCGACAGCGGCGTGACGCGCGCGAGGTCAGGTGGCTCGGGATTGGTCGCAAAGCGCGCCTGCGCGTAATAGGCCCGCGCTTCCGGCGCGGTCAGGGTCTCGTAGGCGGGCCGGCCGGCCTCCTGGAAGGCCTTGTAGACGGCGGCGGCATCGGGATCGAGCACAACGGGCATGGGGAGCGACCTCTGGGTTTCCAGTTATCGTTGGAGTTCTTTTCGGGGGCGGGCCGCCTCGGCCGCCGGAAGCGTGCTCGACTATTCCATCCGGGGGCCGATCTGGCCAGACCGGGCCGGGAAGGGCAGGGATGCCGCCCTTCCCCCGCCGTATTCGCCGTGTTAACCGGATGGCCTGCGAGCGGCGGTAGCCCCTGTAGAATGTCCTCCAGCAAGCCCGATTCGCTGTTGAAGCCGCGCGAGATATGTTTCGAACATTTACCCTGACAGGTCTTGCGGCGCTTCTGGCCGCCACCGCACTGACGGCTGCGACGCCGGCGCAGGCGCAGATCGGCACGATCTTCTCCGATCCGCCGCCGCTGCGGCCGCCCGGCACCATTCCGCGTGGCCAGCCCCAGCCGCAGCCGCAGATCCCCGATGACGACGAAGAGGTGCCGGAGCTGCCGCCGCAGGGCCGTGTGCTGCCGTCACGTCCGATGGCGCCACCGCCGGGCCGGCAGGGCAATGTGATGCCGGGGCCGGTCGAGACCCAACCTCTGGCGCCGCCGCCCGGTTCTAGCGCCGCTCCGCCAAACCAGCCGCCGCCCGTCGCGGTCGCTCCGCCCAATCCGCAAGGCGCCCCGGGTGCGCCCGGTCAGCGCCAGCCACAGCAGAAGGGCGGACCGGGCGGCGCTGTCCCGCAGACGCCGGCGAGCCTTCAGCCGGGCGACGAAGTCGTCACCGAGCCGCCGGCCCAGAAGATCGTGAACAAGAAAGCGACCTTCTCCGGCCTCGACAAGATCACCGGGCGCATCATCAACTTCGACGAGGAGATCGGCGAGACCGTGCAATTCGGGGCGCTGCGCGTCAAAACCGACGCCTGCTACACGCGGCCGGCGACCGAGGCCGCCAACACCGACGCCTTCGTCGAGGTCGACGAGATCACCTTGCAGGGTGAGGTGAAGCGCATCTTCTCGGGCTGGATGTACGCGGCAAGTCCGGGCCTGCACGGCGTCGAGCACCCGATCTACGATATCTGGCTCACCGACTGCAAAGAGCCGCAGCAAACGATTGCGACCGCGGCACCGGATCCCGGCACCAAGCCGGCACCGCCGCCGCCCGCGCAGAAGAAGGCCGCGCCCAAGCAGGTGCAGCAGCGTCCGCCGCAGCCGTTACCGCCGATCCAGCAGCAGCAGCCGGCACCGCCGCCACCTCCTCCGCCGCCCGAGCAGCGGCCGGGTCTGTTCGGTTTCCCCGGGTTTGGCCGCTAGGCCAAATCCCGCGGGGTTTGGTCGATAATCCGGTTATTGCCGCGCGGCGATGATCTCGAGCGCGCGCGCGCCCGGGATCGCTTCGCCGGCCGAGAGCCTCAGGAAATCGCCAGGCTCGCCCGCGAGCGCCTTGTCGAGCAGCGCGGTGTAGCGCCGCCGCGAAATCTCGGCCGCGCCAAAACTCTTCAGGTGTTCGGTGACATATTGGGTGTCGAGCAGCTCGAAGCCGCCATGGATGAGCCGCGCGACCAGATGCACCAATGCGACCTTGGAGGCATCGCGTGCGGTGTGGAACATGCTTTCGCCGAAAAAAGCCCGGCCCAGGCTGACGCCGTAAAGGCCGCCGACGAGGTCCTCGCCCTGCCAGGCCTCGACGCTGTGGCAATGGCCGAGCTCGTACAGCCCGCCATAGAGGTCGCGGATGCGCTTGTTGATCCAGGTGTCCTCGCGCCCGGCTTGGGGTGCGGCGCAGCCGGCGATCGTGGCCTTGAAGGCGGTATTAACGGTGACGCGGAATGAATCCGAACGCACGGTGCGCGCGAGCCGCGAGGCCACGCGAAATCCGTCGAGCGGGATGACCCCGCGCAACTCCGGCTCGACCCAGAACAGGGTCGGATCATCGGCGCTTTCAGCCATCGGAAAGATGCCGCAGGCATAGGCGCGCAGCAGCACGGCTGGCGTGATTTCAGACGGGGCAGAGTCGCGCGAAGTCATGGCGCGCCATAATAGCAGGATCGCAAGGCGGGTGCGATGGGCGGTGCGGATCAGTTCGCTGCGGCAGCAGCCGGCTTGCCGGCGGCAGCCGGGACACGGCGGAACATCAACATGACGCGGGTTCCTGAATGGTTGGGGTCGCGCTCGACCGAAGCGTCGAGCTTGCTGGCCATAGCTGCGACGATACGCTGGCCCATGCCGGTGGAGCGCGGATCGGCCTTGACGTTGTCGCCGACGCCATCGTCGCTGATCGACAGCAGGAGATCGTCGCCCTGCGAGGTCAGCTCCACATGGATCGGGCCGGCGCCGTCAGGGTAGGCGTATTTTACCGCGTTCATCACCAGCTCGTTGACGATGATGCCGACGGCGACTGCACGGTCCGGATCGATCTCGATCGGTTCGGCCTTCAGCGTCAGGCGCGACATCCGGTTGCCCTCGGCCGAGCGGCGCAGATCCTCGAGCAGCGAGTCCAGATACTGGTTCAGGACCACGCTCTTCAGGTCTTGCGAGGTGTAGAGGCGGCGGTGCACTTGCGCGACTGCGGCCACGCGGCCCATCGCATTGGTCAACGCAGCCTTGACCTCGTCCTGCGCGGCGGAGCTGGCCTGCAGGTGCAGGAGGGAGGCGATGATCTGCAGCGAGTTGCCGACGCGGTGGTTGACCTCGCGCAATAGCAGCTCGCGTTCGGCTGCAAGAGCAGCGTAGCGGTCGCGCGAGGCATGGATCTCGGCTTCGGCTTCCTCGCGCGCCTTCTGCAATTCGGCTTGGCGCAGCGCGCCATCGGCCGCGACGTGAAGCAGGGGAATGAAGTCGCCCTTGACGTCCTTGACGAGATAATCGGCCGCGCCCGCCTTCAGCGCCGTCACCGCGATGCTGGAATCCTGCGAGGCCGTGACGAAGACCACCGGCGGCGCGCCCGGGATCGCCATGATCTGCTCCAGCGTTTCCAGTCCGTCGAGGCCGGGCATGTATTGGTCGAGCGCCACCACGTCGATACCGCCGGTCGTGGCCGCGCGGCGGATGTGCTCGAGGCCTTCCTCGCCGCTTGCGGCGTGAACGACCTTGTAGCCGCGCCGTGTCAGGCCGCGATCGACCAAGCGCGCCAGCGCCCCGTCATCGTCGATGTAGAGCAGTGTGGGCGTACGTTGATTCATGGGGCGGCGGGCGGGACCTGGATGACCGAGAAGAACAAGCCGAGCTGCCGGATGGCATTGGCGAAATTCTCGTAGTTCACGGGCTTGGTGATGTAGACGTTGCAGCCGAGCTCGTAGCAGCGTTTGATTTCCTGGGAATCGTCGGTGGTGGTCAGCACCACCACGGGCGAGGCCTTCAGGTATTTGTTCTCCTTGATCTGCTTTAAAATGTCGATCCCGGTCATGTCGGGGAGGTTGAGATCGAGCAGGATCAGGAGCGCATTGCCTTTTTGCACGAGCCCGCTGCCGTCGGGCCCGAACAGGTGCTTCATCGCCTCAGTGCCGTTGGCAAAGGAGATGATCTCGTTGTTGACGCCGGACCTCCGGATGTTCCGCTCGATCAGCCGCGCGTGGCCCTCGTCGTCCTCGATCATGATGATGGTGACGGGTTGAGTCATTGATCCGCGTTCCGGTTGCTGGCGTTCCAGGTGATGGGCAGCGTGATGGTGAACGTGCTGCCCGTATTCAGTTCCGATGATACCGACATGGTGCCGCCGAGGCGACGCACAAGTGCACGCACATGCGCAAGACCGATGCCCTGACCGGGCTTGTCCTGGGTTCCGGCGCGGCGAAACAGGTCGAAGATCCGCTGGTGGTCCTTGGCGTCGATGCCGCGGCCGTTATCGCTGATCTCGAAGATAGCGTAGCCGAGCTTGGTGCGCCCGCGGATTCTGATCTCGCCGGGGACGCCGGGCTTGAGATATTTGATGGCGTTGTCGATCAGATTGGAGAAGATCTGCTCCAGCGCCAGGCGGTCGCTGACGAGATCCGGCAGCGGGGCGATGTGGATCTCGGCCTGCGCTTCGGCGGCCTGATGCGCCAGCGTCGACACGATGGCTTCGATCAGCTCGCGCGTGTCGATCTTTTCCGGCTGGAACTCGCGCCGGCCCTCGCGGGTGAGATTGAGGATCGCCGAGATCAGGCGGTCCATCTTGGCGATCGACGACTTGATGAAGCCCAGCGCTTCGGAAAAATCGTCTGACAGCTGCTTGTCCGGACCTTCGAGTGCGATCTCGCCGTCCGGCAACGGCGGCCCGTCGGCCGGGACATGGGTGAGGCTGCCGATACGGCGGAAAATGTCGCCGCCGAGCTCTTCGAGCTCACTGGTGAAGCCCATGATGTTAACGAGTGGCGAGCGCAGATCGTGGCTGACGATATAGGCAAAGCGCTGGATCTCGTTGTTGGCTTCGCGCAGATCGGCCGTGCGTTCGTCGACCACGCCCTCCAGATTGACATTGGCATCGCGCAGGCGCGCCTCGGCATCGTCGCGGGCAAGGGCCGAGCGCCGCACCAGCCAGATCGAGATCAGGGCCAGCAGCACGACGAGGCCGGAGCCGATGCCGGTCATCGACGCGGCCAGGGTCTGGCTGCGGTCCGAATTGACCGTTCGCAGCCGGAATAGCCGTTCCTCCTCCTGAATCATCCCGGTCGCGACATTGGCGATCGCGGCCGTGGTGTCCGTGGAGGCGATCTCGCGGACCAGCGCTGCGGCCTTCTCCGGCTCGCCGCGCCGGATGAAGTCCATCTCCTGCACGAACTGGCCGAGCCTAGTCTCGATCGCCGCGCTCAGCTTCTCGATGCTTTGGCGTTGCTCCGGATTGTCGCCGATCAGGCGCGTGAGCCTGTCGAGAGCCGGGACGATGGCCGCCACGGCCTTGTCATGGTCGACCTTGAAATCCTCGCCTTGTGTCAGAAGGTAACCCCGGGCGGTGCTCTCGGCGCGGCGGATTTCCAGCAGGAGGGCGTTGATCTGGTTCTCCGCCTCGATGGTGTGAATCACCCATTTGCTGTCGTCTCTCGCCTTGTTGACGAGGTAGACGGAGCCGGCGCTGATCACGGTCAGCACCAGGAGACCGGCCGCGAACAGCAGGATCTGCCAGAATCTACGCCGCCGCTGCGCGTCAGCGATCACGACGGTCTCGCTCGATCAGGCTTGCCGGACTTCAAAACGCCCCCTCGGAACTGTCCCCATCGTGCCAAACGCGATTAGGGCCAAAGGGTTCCACGGGAAAGGACGGCTACTTCGGGGCGGGTTCCGCCTTGTTGGCGAGATATTGTTCCAGCCAGTGGATGTGATAGTCGCCGTTGATGATGTCGTCTTCGCGCACCAGAGCGCGGAACAGCGGCAGGGTCGTCTCGATGCCCTCGACCACCATCTCGTCCAGCGCCCGGCGCAGCCGCATCAGGCACTCGCCGCGGGTCTTGCCGTGCACGATCAGCTTGCCGACCAGCGAGTCGTAATAAGGCGGGATCGTATAGCCCTGATAGACTGCGGAATCGATCCGCACGCCGAGCCCCCCGGGCGGGTGATATTGCGTGATGCGGCCGGGCGAAGGACGAAAGGTCTGCGGATTCTCGGCGTTGATGCGGCACTCGATCGCGTGGCCGATGACCTGGACCTCGTCCTGCCTCGCCGGCAGGTCGCCGCCGGCGGCGATGCGGATCTGCTCCAGCACGAGGTCGATGTCGGTGATGCTCTCGGTGACGGGATGCTCGACCTGGATGCGGGTGTTCATCTCGATGAAGTAGAACTCGCCGTCCTCGAACAGGAACTCGATCGTGCCGACGCCGAGATATTTCATCTCGCGCATCGCCTTGGCGCAGGTCTCGCCGATCTTGGCGCGCGCAGCCGCGGTCAGCACGGGCGAGGGGCCTTCCTCCCAGACCTTCTGGTGGCGTCGCTGCAGCGAGCAGTCGCGTTCGCCAAGATGAATCGCGCCGCCGCGGCCGTCGCCGAGGATCTGGATCTCGATGTGACGCGGCTTCTGCAGATATTTCTCGAGGTAGACGGAAGCATCGCCGAAGGCGGATTTGGCCTCGTTGGCGGCCGTCGACAGCGCGACCTGAAGATCGGCCTCGCTCTCGGCCACCTTCATGCCGCGGCCGCCGCCGCCCGCCGCGGCTTTGACCAGCACGGGGAAGCCGATCTTCCTGGCGATCGCCATCGCGTCGTCGTTGTGGCCGACCCCTCCGTCGGAGCCGGGCACCACGGGAATGCCGAGCTTCTTGGCGGTCCTCTTGGCCTCGATTTTGTCGCCCATCAGGCGGATGTGCTCGGCCTTCGGGCCGATGAAATGCAGATTATGCTCAGCGAGGATTTCGGCGAAGCGCGCGTTCTCCGACAGGAAGCCGTAGCCGGGATGCACGGCATCGGCCCCGGTGATCTCGCAGGCCGCGAGCAGCGCGGGCACGTTGAGATAGCTGTCCTTGGAGGCCGGCGGCCCGATGCACACGCTCTCGTCCGACAGGCGCACATGCATGGCGTCGGCGTCGGCGGTTGAATGCACGGCGACGGTCGCGATCCCGAGCTCCTTGCAGGCCCTGAGGATGCGAAGGGCGATCTCGCCGCGATTGGCTATGAGGATCTTGTCGAACATGGTGTCCTTATTGGACTGACGCGCGGAAAGCGGCGAGGGCGATGAGACCGCCCTCGAACGTCACTCAATGATCACGAGCGGCTCGCCGTACTCGACCGGCTGGCCGTCCTCGATCACGATCTGCGTCACCGTGCCGGCGCGCGGCGAGGGGATCTGGTTCATGGTCTTCATGGCTTCGATGATCAGCAGCGTCTGGCCGACCGAGACCTTGCTGCCGACCTCGATGAACGGCTTGGCGCCGGGCTCCGGCGCCCAATAGGCGGTGCCGACCATCGGCGAGGTCACGGCGCCGGGATGCTTCGACAGGTCGGCAGCGGCAGGCGCGGCGGCAGCTGCGGCCGCCGGGAGCGCGGCGGGGGCAGCTGCCATCTGCATCGGCATGGTCGCGGCGACGCTGATATTGCGGGCGACGCGCAGGCGCAGGCCGGCACGCTCGATCTCGATTTCGGTGAGGCTGGTCTCATCGAGCAGCAAGGCGAGCTCGCGGACGAGGGCAGAATCCTCGCTGGAAAACTTTGCGGCTGCTTTGTCGTCTGGCTGGCGCGCCATGTTGTTTGATCCGAATGTTCTGTGTGAAGGGGAGCGTCAGGCTTTGGGCTTGATGCCGAGCTTGGCGGCAAGGCCCTGGATGGCGAGGCGGTAGCCCTCGATGCCGAAACCGCAGAGGGAGGCGAAGGCCGCGCGCGCGGTGTAGGAGTGATGTCGGAAATTCTCGCGGGCGTGAATGTTGGTGACGTGCACTTCGACCGTCGGGATCTGCACCGCGAGCAGCGCGTCGTGCAGCGCGATCGACGTGTGCGAATAGCCGCCGGCATTGATGATGATGCCCTTCATCTTGCGGGCGTGTGCCTCGTGGATGAAGTCGATCAGCTCGCCTTCGCGGTTGGACTGCCGGCAGTCGGCCTTGAGGCCGAACGTCGCCGCCGTCTCCCGGCACAGCGCCTCGACGTCGGCCAGCGACGCATGCCCGTACTTCTCGGGCTCGCGCGTCCCCAACATGTTGAGGTTCGGCCCGTTCAGGACAAGGATCGTGTCGGTTGCTGGTTCGGCCATTCCAATCCCGCAAGAGCTGCTTCAGCGTGGCGGGGGTTATAGGTAACAAAGCGCGTGAGGGGAAGCCTTGAAGGACCTCCGAGGTGGCTTCAGATACCTCATCCGGGGTGCAAAAATCTGTGTGGAAGCTACGGAAATTGCTTGTTAACCAGTCCGAAGCATGGCTGCCGGCCGAACGGCAAAGGGGCGGGCGTTGCTGCCCGCCCCCGATGGTTGCCGGGTATCGTCTTACGTGTTCAGGACAGCCACGATCTCATAGGTGTCCGGATTCACGATCACGATCTCATCCTTGACCAGGACGTAGCGATAGGTCCGCCATTCCGGATAGATCGTCACGACGCGGGACGGCAGGGTGTGCAGCTCAATACCCTCGCGCGGAATGCGGGTGCCGACCGAGATCGAGAAGTTCACGTTGGTCACCGGACGCACGTGCTCCTCGCGGATCACCGAGGTGATCTGCGTGCGTTGCTCGGTCGAGAGCTTGGCGCCCGCGCCGGCCTGACCGACCGTCGTGTTGGTGCTGCTCTGACCCTGCGCGTTCTGGTTGGAGCTGGTGCCGGTCTGACCCTGCGCGTTCTGGTTGGTGCTGGTGCCGGTCTGGCCCTGAGCGTTCTGGTTGGTGCGCGTCTCGGTACCCTTCTGGTTCTCGGCATTGTTGGTGCTGCTGGTGCCGCTCTTGGCGCCCTCAGCCTTCATGTCCTTCTGGTCCTTGGCGCCGGACTTGCTCGTGTCCTGACTCATGCTCTTGGACTTGTCCTGCTGACCCTGCGCGCGTTCGTCGGTGTGCTGGCCCTTGGTGGCGCCGGACTTGTCCTCAGCCGCGTTCTTGTTCATCTCGCGGCCGGAGTGCTCGTCCTTTGTTGCGCCGGAGGATTTGTCCTCGGCGGACGTGCCGGACTTCATGCTGCTGGAGCCGCCGGCCTGGCCGACGGTGCCCTTCTCATGGGCGGATTCCTTACCCATCGAGCCGCCGCGTTCGGCGGCGCCGCCGGAGGGCTGCGAATGCTGCGTCTGCGCACCACCGGCGCCGCCACCGCTGTCGCGGTTCATGGTGCCCTGTGCGTTCGCCAGACCGGTGCCCGCGACGAGCGCGAGTGTGGCAACCGAGATCATAAAGCGGTTAGACATGGAATTCTCCTCACGGGTTCATTTGCGTCATTGCCCGCGCCGACAACGAAAGGAGATTTGAGTTGTTCCGGAACTTCGGTGGTTCCGAGGCTTTTGTTTGTTGAATGCCAGATGAATGCGCGCGCCAAATTTCGGCGCAATGAAAAGGCCGGCTTTTCAGCCGGCCTTTTGCATGCGTGAAGTTGTAGAGCAGATCGCTGATCAGCAAGTCGCCTTGTTAGCAGGTCGCCTTTTTAACAGGTCGCCTTGCCGCAGCGGGCCACAGCGATCTTTTCCTTCAGGCTATCGACACCGACGGCGCCGACAACGATCTGCTTGCCGATCACGTAGCTCGGCGTGCCGTTCATGCCCATTGCTTCGGCGAGCTTGAAGTTCTCCTCAATGGTGCTGCGCACCTCGGCGCTGCCGATGTCCTTCTCGATTCGAGCGGTGTCGAGGCCAGCTTCCTTGGCCGCCTGAAGTGCGCGCGCCTTGTCGGCCGCGCCACGACCGCCGAGCAGCTTCTGGTGGAAGTCGAGGTACTTCTTGCCGGAGGGATCCTGCATGCGCACCGCGACGGCGACCTGGGCCGCTTCGACCGAGCCCTGGCTCAGTACCGGAAACTCCTTCAGCACCACCTTCAGCTTCGGATCGGCCTTCATGAGGGTGAGCATGTCGTCCATCGCGCGCTTGCAGTAGCCGCAATTGTAGTCGAAGAACTCGACGAAGGTGACGTCGCCGTCCTTGTTGCCGAGCACGACCTGGCGCGGAGAGTTGAAGATCGCATCGGAATTCTGAGCGACGCTGGCCTCGTGTTTCTGCGTCTCCGCCGCGGCCTGGCGCTTGGTGAGCTCGGTCATCGCTTCCTCGAGCACCTCGGGATGGGTGACGAGATAGTTCTTGATGATCGCCTCGATGTCCGTGCGCTGGGCATCGGAGAAGCTGTCGGCCGACGCGGGCGCGGCTGCGCCGAACATGGCGAGCGCAAACAGCGCGGGAGCAAGCAGGCGCAGCGAAGGCATAGGCAAATCCTCTTATCCAAAGCAGGTTTCGGAAAACGTCCCGGCGGACTTAAGCTCGGTGTCGTGACGTCGTTTCGTAAGGCGTCGTGGCGTAAGGCGTCGTCTTGTAAGATCGTCTTGGTCTTGTCAGTTGCGCGGCGGTTTCGACGCCACGATGTCGTCGGCCTTGACCCATCCGGGCGTGCCGACGGCGAAACGGGTTTTCGCGCGCGTCGCAAGCTCGCGGGCGGTCTTGTTGTCGCCGCGCAGATAGGCGGCCTGCGCCGACGCCAGATCCGCCTCGGCATAGTCGCCTTTCCGGCCATACGCCATCGCGAGCTGCATGTAGCCGAGCACGGCCTCCGGTTCCCGTGCGACCGCGGCCCGGAGAATCCGAACGGCGTCATCGGTGTAGGCCTTATTATCGGACCCAACCAGAGCCTGCCCAAGTAACATCTCGATGAGGGGCGCGTTGTTCGAAAGTGCGACAGCCTTGCGCAGGGCCGGGATCGCCTCCGCCGGCTTGCCGCCCTCCAGCAGCGCCTGGCCGCGCACCTCGTAAAAATACGCGTTGTTGGGCTGGACCTGGATCAGCGCGTCGATCTGGGTGAGCGCGCTGCGCAAATCCCCGTGCAGATAGGTGCTGATGGCGCGGGCATAGCGCGCCGGCATGCTGTCGTTGGTCAGGGGATAGCGGCGGTACACCGTTTCCGGCCGCTCCATGAAGGCGGAGATCTTGGCGCGCACCATGTCGTGGCGCAGCTGGAGCGCGGGATCGTCCTTTTTGTCCCAATAAGGGCTGGCGCTGGCGAACTCCTGCAGTGAAGCGACGCGCTCGGCGGGCATCGGGTGCGACTGGAGATAGGGATCGGCGCCGCGCGCCGCGAACAGGCTCTCGCTGGTGAAGCGCTTGAAGGTTTCGTACATGCCCCTGGGCGACTGCTGGGTCGCTGTCAGGAATTTCACGCCGGCGCGGTCGGCGTTCTCCTCCTGCTGGCGCTGATAGGACAGCAGCGTCCGGCGGATCATCTCCTGCGGGCCGGCGAGGGCGGCGGCTCCTGCATTGGCAAGGCCATTGTTACCGGCGCTGCCGCTGCCGCGGGTGCTGCCCACGGCCATCGCGCCGGCGCCGAGCAGCATGGCGATGATCATCTGCGTCTGGGCGTTGGCGAGCTGCTCGCGCAGCTTGGACAAATGGCCGCCGGCCAGATGCCCGGTCTCGTGCGCGAGCACGCCGATGATCTGGTTTGGCGTTTCCGACTGGAGGATCGCGCCGTAATTGACGAAGATGCGGCGGCCATCGGCGACGAACGCGTTGAACGAGCCCTCGTTGACGATCACCATCTGGATGTTCTGCTTCTCCAGGCCGGCGACGCGCAGGATCGGGCGGGTGTATTCGCGCAGCAGCTGCTCGGTTTCGGTGTCGCGCAGGACCGGCGGCCCCTTGGCCTGCGCATGCGCGGCCGAGAACGGCGTCAGCGCGATCGCAGCCGCCGCGAGGAGGGAGATGAGGGCGGTGGCCTTCTTGCGCAATGTGATCTGGAACAACATCAAGCGGTCTGGGTCAAACGGTCTTATCAGCAGGCTGGTCAAGCATTCTTGGTCGAGCAGTCTTGGTCGAGCAGTTTCGTGATTGGTTTTGGCGATTGGCGGCGGACCGGATACGCGATATGCCCTTTTGAGCCGTTCCCCTTATGAGCCGTACAATGCGGCCAGTCTGGGGCGCAAGCACCCCGTTTTTCCCGGGTCGGACGGATCGGCCCCGCCAGCGAATAGCAGAAATCGATGCACGATGCGACCTTGAGGAACCGGTTGGGGCAGTGGCTCGCGGCCTCCCGCCGCAGCGATGTTCCCCCGTTCATGGTGATGGACGTGATGGCCGCGGCGGCCCGAATCGAGGCGGCCGGGGGCCATGTCATCCACATGGAGGTTGGCCAGCCCGCCGCCGGCGCGCCTAAGACCGCGATTGCAGCCGCCCATGTGGCGCTCGAGGCCGGGCGGATCGACTATACCTCAGCGCTCGGCATCCCCTCCTTGCGCGAGCGCATCGCGCGGCATTATCGCGATGCCTATGGCTGTGACGTCAGCCCCGAGCGGGTCGTAGTGACCACCGGCTCCTCCGGCGGGTTCATTCTGGCTTTCCTGGCGATGTTTGAGCCGGGCGACCGCGTTGCCGTGACGGTGCCGGGTTATCCGCCGTACCGTCATATCCTTACCGCGCTCGGCTGCGAGCCGGTGCTGATCGAGACCACGAACGAGACCCGCCATGCGCTGACGGGCGAGGCGCTGCTGGCCGCCCATCGCAAGGCGCCGCTGAAGGGCGTGCTGGTCGGCAGTCCCGCCAATCCGACCGGGACGATGATGTCCCGCGAGGCGCTCGCCGGCCTGATCGCTGCGGCGGAAGACGCCGGCATCCGTTTCATCTCGGACGAGATCTATCACGGGCTCGACTACGCGTTTCCCGCCGTGACGGCTGCGGCGCTGTCGGACCACGCGCTCGTGATCAACTCGTTCTCGAAGTATTTCTGCATGACGGGCTGGCGCGTCGGCTGGATGGTCGTGCCCGAGATTCTGGTGCGGCCGATCGAGCGGCTGCAGCAGAACCTGTCGATCTCGGTGCCGTCGCTGTCGCAGATCGCGGCCGAAGCGGCCTTCGACGGCGCGGCCGAGATGGAGGAGATCAAGCACGGCTATCAGGAAAACCGGCGCATCCTGATCGAGGGATTGCCCAAGGCCGGCCTGACCAGATTTCTGCCGGCCGACGGCGCGTTCTATCTCTATGCGGACGTCTCGGATTTCACCTCCGACAGTTTCGAGTTCGCCAAGCAGATGCTCGAACAGGCCCATGTCGCGGTCACGCCGGGCCTCGACTTCGATCCCATCCATGGTCGTTCATTCATACGGCTCTCTTATGCGCGTTCGGCTGCGGAGATGCGGGAAGCAGTTGACCGGATCGCTCACTGGCTTAAATAGCCGCCAGTTTTCGCCCGCCTTCTGGAGTGCAACTTGTCTGACCGTTCCCTCCCCTCTACCGCCACGCATTCTCCTCTCGCCGCATTGATGTGGCCGATCCGGCCGGGTGAAACCGTCGGCGCCTTGCGCGCTGTCGTGCTGATTGCGCTCGGCACCGCCTTAATGGCGCTGTCAGCCAAGGTGAACCTGCCGCTGCCTTACGTGCCCATGACATTGCAGACGCTGGTCGTGTTGATGATCGGCGCCGCCTACGGCTGGCGGCTTGGCAGCGCAACCATGATCGCCTACCTCGCCGAGGGTGCAATGGGCCTGCCGGTGTTCGCCGGCCCCGTTGGTGGAATTGCACCGCTGGTGGGCCCGACCGCGGGCTATCTGTTCGGCTTCATTGGCGCCGCCTTCGTCACCGGCTGGCTCGCCGAGCGCGGCTGGGATCGCAGCGTAACGCTGCTGTTTGCGGCCATGGCGGCCGGCCACATCCTCATTCTGGCCGCGGGCTTTGGCTGGCTGGCCTTCGGTCTCGGCCTGGGCGCCGCAAAGGCGTGGCAGGTCGGCCTGATGCCGTTCGTTGCGGCGTCGCTGGTCAAGAACGCGCTGGGCGCGACGTTGATGCCGGCGATACGCCGGGTGGTCGATCGCGGGTAAAGCGCGCAATATCGAGCAGTTCCGATTGACAGGGCCGGCCAAGTTGATCTTGGCTGGCTTGGCGTTTTGAGGGGGAGTGAAACAATGACGACGACAACGATGGTGGGGGCGCCGGTCGCGCCGCCCGCCGCCAAGCCGTGGTACAAGGTACTTTATATCCAGGTGCTGATCGCGATCGTGCTCGGCGCCATCGTCGGCTGGCTCTGGCCGTCGGTCGCCACCAATGAGTGGATCAAGGCACTCGGCGACGGCTTCATCAAGCTGATCAAGATGGTGATCGCGCCGATCATCTTCTGCACCGTTGTCTCGGGCATCGCCCATATCCAGGACGCCAAGAAGGTCGGCCGCATCGGCGTCAAGGCGCTGGTCTATTTCGAGATCGTCTCGACCTTCGCACTGGTGATCGGCCTAGTCATCGGCAATCTGGTGAAGCCGGGTGCGGGCTTCGGCGGTGCCGCCGCCAATGCGCAGGCCGTCGCCAACTACGCCAAGCAGGCCGAAGGCCAGAAGTCGGTCGACTTCGTGCTGCACATAATTCCGGACACCGTCGTCGGCGCCTTCGCGCAAGGCGAGATCCTGCAGGTGCTGCTGTTTTCGGTGCTGTTCGGCTTCGCCATCATGGGGCTCGGTGAACGCGGCCACACCATCCGCTCGTTCATCGACGACGCCGCGCATGCGGTGTTCGGCGTCATCTCCATCGTGATGCGCGCAGCCCCGATCGGTGCCTTCGGCGCGATGGCCTACACCATCGGCAAGTTCGGCACCGGGGCGATCCTCAACCTGGTCGGCCTGATCGCGACGTTCTACCTGACCGCGGCGCTGTTCGTATTCGTCGTTCTCGGAATCATCGCGCGCTTCGCCGGCTTCTCCATCTTCAAGTTCCTCGCCTACATCAAGGACGAGCTGCTGATTGTGCTCGGCACCTCGTCCTCGGAAAGCGCGTTGCCGTCCTTGATGGAAAAGCTCGAGCGCCTCGGCTGCTCCAAGTCGGTGGTCGGCCTCGTGGTGCCCACGGGCTATTCGTTCAATCTTGACGGCACCAACATCTACATGACGCTGGCGACGCTGTTCATCGCGCAGGCGCTGGGCTTCGATCTCACCTTCGGCCAGCAGCTCACCATCCTGGTGGTGGCGATGCTGACCTCGAAGGGCGCCTCCGGCATCACGGGCGCGGGCTTCATCACGCTGGCGGCGACGCTCGCCGTGGTCGATCCGCGCCTCGTGCCGGGCATGGCGATCGTGCTCGGCATCGACAAGTTCATGAGCGAGTGTCGCGCGCTGACCAATCTGTGCGGCAACGGCGTTGCCTGCGTGATCGTCGCCTGGTGGGAGGGCGAACTCGATCGCGACAAGCTCAACGCCAACCTCGCCCGGCAGATCGATCCGACCGACATGGAAACGGCGGTCACGACGGATTGATCTGCATGTGGCGGTGCCGAGCGCCGTCAGATGTTGAAATAATAGGGCTGGTCGAGATCCTCGATCAGCCCTTTTTCTTTCGCTGCGAGGGCTTAGAACCGCTCCGGCCGGTACGGCGTGGGATCGATCGCGGGCGTTTCGCCGCTCATCATCTCCGCGAGCAGGCGGCCGGTCGCGGGTCCAAGCGTAAAGCCCTGGTGGCCGTGGCCGAAGTTCATCCAGAGGCCGGCATGGCGTGAGGCAGGGCCGAGCACCGGCAGCATGTCGGGCGTGCAGGGGCGGGTGCCGAACCATGGGTCGGGCTCGACCCGCTTGCCGAGGTCGATCAGCTCGCGCGCGGAAGCTTCCGCGCTGGCGAGCTGCACGGGCGTTGCCAGCGCGTCCAGGCCGGTCAGCTCCGCGCCGGTGGTGATGCGGATACCCTTCGCCATCGGACCCATGGCGTAGCCACCGGCCTTGTCGACCAGCGGCAGATCGAGCGAGGCGCCGCCGCTGTAATGCATGTGGTAGCCGCGCTTGCGCACCAGCGGGATGCGATAGCCGAATTTGAGCAGGAGATCGGGCGACCACGGCCCGAGCGTCACGACGGCGTGGGCGGCGTCGACGCGCCCATGGTCTGTCTTGACCGACCAGCCGGTGGCGGTCTGCTGCAGGCTTTGGGCATCACCGAGCACGATGGTGCCGCCGAGGCGCTCGAACAGATCGGCATAGGCCGTGACCAGCGCGCCGGGATCGGACACGGTCCAGGTGTCGAGCCAATGGATCGCGCCGGGCAGGTCGTCGCGCAGGACAGGTTCGGCCTTGGCGAGCTCGGCGCCCGAGAGCGCACGAAACCTCACGCCGAATTCGCGCTGGTCTTCTTCCGCCGCCTTGACGGCGAGATCGAACGAAGCTGCGTCGCGATGCAGGTGCCGGTATCCCGCGCGGCGGATCAGATTGTCGGCGTGGGCTTCGCGAATGAGGATGTCGTGCTCCGCCGTCGCGTAGGCGATCAGCCGCGCCCAGGCGTCGATCGCCTCACGATGCCGCTTCGGCGCCGAATGCCACCAATAGCGAAGCAGGGGCTCGATATGGAGATGAAGCGAAGACAGGCTGTAACGCACGTCGTTGGTGCGGCCGGTCGCGATCTTCAGGAGCGTGGCGAGGTCGCGCGGCATCGGGTAGGGGCGCACCGCTTCCGCCTGGATCATGCCGGCATTGCCGTAGCTGGTCTCTCGGCCCGGCTCTCTGCGGTCGATCAGCGTGACGGACCAGCCACGCTGCTGCAGGTGCAGCGCCGCGCTGACGCCGATCATGCCGCCGCCGAGGACGATCGCGCTTTGCATCGGAAGAAATTCTCCTGTCAGGCTGTCTGCGGCGTGAGCTTCGGCTCGGCCGTGTTGATGGTCGCGGCGACCACGGCGGACAACGCCGTCATCGCCACGAGGAAGCCGAAGGCGGCATCGAACGATCCGGTTCCGGTCACGATGAAGCCGATGGCCACGGGTGCGACGAAACCCGCGCTCTGGCCGCCGAGATTGACCATGCCGATGCCGGATCCGATCTGGTCGTCGCGGAGCAGCTTGGTCGGAAGCGCAACCACCGAGGCCAGCACGAAGGATTTGAAGAAATAGACCACCGACTGGTAGGTGATCAGCATCGCGATCGTCTCCGCCTTGTACATGGCGTAGAGGAAGATGCCGGTCAATGCGGAGGCGCCGATCAGCAGATATTTTTCGCGCTCGGCGAAGAACGTCGTCATCACCCAGCCGCCGATCGCGGTCGCGATCGTCGCCATCACGAACGGGATCGGCGCCACGATGCCGACAGTCTTGAGGTCGAGGCCGCGCTGCTGGAGCAGATAGAGCGGCATCCAGGAATCCAGGCCCTTGTTGACGCAGCTGAGGCCGAACCACACCACCATCAGCTGCCACAGCAGCGGATTCTTCATGAGCTCGCGCATCGGTGCACGGTTCTCGGCCTTCGTCCCCGACGGGGTCGGATCGTTCGCGCCCGGGCGGCCCAGATACGGGACGAAGACGAAATAGGCGACTGCGAAGACAATGCCCGCGATGCCGATCGCGTTGAAGGCATGGCGCCAGCCGAGCCAGAGGATCAACGGCGCCATGATGAGCGGCGCGATCATGCTGCCGGCATAGTTGGACGACAGCAGCAGCGCCGACATCTTCGGCCGGCTGTCCTTCTTGAACACCTCCGCGACGGCGCGGATGCTCGCCGGCGGGAAGCCGCCCTCGGCGATGCCGAACATGAAGCGGATCGCGATCAGCGAGGTGAGTGACCAGGCAAGACTGGTGAACGCCGTGAACAGCGACCACATCACGATGGTTATGATCACCACATATTTCGATCCAAAACGGTCGGAGAGCCATCCCCCCGGCACCTGCATCGCGGCGTAACCGAGGAAGAACGCGCTGATGACGATGCCGAGATCTGCGGCCTGGAGGTTGAAGTCCTTGCCGATCTGGGCCAGTGCCAGCGAGATCGCGGCGCGGTCGACATAAGAGATGCAGTAGGCGACGTAGAGCAGGACGAATGCGATGACGCTGGTCTTCCTCGGCAATTCCGTCATCCTCGTCTCCATTGCGCTGCCAGGGCTGGTTTCGGTCGTTCCCGAGTTCAGGTCATTCCCAAGTTCTTCATTCCCAAGTCAGGAAGCCGGGTGCAGCCGACAACGGCGGCGCCACGGCAAGCCGGGCCAGATCGGGCGCAGGCCGGCACAATTGCGCATCGCTTGCGAACGCTGCTTCGAGGCTTGCGGCCACCGCGAGCACGGCGGCGTCGCCGCCACGCCGACCGACGATCTGCAGGCCGAAAGGCAGCCCGGCTTCATCGAGGCCGAGAGGAATGCTGATGGCGGGATGGCCGGGAAGCGTGACGGCATAAGCGAGCGCCAGCCAATGGAAGTAAGATTTCGTTGGTACCCCGTCGATCTCCGCGGGATGCGGCTCCGACCACGGCCGCGGACTGAGCGTGATGGTCGGGCTGATCAGCACGTCGCAGCTTTCGAAGAAGCTTTGCCAGGCGCGATAGATCCGCGTTTGCGTCGTTGCGGCGCGCGCATGGTCTTCGAGCGTGTAGCCGAGGCCTTCCTCGACATTGGCGCGGACATTGGGCCCGAGCATCTCGGGCCGCTCCTTGTAGTTCTTGCCATGTGTCGCCAGGAACATGCCTGCACGCAGCACGGCGAAGGCGTCGTCGGCGCCGGAGCAATCCGGCGTCGCCTCGCGGGACTCGGCGAAGAGGGGGGCAAGCTTGCTCACGCGCTGACGGAACACGCGCCGGATCGCCTGCTCGGTCGGGGCGAAGCCGAAGTCTTCGGTGAAGGCGAGGCGCAGCCTGCCGAGTTCTGCGGGGCGCGGCGCGGCCCAGCGTTCGGCACGCGCGCGCACGGACTCGCCGGGCAACGTATAGGCGAGCGGATCCCGGGCATCGTCGCTCGCCATCACCGACAGCATCAGCGCGGTGTCGGCGACATTGCGCGCCATCGGCCCGTCCGTCGACAAATTGGACCAGCCGAACACGCGCTTCTCGCTGGCGACAAGGCCGTAGGACGGACGCATGCCGACAATGCCGGCGAAGCCCGCCGGATTGCGCAATGAGCCGCCGGTGTCCGACCCCGAGGCGAGCGGAGCCATGCCGCAGGCGAGCGCCACCGCCGAGCCGCCGGAGGAGCCAGCCGCCGAGCGCATCGGATCGAACGGGTTGCCGGTCGCCCCGAACACCGGGTTGCGGGTGTTGCCGCCGGCCGCCCATTCCGGTGTGTTGGTCTTGCCGAAGATGATGGCGCCAGCCGCGCGCAGTCGCGCGACCGAGGCTTGGTCGGCGAGCGGGACGTTGTCCCTCAGCAATGGGCTGCCATAGGTGGTGCGCAGCCGAGCGGTGTCCTGGGTGTCCTTGATGAGAACGGGGAGCCCTTGGAGGGCGGCATGATCCTCGCCGCGCAGGATGGCGGCCTCGGCTTCCTTGGCTGCGGCGCGAGCGCCCGATACGTCCAGTGTCACGAGGGCGTTGACGGCAGGATTGACGGCGGCGATCCGCGACAGGCACGATTCCAGCAGCTCGACGGGCGAGATGTCCCTGGCGGACAGGCGGCGGCGCAGCTCAACGGCGCTGGAATCGCAAAGTTCGGACAATGCCAATCCCTTTCAAAATTTGAAAACGGTTTAGCATATCGGAAAGTGAAGCCCGCGCACCAATATTTGTCAGAACCGGGCGCTTTATGCACAAATGCTAGTTTTCCTGCCCAAATGCCGCCCAGATGCGGAACCTGGGCCGGCTTCAGCCGAAAAGATTAGGTGGATCGGTCAACAATTTTTCCGCCGCCGTGATAGCCTCGCTGCATGAGCGAGATCATGACGACGCCGGAGGGCGTGAACTCCCAGCTGGGCCAATGCCTCAAGGCTGCCCGCCAGGCGCGGGGGCTGACGCTCAAGCAGGTGGCGGAGCGGACCGGCATGGCGCTGTCGACCCTGTCCAAGGTCGAGAACGGTTTGATGTCGCTGACCTACGACAAGCTGCTCCAGCTCACCTCCGGCTTGAAAATGGAGATCGCCGAGCTGTTCAATCCGGTGCCCCCGCGTCCCGAGCAGAGCAGGCCGGTCACGGCGCGACGGAGCATCAGCCGCGCCGGGCAGGGGCAGGTGATCACGACCGGATTCTACACCTACACTTATCAATGCACCGATCTGATCGGCAAACGCATGGTACCGATCCTGGCCGAAGTCCGGGCGCGCTCGCTGGAGGAGTTCGGTCCGCTGCTGCGCCACGCCGGCGAGGAATATTTCGTGGTGACGAGCGGACGCGTTGCCGTCCACACCGAGTTCTACGCGCCGGAGATCCTGGGCGAGGGCGACGGCATTTATCTCGACAGCACCATGGGCCACGCCTACCTCAACGCCGGCGAAGCGCCTTCTGCGCAAGGCGTCTGCCTTTGCACCAGCGAGGCGCCTGACCTCTACGATCAGCTCCGCCGGATTGCATCGCGCGACGTGGCACCGTTCGAAGGCGATCCACCGTCGCTCTGACGTCGGCAAAGAGAGCGCGGAACGAAAAACGCCCGGCCGAAGCCGGGCGTTTTTGATTGGGGCTTGTTTATTAGCCCCCGCCCAAGCGGCGCGACCACCAGCCGGCACGACGAGGTGCGGCCGAGGTTTCGCTTGTCGCTGCGGGCGCGGGCTCCGGAGCGGGGGCGGGCGGGGCAACCGGCTCGGCCGCCTGTGCAATCGGTGTCGGTTCACTCTGGCTGCTCGACAGGAAGCTCACCTTTTCCCGAACCGTCGAGCGGCGTCGTGCGGCCTTGTCGTCGGCGTGCTCTTCGTCCGCGGCAGCAGGAGGCGGCTCAGGCTGGGCCGCTGCCTCGATCTTTGCCTCGGCGCGCGGCTCAGGCTGGTTGACCTGGGGTTCAGAGGTGTGCTCGGCCTGCGCGATCGAGGGCGCAGCCTCGCTGCCAAAACCGTCGAAATCGGCGACTGCGTCGGTCGCTTCCGACGGTGCATTGGCAGCGAGCTCGTCGCTGATGGAGCCGGCGAGACCTTCCTCGCCAGGACCGCGACGGCGGCGTCCGCCACGGCGACCACGCCGGCGACGGCGGTCGGCGCTGCCCTGCTGCTCGCCACGGGCTGCCTGTTCCTCGCCTTCCTCGCCGTCCGGCTCGGCCTCGGCATCCTCTTCGCCTTCGCCGGCTGCCATGGCCGTCTCGGCAATAACGGGAGCGCCATCCTCGCGCGTCTCCTCGTCGCGCGGGCCACCGCGACCGCGGCGGCGACGGCGACGCTTGCGGCGCTGGCCGTCCTGCTCGGTAACGGCGTCGCCTGCGGTCTGCTCCTCGGCGAGACCTTCAGTCTCCTCGGTCTCGACCTCGGATTCGGTCTCCGGATCGAACTCCTCGTCGTCATAGGCCTCTTCGACCAGGGGCGGCGGGCTTGCGGCCGCCTGCGCCGCCAGCAGAGCCTTGGCGGCTTCCAGCGTATGCACCTGCTCGCCGCGGTCGATGACATAGGCCTGCGGTCCGCTGACGCTCGGGTCGGCGATGACCGACAGCGTGACCTTGAAGCCGTTCTCAAGGTCGCGCAGATGGCCGCGCTTGTGGTTCAGCACATAGAGCGCGACGTCGGTGCGGGTGCGGACCACGAGGTTGTGGGTTGCGCCCTTCATCAGGATCTCTTCGAGGCCGCGCAGCAATTGGAGCGCAACCGAGGACACCGAGCGGACATGGCCGGTGCCACCGCAATGCGTGCAGGGATCGGTCGAGGATTCCAGCACGCTAGCGCGGATGCGCTGGCGTGACATCTCGAGCAGGCCGAAATGCGAGATGCGTCCGACCTGGATCCGCGCGCGGTCCTGCCGGAGGCAATCGGACAGCTTGCGTTCGACCGCGCGGTTGTTGCGCTTCTCGTCCATGTCGATGAAGTCGATGACGATCAGGCCGGCGAGGTCGCGCAACCGAAGCTGACGCGCAACCTCCTCGGAGGCCTCGAGATTGGTCTTGAGCGCGGTATCTTCGATATGATGCTCGCGCGTCGAACGGCCGGAGTTGACGTCGATCGAGACCAGCGCTTCGGTCTGGTTGATCACGATGTAGCCGCCGGAGCGCAACTGTACGGTCGGCGAGAACATCGCATCCAGCTGGCTTTCGACGCCCATCCGCGAGAACAGCGGCTGGCCGTCGCGATACTGTCTCACCGCGCTCACATTGGCGGGCATCAGCATCTTCATGAAGTCGCGCGCTTCGCGGTAGCCGGCATCGCCCGCCACCTGGATCTCGTCGATCTCCTTGTTGTAGAGGTCGCGCAGCGAGCGCTTGATCAGCGAGCCTTCCTCGTAGACGAGGGTCGGGGCCTGCGACTTCAGCGTCATGTCGCGCACCGTCTCCCACATGCGGATCAGGTACTCGAAATCGCGCTTGATCTCGGGCTTGGTGCGGGCGGCACCCGCCGTGCGCAGAATGATCCCCATGCCCTCGGGCACGTCGAGATCCTGCACCACTTCCTTCAGGCGCGAACGGTCCTGCGCGCTCGTGATCTTGCGGCTGATGCCGCCGCCGCGCGCGGTGTTCGGCATCAAAACGGCATAACGGCCGGCGAGTGAGAGGTAGGTCGTCAGCGCCGCGCCCTTGTTGCCGCGCTCTTCCTTGACGACCTGCACCAGCATCACCTGGCGACGCTTGATGACTTCCTGGATCTTGTACTGGCGGCGGGGACGGAAGGTGCGCTCCGGCACTTCCTCCAGCACATCGTCGCCGCCGACGGATTCAACGACGTCCTCTTCGGCTTCCTCGTCGTCCTCGTCTTCGTCGTCATCCTCGGCCGTCGCTTCGGAGTCGTGATGCGGAGCCTGCGCACTCTCACCTGCGGCGTACACGGCGTCGGCAGGCTCAGTAGCCGATGTCACGGCCTCGGCAAGATCGTGAGCGTGCGCGTCGGAGGCAAACTCCTCCGGCTCGGCAACGGCCTCGGTGGCGACCGCGGGCTCGGCGCCGATCGCCGCGACAGGCGCCGGTGTCTCGTCGGCATGATCATGGTCGTGATGATCGTGCTCGCCATGATGATCGTGGTCGTGATGATCGTGCGCGTGATGATCGTCACCATGGGCATGATGATGGTCGTCGTGGTCATGCCCTTCGTGGTCATGTGCTTCGTGGCCGTGATGATCGTGGCCTTCGTGCTCGCCGTGATGCTCTGCGTCGGCGTGCAGGTGCTCGCCCTCGTGCGAAGCGCCCTCAGGCAGGGCCTCGCCCTGGACCTGCCGGGCCGCGGGATCGCCTTCGACGACCTCGCTGCGGACGCGCTCGCCATGGCTACGGCGGCGGGAATTGCGGTGGCGGGAGCGGCGGCGGCCCTGGGAGCGGTTCTCGCTCTCTTCCTCGGCCTCGCGATGGGCCTGCTCCTCGGCTTCGATCAGCGCCTGCCGGTCGGCAACCGGAATCTGGTAGTAGTCGGGATGGATTTCGCTGAAGGCGAGGAAGCCGTGGCGGTTGCCGCCATATTCGACGAAAGCCGCCTGGAGCGAGGGTTCGACCCTTGTGACCTTGGCGAGGTAGATATTCCCGCGCAGTTGCTTGCGTTGCGCGGTCTCGAAATCAAACTCTTCGACGCGATTGCCGCGGACCACGACGACCCGGGTCTCTTCCGGGTGGGTGGCATCGATCAACATCTTGTTGGGCATGTCTTAACTCTTGGCGGCGGCGGGCGCGATTCACCGTGGGCGCCATCAGCGCTGCCGGGTGACGCGACGGTCCACCTGATTCGGGGGTGAGGGGAAGGCCGAAACACCGTCTCTCGCGCCTTGCCGAACCGAAAGCCGGAGGACCGAAGCGGCGCGCGGAATTGTCACTCCGCAGCGTCGCGAATGGTCCTTCAGAATTGGTCGGCACAGTCTGGCGCATCAAGCGTCGGCCCGTATGAAACATTGGGCGGCGGGGCCGCCCCTCAATCAGTTGCTGTTGGCCAGGCATGGCGCGAGCGCGCTCGCCTTGGGGTATTACGAACCGCTCCCTTGGGATTAAGGGACCGGGTAACGGGTTGCGCCGCTGTCAGAACCGTCCCGGAAACGTGTTGGTAACCGAGGACCGTTCCGCCGCCGGGGCTTGCCCCGCTCCACCTTGCTGCCGCGCACCGCGCTGGACTTAGAGGGGAACGGAAAAACGCTGGAATTCCCAAACCTTGAGAGTTCCGGCGCTGCACCGGGAGGCTGAATGCGACACAACCGGAAATATCGGCCGTCAGCATTCCGTACATACGTGGATTGGGCCATCCGTGCAAGGAGCGTCGCACGGCGGTCACAGTCAGCGAGTTTCGCGTGTCTGTCATTAAGGATCGTTTAACCCTGTGGTTCTATTGCGTTAAAGAGGCTGCTCGGAGGCACGGAATCGGTGGCGAGCCGCGCAAATCAAAGGATCCTGCTGGGATGCGTGCTGCTCTGCGCGGCGGCATTGCCGTGTGCTGATTCCTCGCGCCTGAAGGCCGCGGAAAGTCAGCCTCAACTCCCTGTTGCATCAGCGAATTTCCCAACGGCCTCGGCCGCCCGACTGGCCGGGGACGGCAGGCAGACTCGCTTTGTCCTCGACATCGATCAGACCGTTAGCTTCCGCGCAGTCACTCTGGCCGACCCGTATCGGGTGGTGGTTGACGTTCCCCAGGTCAATTTTCAACTTCCCGCCGGGACCGGGTCCGGCGGACGCGGACTGGTCAAGGCCTTCCGCTATGGGCTTGTGATGCCCGGCGGCTCCCGAATCGTGTTCGACCTGACGGGCCCGGCCAAGATCGCCAATTCCTACGTGGTGGAGGCTGCCAACGGCCAGCCGGCGCGGCTGGTGCTCGAAATGGAGGAGGTCGAGCGCACCGCCTTCGTGCCGTCGCTAGCTCCGGAAAACCGTCCTGAGCTGCGGCCGGCTATTGCCGATCCGCCGCCCGCGACGGTTCCCGCATCTGCCCCCCCTGAAGCCGGGCAGAAGGCCGATGGCCGCGCGGTCGTCGTCATCGATCCCGGCCATGGCGGCATCGACAACGGCACGCAGTCGAGCGGCGAGAGCGAGAAGAATCTGGTGCTGGCCTTTGGCCTGGCGCTGCGCGAACGGCTGGAAAAGACCGGCAAATATCGCGTGGTGATGACCCGAGACGACGACACCTTCATCCCGCTCAACGACCGGGTCAAAGTCGCCCGCAGGCTCAAGGCGGCGTTGTTCGTCTCGATCCATGCCGACGCGCTGCCGCGCGCCGAGGGCGATGCGCAGGGCGCGACCATCTACACGTTGTCCGACAAGGCCTCCGACGCCGAGGCGCAGCGGCTGGCGGATGCGGAAAACCGGGCGGACGCCATCGCCGGCTTCAACCTCGCGGAGGAGCCGACCGATGTCGCCGACATCCTGATCGATCTCACCCAGCGGGAAACCCGTACCTTTTCAAGCCGTTTTGCCCGCCTGTTGATGGGCGAAATGAAGTCGACGGTGCGGATGCACAAGCATCCCCTGAAGTCAGCCGGCTTCCGGGTGCTGAAGGCGCCCGACGTGCCGTCGGTCCTGGTCGAGATCGGCTATGTCTCCAACAAGGGCGACCTCGAGCATCTGGTCTCCGAGGGATGGCGGTCGCGTGCCGTGGGCTCGATGGCGCAGGCGATCGACGGGTTTTTGGCCAAACGGATGGCCACGGCCGGATCGTCGAATTGACGACCGGGCGATCGTCCAGTTGACGACCCGGGGATCGTTGAATTGAGAGTGATTTTCCGTCCCGCCGCAAAAGCCCTAGTTTGGCCACAGCGGGCGCTTTATAAAAACGCCGCAGGGGGTTCCGGAATCGGCGAGAATCCCGCTCGGCAAGCGCCTTGAGTCCGGCACTAATAGTATTGAGTAAAGCCGGTGAATTCGCGATGGTTTGGTGCCTGTTTCTGGTGCCAGGGCTGATCTTGGGCTGATCCAGAGTTTGAACGGATAAACAGATAATGCGCTTGCTGGTGCGGTTCATGGGCTTCCTGTTCGCCGCGGGAACGGTGTTGTTCCTTGTCGGGGTGGGTGCCGTCGCAGGCCTGATCTGGCATTTCTCCAAGGACTTGCCTGACTACTCTCAGCTTCAGGATTACGAGCCGCCGGTGATGACCCGCGTGCACGCGACCGACGGCTCGCTGCTCGGCGAATACGCCAAGGAGCGGCGGCTGTACCTGCCGATCCAGGCGGTGCCGAAACTCGTGATCAACGCCTTCCTCGCGGCCGAGGACAAGAATTTCTACGAGCATGGTGGCATCGACTACACCGGCATGGCGCGCGCCGGCGTGGTCTACATCCAGAACTACGGCTCCAACCGCCGTCCGCAGGGCGCTTCCACGATCACCCAGCAGGTCGCCAAGAACTTCCTTCTGACCAACGAGGTCTCCTTCGCGCGCAAGATCAAGGAAGCCTTGCTGGCGATGCGGATCGAGAAGACCTACTCGAAGGACAAGATCCTCGAGCTGTATCTGAATGAAATCTATCTGGGCTTAGGTGCCTACGGAATCGCGGCTGCGTCGCTGGTTTATTTCGACAAGTCGGTGAATGAGCTGACCGTCGCGGAAGCGTCCTATCTCGCGGCGCTGCCGAAGATGCCCGCGACGCTGCATCCTGTCCGCAACCGCGACCGCGCCATCGAGCGCCGCAACTACGTGATCGATCGTCTGGTTGAGAACGGCTGGGTCAAGCAGGCCGACGCCGACAAGGCGCGCAAGGAGCCGCTGGCCGTTACCAGCCGTTCCAACGGCGCCCACACCTTCGCCGGCGAATATTTCGCCGAGGAAGTGCGCCGCGACATCTTCGAGCGCTATGGCGAGAAGAAGCTGTATGAGGGCGGCCTTTCGGTCCGCACCACGCTCGATCCCAAGATTCAGGTCATGGCGCGCAAGACCATGGTCGCCGGTCTCGTCAACTATGACGAGCAGCAGGGCTATCGCGGCGCAATCAGCAAGCTCGACATTTCGGGCGACTGGGGCGTGAAGCTCGCCGAAATCAAGTCTCTGTCCGATATCTCGCCGTGGCGCATGGCGGTGGTGCTGGAGACCAGCGACCAGTCGGCGCGCATCGGCTTCCAGCCGAGCCGCGAACTCGGCGGCGCCGTGAGCAAGCAGCGCGAGACCGGCCTCATCACGCTCGACGGTATCAAATGGGCAAGAGCGGCCTCGGGGGCTGCGAAGGGCAGGGCGGCGAGTGCGGTGTCGCAGGTGCTCCAGCCCGGCGACGTGATCTACGCCGATCCGCTGTACAAGGACGCCCAGCCTGTCGAAGGGCAGTACCGGCTGCGCCAGATCCCGGAAGTGTCCGGCGCGATGGTGGTGATGGACCCCTGGACCGGTCGCGTGCTGGCGATGGTCGGCGGCTTCTCGTTCGACCAGAGCCAGTTCAACCGCGCCACGCAGGCCTATCGGCAGCCCGGTTCGTCGTTCAAGCCGATCGTCTATTCGGCTGCGCTCGACAACGGCTATACGCCTTCGACTGTCGTGCTCGACGCCCCGATCGAAATCGATCAAGGCCAGGGCGCGGGCGTGTGGCGGCCTGAAAACTTCTCCTCGGGCAAATTCCAGGGGCCGGTGACGCTGCGCAACGCATTGCGGCAGTCGCTCAACACGGTGACGGTGCGCCTCGCCCAGGACATCGGCATGCCCTTGATCGGCGAATATGCCCGCCGCTTCGGTGTCTATGACGAACTGCCGAACTATCTGTCCTACGCGCTCGGCGCCGGCGAGACCACGGCGATGCGCATGGTCACGGCCTATTCGATGCTCGCCAATGGCGGCCGCCGGGTGAAGCCGACCCTGATCGACCGCATCCAGGATCGCTACGGCCACACCATCTTCAAGCACGACCAGCGCGAATGCCGTGGCTGTGACGCGCCCGGCGGCTGGAAGAACCAGAACGAGCCGCAGCTGATCGACCGCCGCGAGCAGGTGCTGGATTCCATGACCGCCTATCAGATCACCGAGCTGATGGAAGGCGTGGTCCAGGCCGGTACCGCGACCGTGGTCAAGCAGGTCGGCAAGCCGATCGCCGGCAAGACCGGCACCACCAACGAGGCCAAGGACGCCTGGTTCGTCGGCTTCTCGCCCGACGTCGCCGTTGCCATCTATATGGGCTATGACAAACCGCGTCCGCTCGGCAAGGGCAACGCCGCGACCGGCGGCCATCTCGCAGCTCCCATCGCACGCGACTTCCTCCAGCTCGCGCTCGCCGACAAGCCCGCGGTCCCGTTCAAGGTGCCGGCCGGCATCAAGCTGGTGCGGGTCGTCGCCAAGTCCGGCATGCGCGCCGGTCCGGGCGAGACCGGCGGAACCATTCTCGAAGCCTTCAAGCCGGGCACGGCGCCGCCGGATAACTACTCCGTCATCGGCGTTGCCGATGCCGATGGGCGAGGCGGCGTGCCGGCGTCGCAGCAGCAGCAGCCGGATTCCGGTTTCTTCATGCGGCCGGGCACCGGCGGGCTGTACTAAGGCTTAGGACAAGACAGACGTTCGTCGCCGCGGCGGTTGCGCTTTGCAGCCGCCGCCGCTACATCCCGTTGTCATTAGACGCGGAAAAATTCCGCGAGACCAGAGAACCACATGCGCGCCGAAATCGAACGGTTGGTAGAAGAGATCAAGCAGTCTGTCGGGCTGCTGAGGAGGCATCTTTGACGTCGAGAAATCGACGGCGCGCCTCGCTGAGCTGAACAAGCTCGCAGAAGATCCCAATCTCTGGAACGATCCCCAGAAAGCCCAGAAATTGATGCAGGAGCGCACCTCGCTTGAGGATGCGCTCTCCGGCATCGGCAAGGTCGAGCAGGAGCTCGAAGACGACATCGGCATGATCGAGCTCGGCGAAGCCGAGGGCGATGAGGGCGTTGTCAAGGAAGCCGAAGCCGCGCTCAAGACCCTCAAGAAGGAAGTCGCCCGGCGCGAGCTCGAGGCGTTGCTGTCGGGCGAGGCGGATAGTTTCGATTCCTATCTCGAAGTGCATGCCGGCGCCGGTGGCACCGAAAGCCAGGACTGGGCCCAGATGCTGCTTCGCATGTACTCGCGCTGGGCCGAAACCCACGGCTTCAAGGTCGAGGTGCTGGAAGAGTCCGAGGGCGAAGAGGCCGGCATCAAGTCCGCGACCATCCAGGTCTCCGGCCACAATGCCTATGGCTGGCTGAAGACCGAGGCGGGCGTGCACCGCCTGGTGCGGATCTCGCCGTTCGATTCCAACGCGCGGCGGCACACCTCGTTCTCGTCCGTTGCTGTGTTTCCGGTGATCGACGACACCATCAAGATCGACATCAAGGAATCCGACGTCCGCGTCGACACCATGCGCTCCGGTGGTGCCGGCGGCCAGCACGTCAACAAGACCGAGTCCGCGGTGCGGCTGACGCATATCCCGACCGGTGTCGCCGTGGTCTGCCAGGCCGGCCGCTCGCAGCACAAGAACAAGGCGCAGGCCTGGGACATGCTGCGCGCGCGGCTTTACCAGATCGAGCTGAAGCGGCGCGAAGAGAAGGCCGCCGCCGACCAGGCCGCCAAAACCGACATCGGCTGGGGCCACCAGATCCGCTCTTACGTGCTCCAGCCCTACCAGATGGTGAAGGACCTGCGCACGGGTGTGCAGACCTCCGACACATCAGGCGTGCTCGGTGGCGATCTCGACGACTTCATGGCCGCGACCCTGGCGCAGCGCGCCTTCGGCACTCCCGGCGCCGACATCGAGGACGTCGACTGATGCCCCGGATCGCCTTCATCGGGCTTGGGCGGATGGGCCATGGCATGGCCGGCCGCTATCTCGATGCTGGCTTCACGGTGACGCTGTGGAATCGCAGTAAAACAAAAGCGGAAGACCTGATCGCGCGCGGCGCGCTCTGGGCGACCTCGCCTGAGGACGCGGCGATCGACGCCGACGCCGTCGTGACCATGGTCGCCGATGATGAGGCCTCGCGTGCGGTCTGGCTCGGGCCCGAGGGCGCAGCCAAGACCGCGAAGGCCGGCACCATTGCGATCGAATGCTCCACCGTCTCCTATGACCATGCGCGCGAGATGGGCCGCGAGATGAACGCTCGCGGGCTGATCTATATCGATTGCCCCGTGACGGGATTGCCGGATGCGGCCGCGAGCGGAAAGCTGACGTTGCTCGTTGGTGCCGATGCCGCCGATCTCGAACGCGCGCGGCCTTATCTGACGCCGATCGGCTCGACCATCCGCCATTTCGGCGCGGTCGGCTCCGGCACGGTCTACAAGCTGATCAACAATCTGATGGGCGCGATCCAGATCGCCGGCCTCGCCGAGGGGCTTGCCATTGCCGAGCAGGCCGGGCTCGACATGAACCTCGTGCTGGAGTCGATTCAGGCGGGCGTGGCCGCGAGCCCGCAGGTGCAGCGTCATTCCAAGCGCATGGTCTCCCGCGATTTCTCCGGCGCGACATTCACGGCAGCGCTGCGGCACAAGGATGCCGCCTACGCGGTGAAGCTCGCCGAGAGCCTGCTGGCCGACAAGCCGCTGGTCGCGCGCGCCGCGGTGGAAGCCTACGCGCAAGCGAAGGCCGCGATGCCTGACGACGACGAAGGCAAGATGATCGAACTGGTGTCGCGGCCGAAGAAACCGTCCTAGCGGCCGCATCGACATGGGGCAGCCTCGTTCGGAACGCGGTCTCGGCATTGCCCTCGTCATATCAGCTGCGATTGCCTGGAGCACGGCGCCGTTCTTCACACGTCTGTTGCCGTTCGATCCCTGGACCATTCTGTTCTGGCGCGGCGTGTTCGGCGGCAGTCTGATCTCGGTGTTTCTCGTCGTGATGCAGGGACGCGGCGCGCTGCGGCAATTGGTGGCGCCGGGACGCGGCGGCTTGCTCGTCGCCTCATTGTCCACGCTCGGCATGGTTTCCTTCATCCCCGCGCTCCAGATGACCAAGGTGATGAATGTGGCTGTGCTGATCTCCACGCAGCCTTTCGTGGCCGCGGCGCTGGCGTGGCTGTGGCTTGGCGAAGCCGTAACATGGCGTACCCTGATCGCGAGCCTCGTTGCCTTTGGCGGCGTCGCCATCACGGTCGGAGGCATCGAAGCCGGGGCTGATGTTGGAGGCGTGGCGCTGAGCTGCCTCATGGTACTCGCCATCTCGGCGATGACGGTTGTGATCCGACGCTACCAGGAGACATCGATGGTGGCAGCGGCGGCGTTGTCGAATTTCCTGGGAAGCCTCGTCAGCCTTCCGTTTGCGCACGACCTCGTCCATATCGACAGCGCCAACCTCGCGATCCTCGCGATGTTCGGCTGCTTTCAGGTGGCGCTGGGGCTGACATTCTACATGCTCGGCTCGCGCCTCCTGCCGTCGAGCCAGGCTTCCCTGATTGCGACGCTGGAAACGCCGCTGATGCCGTTCTGGATCTGGATTACCTTTCGCGAGGTACCTGCCGTCCACGCCCTTGTTGGCGGTGTTCTGGTCGTTGGGGCGGTGGTTGCGGATATCGCGGTTGACGCGCGAAGTCGCGATCGATCCTGAATCTCGCCCTTTACCCGGAAATCGGGTGGCAATTTTGGTCGCGCAGTCCTAGCAGGTCGGACCATCGCTGTGAGACGCCATGTCCCCGATCGACAACCGTATCGACGCGCGCGACTGGTCGCTGCTCGCTGTGCTCTCGGCGCTCTGGGGCGGCTCGTTCTTCTTCAACGGCGCGGCGCTGCGGGAATTGCCGCCGCTCACGCTGGTGTTTATGCGCGTTGCACTTGGTTCAGCCCTTCTGCTGCCGCTGCTCCGTTTTCAGGGCATCGCCTTTCCCAAGGGCATCGCCGGCTGGAAACCGTTCGTCGCGATGGGGCTCCTCAACAACGTCATCCCGTTCTCGCTGATCGTGATCGGCCAGACTTTCATTCCAAGCGGGCTGGCGTCGGTCCTGAATGCCACCACGCCGCTGTTCACGGTGATCGTGATGGCCGCGGCGGGCGAAGAGGCCTTACGGCTCCGCCGCGTCGCCGGCGTGGCACTGGGCCTCGCCGGCGTGATCATCCTGCACGGATGGGGTGTCGAGACACGGGCGGGGCAGGGGCTGGGCATCCTGCTCTGTCTCGGTGGCGCCTTGAGCTATGGCTTTGCCGCGCTGGCGGCGCGGCGGTTGTTGAAGGACGCAGCCCCGCTGGGGACGGCCGCGTTTCAACTGATGGCTTCCACGGTGATGATGGCGATCGTCGCTGGCGCAATGGAGCAGCCGTGGCGTTTCCCGATGCCGGGCGTGACGATTTGGCTGGCGGTGCTTGGCCTTGCCGGGTTGTCGACGGCGCTCGCCTATATCGTCTTCTTCCAGATCCTGCGGCGCTCGGGCGCGACCAATGTGATGCTAGTGACGCTTCTCATTCCCGTCACCGCCATTCTTCTGGGATGGCTGGTGCTGGGCGAGCCGATCTCCATGCGCGAGATCGCGGGAGCGATCGTGATCGGCAGCGCATTACTGGTGATCGATGGGCGCGTTCTGAACCTGCTGCGGCGCGGCACATAGTTCTGGAACGCTCGTTTCATCTCACGGAAAATCGTGGCGCTTGCCAGCAGAGAGCCACCTTGCGACACTCTCGGCAAAACAAGACTATAAAACACAGGGAGAGAACGATGCCGGATCGTCGCAATAGCCTTGCTGCCCTCGCCATTCTAGCTGCCGGCGCGCTCGTCACGACACCGGCCCTGGCGCAGAAAAAATACGACCCCGGCGCCACCGACACCGAAATCAAGCTTGGCAATATCATGCCCTATAGCGGGCCGGCGTCGTCCTATGGCGTGATCGGCAAGACCGAGGCCGCGTTCTTCAAGATGATCAACGACCAGGGCGGCATCAACGGTCGCAAGATCAATTTCATCAGCTATGACGACGCCTATTCGCCGCCAAAGGCGATTGAGCAGGCGCGCAAGCTGGTCGAGAGCGACGAGGTGTTGCTGATCTTCCAGCCGCTCGGAACGCCCTCGAACTCCGCGATCATGAAATACATGAATGCCAAGAAGGTGCCGCAGCTTTTCGTCGCCTCCGGTGGCACCAAGTTCGGGGACCCCAAGAATTTCCCTTGGACCATGGGCTTCCAGCCGAACTACCAGAGCGAGGGGCGCATCTACGCGAAATATATTCGCGACAACTTTCCGAACAGCAAGATCGCCGTTCTTTGGCAAAACGACGACGCCGGCAAGGACCAGTTCAAGGGCCTGAAGGACGGGCTCGGCGACAAGGCTGGCATGATCATCGCCGACAAATCCTATGAGGTCAGCGATCCCTCGATCGACTCGCAGATCGTTGCGCTTCACGATTCCGGCGCCGACATCTTCTTCTCATGGGCCGCGCCGAAAGGCTCGGCACAGGCGATCCGGAAGGTCGGCGAGCTCGGCTGGAAGCCAAAATTCTTCCTCGCCAATACGGCTACCTCGATCGCCTCGGTGCTCAAGCCCGCCGGGCTCGACTATGCCAAGGATATCATCTCGACAGCATATTTGAAGGATCCGACCGACCCGACCTGGGACAAGGATCCGGCGGTCGTCGCGTGGCGCACCTTCATGGATAAGTACTATCCCGAAGGGGACAAGACCAACGCCAACAACCTTTATGGCTACGTCCAGGCGGAGGCGATGGCGCAGGTGCTGAGGCAGTGCGGCGACAATCTCACCCGTGACAACGTGATGAAGCAGGCCACCAGCCTGAAGGATTTTCACACCGACCTGATGCTGCCCGGGATCATGGTCAACACTTCGGCCGACGATTATTTTCCGATCGAGCAGATGCAGCTGATGCGCTTCAACGGCCAGGCTTGGGAGTTGTTCGGCGACGTCATCACCGGTGAGGTCGGCCACGAGCGCGGCCAATAGTCAGGGCTGGCTCCGCGGCGGGCCAGTTGCCTGGTGTGATGAAGACGGGGCGAGCCTGCCGAAGCGTTGCGATTGCGAACGAAGCTGCGCACCTCGTCGTTCCCGGCATCCGTCCGCTTATTCGGTGACGAGATCGGCGGCGCGTTTCGCCTTCTTGCCGGTATTCTTGACTGTCTCGTCTCCGACCTTTTCGGCCTTGGCGCGAAGCTCACATTTGGTGCGGATCTCGTCGAGCTCGTCGTCGGTCAAATGCTCAATTCCCACGAAGGAATTTTGCACCGCGCTCACCCGGATCAGTTCGTCGAGCTTCACCTGAATGGCCGCGCTATCGCGATTCTGGGAATTCTGAATCAGGAAGACCATCAGGAATGTCACGATGGTGGTGCCGGTGTTGATCACCAACTGCCATGTGTCGGAGTAATGGAAGATGGGACCGGTGACCGCCCAAACCAGGATGATGCCGGCTGCAATCATGAATGTCAGCGCTCGCCCGGCCGCTTGAGATGTTCGGTTAGCAATATCGCTGAAGAGTTGAGCCGCGTTGTTACGTGGCTGGTCCGCTTTGCCCTTGGCCGGACGAGCTTTCGTATGGATCTGTTGCATCAGAAGATCGCGCCATTGAGGACCTGCGACCTAACGCGAAGGGAACTCCGAAGTTCCGCCATGTAAACCTGGGACGAGACGAGCGCGCTCTCAACGAGCCTAGCCCGCGCTGAGTCGCACGCCGGCGCGCAAGAACTTCTGCGGATCGACCGCTTCGCCGTCGATCCGGGTTTCATAGTGCAGATGCGGCCCGGTGGAACGGCCGGTCGACCCGACGAGACCAACGACCTGGCCGATTCTCACGATCTCGCCGACCCGGACATTGATCTCGGAGAGATGGCCATAGCGCGTCGCAAGGCCATTGCCGTGATCGACCTCGATCATGCGGCCGTAGCCGCCGGACCAGCCGGCCGAGACGACCTTGCCGTTGGCGGTGACGCGAACGGGATCGCCGCTCGCGGCGCGGAAGTCGAGCCCGGTATGCATCGCAGGCCGGCCGAGGAACGGATCGCTGCGCACGCCGAAGCCGGAGGTGAACTCGACCTCGCCGATGACGGGCTTGCGATAGGGCACGAGCGCGAGCGTGCGATTGAGCCGGTCCATCTCGGCTCGGGTGTTGTTGATGCGATAGAGCTGCTTCTCGAACGGCCCCGAACTGGCGGTGATTTTAACAGGCACGAACGGCCCGCCCATCGCGGTGCGCGGCACGGCGGCTTCGAGATTTGCGAGGTTCAGGCCGAGATCGCTGACGACGCCGCGCATCCGGCGCATGCGCGAATCCATGCCTTCCTCGACGGCGTTGAGCGCCGCCATCTGGCGACGCTCGACCTGGTCCAGCGAGGTCGTGAGCCGAACGACGACGTTGTCGAACCCCTGGTTCTTGGCGAATTGATTGACGGGCGGAGCTGCGAGGGTCGGCGCGCGCGACTCGAGCCGCGCTTCCCGATCCGGCGGCGCCACGAAGATCACGGTGTCGCTGATCGGCGAGGGCTTTGGCGTGCCCTGCGTCGTCTGGCTGGCATCGCCACGCTGCGGGGTGGAGCGGGGAATTGATCCGGTCACGTCCGGCATGGACCCGAGCGCTGTGGCACGGGACTCCAGCGCCGTCTGGCGCTTCATGATCTGGTCGAGCTTCTGGTCAAACTGCTCCTGGTCGAGCAGCTGCCGGCTGGTGGTGCGGTCGACCTTGGCGCGGAGCTCGGCAATGCGGTCCTCATAGGCGTATTGCATCTCGGCCTGCCGGGCGATCAGCCGGGTGAGGACGTCGTCGCGGAAGGCGAAATAGGTCGCGGTTGCGGCCGACCAGAGCCCGAGCAACACGACAGTGCCGACCACGATCCAGAACACCACAGGTCCCAGGCGAACCTGCTTGCCGTGATGCACGATGGTGTAGGCGTCGTCGGTGTCCGGAAGGGGAAGCGCGGTTGCCACTGCGGCGGCACGGCGATGAAAGGCCCGTCCATGGTCGTGCGGGTGATGTTGGGGGTACTGCGAGAGTTGGGCAGAACTTTTCGACATCGGCACTCCCGCGCCGATCGGATGAGTCCGTGCGGCCTAATTGCCGCGGCAATCTGGGCCGGTCATGGTTAATTTTCCGGAAACGGAACCCCTTGAATTTAAATGATTGGTTAAAGGCTCCTTGCGGCTTCCAGCACCTCGTCGGCGTGGCCGTCGACCCGGACATTGCGCCAGATCCGGGCGATCTTGCCGTCGGCGCCAAGCAGCATCGTGGTGCGAAGAATTCCCAGGAAGCTCTTGCCATACATGGACTTTTCGCCCCAGGCGCCGTAGGCCTCCAGCATCTCGTGCGTCTCATCCGAGACGAGGGGCACGCCGAGACCGTGCTTGTCGCGGAACTTGTCCTGAGCCTTGACCGGATCGGCGGAAATGCCGAGCACGGCGGTGCCAGCCTTGGCGAAGGCGCCGGTGAGCCGGGTGAAATCGATGGCCTCCCTGGTGCAGCCTGGCGTGTCGGCGCGGGGATAGAAGAACAGGACCAGCTTCTGGCCGGCATAATCCGACAGCGCGACGACGCCGCCGCCGTCGCGGGGCAGGCGGAAGGCGGGAGCCTTCTGCCCCTCAGCCAAGCCGGCCTTCGCCGCCGTTTCAGGCGCGGATGCCGATTTGGAAGAATTTAACCGTTTCGATGCGGCCTTATGCGATGTTGTCTTTGCTATGGTCCCAGTTGATTTGCTCGCCGGTGTCCGCTGTGTTTTCGCGAGCTTGGTTTGAGTCGCAGCCCGCGCTTTCACGGGCGTCTTTTTAGCCGTCGGAGTGACGGAGGGCGTTTTGGACGATTTCTTTCGGGATTTCTTGGACATACGCCTTCCTTTCGTCGCTTTCGGCGGGTCAACCAAAGCGGTATTGCAGCCCTTTTCCGCTATGCCGGAATCGTGCCCTCGGCGGGGCGAGTCTGACGACGCCGGAGTCTGGTTACAAGGAATTCCACGCACCACCCCACTGCTCGTTGAACGCGCTCCCGGGGCGACATGACGAACAGAAGGAATATTCGAGGTATGGCGGCAATGCCGGCGCGGGAAGCTTCGCTTCCCGTCGACGGCTGCGGCCCCGGCGGCGCTCAATCCCACGACGGGCGCCTGTATCGAGAGGCAATGGCAAGGAATACGTCGCCCCAGGATTACAATCGGGATTTGGATCGGCGCGGCAGCCAACCAGAGCAGCAGCAATGGGACGACGCCGACTGGGATCCGGATCAGGAAGCGGCGGCGGGCCATCGGGCGCGCCGGCTGTTGTCGCGTTCCAATTCGGGCTTCCATCGCTTCGCTGACGGGTTTGGGCCGTTGCGCCGCTGGTTGGGCGGCGGTCGCTGGCTGAAGCGCGTGGCCGTGGTCGTCGGTGTCCTGGTCGTCATCTTCGTCGGCTGTTTCGGCGCGCTGTGGTGGCGGCTCGGCGCCGGTCCCATCAATCTCGACATTGCGACGCCGTGGCTCGCGGCCGCGATCGAGGACAATATCGGTCACGGCAACACCGTGGAGGTCGGCGGCACGCAGATCGAGCGGGCCGGGCGGATCCGCATCGCCGTGCGCATCCGTGATATCGTCGTGCGCGACCACGATCACGTCATTGTCGCCACCGCGCCGAAGGCCGAGGTGAAGCTGTCGGGTGCGGGCCTGCTGATGGGGCATCTGCGCGCCGAAAGCCTCAACCTCGTCGATGCCGAGCTCGCAATCCGGATCGCGCCTGACGGCACCGTCACGGTATCGGCCGGCGACACCGCAAAGCCGCTCGCAACCGGCGTCGCCTCCAAAAGGGACGCGGGACTGCCGCCGACTTTCCCGCGCAACGGTGTGCCACCGCCGCCATTCGCCACCGAGCCTGCGACCTCCGACGCACCGCAAGCCGCGCCCCAGGCCACGTCCCCGACTGGCATTCTTCAGGGCCTCGACTGGCTCGACAGTCTGAGCATGACCGGCCTCGACGGCCAGAATCTCAACGAGATCGGCCTGAAGAACGGCAATCTGATCGTCGACGACCAGCAGCGCGGCAGCAAATGGACGTTTGAGAACATCACGCTCAGCCTGCGCCGACCGAGCCGTGGCGGCGTCGCGCTCAGCCTCGGTGAAGAGGGCGCGCGTCCGTGGTCGTTGCGTGCCACGATCGGTCCCACCGAGAACGGCGTGCGCTCGGTCGATATCCGCGCCGACAAGGTCTCGACCGCCAACATCCTGCTGGCGCTGCGGGTGAAGGACCTCACCTACACCGCCGACCTGCCGCTGACCGGCGAGCTCAAGGGCGAGCTCGGCCGCGACGGCGTGCCGACTTTCTTTCGCGGCAAGATCACGGTCGGTGCGGGCAACATCATCGACACCGATACGCCCGATTATCCGATGGCAATCGACTCGGCCGAGATCAATGTCGAGTGGGACGCCAACCGGCGGGTGCTGGTCGCTCCGTTCAAGGTCCTCTCGGGCGCGAACCGCCTGACGCTTCTGGCTCATGTCGAGCCGCCCAACGGCACCGTCAATGACTGGCAGCTCGGTTTCAGTGGCGGTTCGATCCTGCTCGGCGGCATCGACAACGAGCCGCCGCTGGTCTTCAACCGTATTGCGATCGGCTTCCGCTTCGATACCGACCACAAGAGGCTGCTGTTGACCCAGGCCGATATCTCCAACGGAGAGATCGGCGTCGCCGGCACCGGTGCCATCGACTATTCGGGCGAGCCGCGGCTGACATTGGGTTTCGCGGGAACGCCGATGTCGGCCTCCGCGCTCAAGCGGATGTGGCCGACCCTTGTCGTTCCCGAGTTGCGCGAATGGGTGATCGAGCGGATCGAGCGTGGAACGCTCCAGCGCATCGAGATCGGCGTTAATTCACCGACGAAGAATCTTCCGCGCAAGGGCCCACCCATTCCCGACGACGGCTTGTCGGTCAATATCGTGGCGAGCGGTGTCACGGTTCGCCCCGTCGATGGCCTGCCCGTGGTGCACGATGCCGATTTGAAGGCGCGCGTGACCGGCCGCACCGCGACGGTGAATATCGGGCAGGGCATTGCCGATACGCCGGCGGGGCGCAAGGTCACGATTTCCGACTTTGTTTTCGAGGTGCCCGATATGGCGCCCAAGCCGTCGCCGTCGCGGACGAGGTTTCGTGTCGAAGGTCCGGTGCCTGCGGCCGCCGAAATGCTTTCCAACGATCGCTTGAGCGATCTGTCGTCGACCGTCATCGATCCCAATACTAGCAAGGGGACGTTCTCGGCGAACGTCCAGCTTGGGCTGCCGGTCAAGGGCGAGCTGACCAAAGCCGACACCACCTACAGCGTTACGGCCGATCTCAACGGTTTTGGTGCCGACAAGCTGGTGATGAACCAAAAGCTGGAGGCCAACAACCTCAAGATCGTCGCGAGCAACCAGGGCTATCAGGTCAAGGGCGACGTCAAGATCAACGGGCAGGCGGCCTCGCTCGATTACCGCAAGCCGGCCGAGGGCGATGCGGACGTCAAACTGCAGACCACGCTGGACGATGCGAGCCGCGCGCGCCTCGGATTCGATCTGGGTCCCGCCGTCAGCGGATCGGTGCCGATCAAACTGTCGGGCAAGATCGCCGGGGGACCCGACCAGACGACGAAGCTCGGCATCGAGGCCGACCTGACCTCGGTCAAGCTCGACAACATCCTGCCCGGCTGGGTCAAGCTGCCGGGAAGAGCGGGCAAGGCCAGCTTCAAGGTGGTGCCGACGGCGCAATCGACGCGTCTGGAGGACATCGTCATCGAAGGCGGCGGCGCCTCGATCAAGGGGTCGCTCGAGGTCGATGCCAACGGCGAGCTCATGAACGCGAACTTCCCGACCTACGCGCCATCCGACGGCGACAAGGCCTCACTCAAAGTGGAGCGCAGCCAGGACGGCGTGCTCAAGGGTACGATGCGCGGCGACGTATTCGACGGCCGCGGCTTCCTGAAGTCGGCGATCTCAGGCAATTCCAAGGACGATGCCAAGAGCAAGACGAAGAACCTCGATTTCGACATCGACGTGAAGCTCGGCGCCGTCATGGGTTTCAACGGCGAGGCGATGCGCAGCGTCGACGCCAAGATGTCGCGGCGCAATGGTGCGGTCAAAGCCTTCACGCTGAGCGGCAGGATCGGAAAAGACACGCCCGTGGCCGCCGACCTGCGCGGCGGCCGCGCCCAGGGCAACCGCGAGGTGATCTATCTCCAGACCAGCGATGCCGGCAACTTCCTGCGCTTCACAGACACCACCAACAAGGTCTTCGGCGGCCAGATGGTGGTGGCCATGGAGCCGCCGACGTCGGAGCCTACGACACGGGAAGGCCTGATCAACGTGCGCGACTTCTCGGTCAAGGGAATGGAGCAACTCGATCGCGTCGCGGCGGGCGCTCCCAACGGCGCCCAGAACGGCGTAGCCTTCACGGCGATGCGCGCGGAGTTCACGCGGCAGAACGGCGCGCTCACGATCCGCGACGGCGTGGTCAAGGGGCCGATGATCGGCGCCACCATCGAGGGCTCAATCGACTTTCCCGGCAACCAGGTTTGTATGAGCGGCACCTTCGTCCCGATGTACGGCGTCAACAACATCTTCGGCCAGATCCCGTTGTTCGGCATCTTCCTCGGCGGCGGCAACAATGAAGGATTGATCGGCGTGACCTACGAGGTCGTCGGCACGCCGGCAGCGCCCGTAATGCGCGTCAACCCGATTTCGGCGATGGCCCCCGGTCTGTTCCGCAAGATCTTCGAATTCAACACCGGCAAACAGAACTCGCCGTTCGAGGAATTCCCGTCGCAGTCGAACGATGGCTCGACCGGATCGACGCGCCAGCTATCGAGCGGCTGCACCCTCGCGCGACGTTAGTGGCGAGGCTACACCTTGGTTTCCGCGCCGCCTTACGCCGCGCGCACGCCCGCCAGGAAAGTCCCGACTTCGCCAGAGAGCTGCTCGGCCTGCTTGGAGAGGTTTGAGGCTGCTGCGAGCACCATGCCTGCGGCATTGCCGGTCTCGTTCGCTGCCGTACTGACGCCCCCGATATTGGTGGTGACTTCCTGGGTTGCCTCGGCCGTCTGGGAGACGCTGCGGGCGATCTCGGCCGTGGCGGCGCCTTGCTCCTCGATCGCGGCGCCGATCGAGGTCGCGATCCGGCTGACCTCCTCGATGGTGGCGGTGATGCCGCCGATGGCGTCCACCGCTTCCTTGGTCGCGCCCTGGATCTGGGCGATCTTGTCGCCGATCTCGCGGGTGGCTTCTGCAGTCTGGCTCGCCAGCGACTTCACCTCCGAAGCGACGACAGCAAAGCCGCGGCCGGCTTCACCGGCGCGTGCGGCCTCGATGGTGGCATTGAGCGCGAGCAGATTGGTCTGCGCCGCGATGCTGGAAATCAGCTCGGCGACGTGCTCGATCTGCTGGGCGCCGTCCGAGAGGGCGCGCACGATGGTGTCGGTGCGGCGGGCGCTGTCCACGGCGCGGCCGGTGACCACGGCGGACTGCGCGACCTGACGGCTGATCTCGGTGATGGAGGAGGAGAGCTCCTCGGCCGCGGCCGCGACCGTCTGGACGCGCTGGCTGGCTTCGGTGGCGGCCGAGCCGACGACGGCGGCGCGGCGGTTGGTGCCTTCCGCGGTCGACGACATCGACTTGGCGGTGACCTCCAGCTCGCCGGAGCCCGAGGCCATCAGGCCGACGAGCTGGCCGACGGAGGCATCGAACCGGTCGGCAAGCGAGATCAGCGCGTCGCGCTTCTCCTGTTCGCTGCGGGTCTTGGTGGCGACCTGCTCCGCCTCCAGCTTGCGGGCCGTCAGCGCGGTCTGCCTGAGCACTTCGAGGGTCTCGGCCATGCGGCCGATCTCGTCGCCGCGACCGGTCTCCTCGACCGCCGTGTCGATGGCGCCTTCGGAAATGGCCTGCATGCGGTTCTTCTGGCGATCGAGCGCGCCGAGCACGTCGCGGGCGATCAGCCAGGACAGTGTCGCCATCAGCAGCATCAAGCCGATGCCAATCGCCCCCAGCTCCAGCGTCAAGGCTCGCACGTCGGCGTCGATGTCGTCGACATAGAGGCCGTAGCTGATCGTCGCGTTCCAGGGCGCGAATTTGCGCGCGAAAACGGTCTTGCGGACGGGCTCCGTCTGGCCGGGGCGGGGGTAGAGATATGAGGTTACGCCGCCCTGAGCAGCCTGGTTGCCGGCCGTTACGATCGCATCTGCGATGAGGACACCGTTGGAGTCCTTGGCGCCCGTGATCTTGCCTTCGAGCTGCTGGTTCGCGCCATTGATCAGGATCGAGGTATCGGCGTTATAGACCACCGGATAGCCTTGGCCGCCATTGAAGCTCATGCGGCGGCCGCGCAGATGGAACTGGATTTTCGCTTCGGCCTGCGTCAGCTTGCCGGCGCCGACCTCCTCTTCGAGTGATTGGGCGAGGTTGTGGAGCATGTCGACCGCGGTCCGCATCTGCTGAACGCGATCCTCCAGCATGCGGCTCTTGCTGAGCACGGACGACACCCCGATGATGGCCGTGACCGTGAGTGCCGAAAGACAGACCATGCTGGCGAGCTTGGTGCGGATCTTGAGGTGACTCAGCAGCTTCATCACGGCCTCGACGGAATGGTTATTGTTGCTCGCGTCGGTAGCATGAAATTCTTACCAATCATGAATGGACGCGTGCGACGGCTGCTGCGCAAGCTGCGTGCGCAGCCGCGTGCGCAAACATGCAGGTCGTCATGCGCTTCTCGGGCGCATGGCGCGTCAACTCGGAGAAAAATCGTGTGGGTCTTTAGTCGCGACCTAATCCGTTGGGAGCGGCAATGAACCGATTCGTTCACCGCCTCATCATGTCGATGCTGCTGGTCGCGGTCCTCGTCCTGGTCTGGAACGTGCTGGGCTCGCGCTGAGATGGCACCCGTGAACATACGGATGCCATCTCTTCATTCGCGAATCAATCGCTGACGCCTCAGCGCCGCGCGAACGCGCCGCTAGTCCTTGCCCATCGCCGCATCGGCGCTGACCGAGCCGCCGCCGGCTGCCGAGAGGTAGAGGCAGGCGAAGCAGAACAGGATCGCCGCGGTGCCACCATTGAGCAGCGGCAGGAACACCGGCGTTTCGCCCTTGAACATGTGCCCCATGAAATAGGCGAAGGCCATCTCACCCGAGAGGATGAATGCCGCGAGGCGGGTAAACAGGCCGATCATCAGCAACGCGCCAAGCACGAGCTCAAGCGTACCGGCTGCGTAGATGATCGGCGGGATGTTTGCGAAGTAGGGAAGCACCGGAAACTTGAACAGCTTGGCGACACCGTACTGGAACAGCAGCAGGCCGGTGATGAAGCGAAACAGGCTCAAGAGAACCGGTTGAAAGCGAACGAGATAGGGAAAGTTCATTGGTTTGTGCCCTCCATCCAATGCTGCGACTAGGACCGCATTCAGTTCCGCCCTGCAAGCCGCCCAAGGGCAATTTGCGCTGACATTTTTGTCATGTCGGACAAAACACCGCAGGAAGGACTTTCAGCCGCGTGCGATCCACATCTTCGTAGCTGTTCGCGTCGTGCCCATCCGTAATTTCCCGGTGACGCGAATGCGCTCAAGTTACCTTCAGGAGACCTACCGCCGCAAGGCGGGCACGACCAGGAACGGGATCATCCCGAGCACCACGCTCGCGAGTGCGAAGGCGAGCAGCGCGTTGTAGCCATGGGTCGCGTCATGGATCAGGCCGCCGCTCCAGGAGCCGAAAGCCGAGCCGAGCCCGCTGCCGATCGAGATGGTGCCGTAGATGGTGCCGACGCGCTTGCCCCCAAAGATCTTCATCGCGGTCGCCGTGATCAGCGGTCCACGTGAGCCCATCATGCTGCCGAAGCAGACCACGAATCCGGTGAGCAGGAGGAAATTGGCGGAGTATTGCAACAGCCACAGCAGGAAGATGCCGAGGATCGAGATCGCGTAGCTGAGCAGCACCGACGGCCGGCGACCGATCAGGCCGTCGAGCGCGGACACGCCTAGCATGCCAAACACCAGCACGATGCCGGAGAAGCCCCAGGCCGTGGCGGCCTGCAGCGGTGGAAAGCCGGCATCGATCAAATAGGCCACGATCTGGGCGGCGATCGCATACATGCCGACCGCGGTGAAGAAGAATGTCGAGAACAGCGCCCAGAAGGCGTGATGGCGCATCGCGCTCGGAAGGGTCCAGCCGTGATCGACGAAATCCGGATCGGTCTTCTTCGCGATCTGCGGCGAGCCCGAGGCGAACAGCCGCCATGGCAGCAGCATGAGCGGCACCAGCAGGCCGAGCGCGGCGAAGCCGAACAGCTGGTAGGTTTCGCGCCACCCCAGATGATCGATCAAAAGCTGCGAGGCCGGCAGCAGCGCCAGCACGCCGCCACCCATGGCCGAGTAGACCACCGCCATCGCGGTCGGGAGTTTTGGGCCGAACCAGCGGCCCAGCAGGATCGAGTTCGGCACATTGCCGATGAAGGCGACGCCAATGCCGACGCAGAGTCCGATCGAGAGCTGGAACTGCCAGAGTGACTGCGCGTGGCTTGCGATCAGGAAGGCCGAGCCGAGCAGCAAAAGGCCCAGTGCATAGACGATGCGCGGTCCGGAATGATCGAACAGGCGCCCGACCAACGGCGCCGTCAGTCCGCTGACGAGCCACGTCAGCGAATAGATCGAGACCACTTGGGCGCGATCCCAGCCAAAGTTTTCCGAGATCGGCTTCAGGAAGACGGTGAAGCTTTCGCTGAGGCCGCGGCCGAGCACGGCGAGTGTGAAGCAGAGCGCGAGCACCACCAGCGCGGTGCGCACGACGCCCTGCGGCGTCGCCGTGACGCGTTCCCTGGTCGCTTGCTTGGACTGTTCCTCTAGCGTGTTCTGGTCCATTGCCGATCAGGGAGCGCGCTTCAGCGCGCCCTGACAAGCAGCGAAAAGCTCATACGCCTATGCAGGCCTCAGGAGGATGTGCTTCTTCTTGCCGAACGACAGCTTGACCACGCCTTCCGGCGTCAGGTCGGCCGCCGACAACGCCATCTTCTCGTTGGTGACGGGCTCGTCATTGACGCGCAGGCCGCCGCCCTTGATCTGGCGCCGTGCTTCGCCGTTGGAGGCAACGAGGCCCGCCTTGACGAAGGCGTTGAGCACGCCGAGGCCGGCGTCGAACTCGCCGCGCGGAATTTCCACGGTCGGCAGGCTCTCGGCCAGCGCGCCTTCCTCGAAGGTGCGGCGCGCGGTCTCGGCCGCCTCGTTCGCTGCGTCGCGGCCATGCAGGAGCGCGGTCGCCTCGGTGGCGAGCACCTTCTTGGCCTCGTTGATCTCGGAGCCTCCGAGCGCCTCGAGCTTCCTGATCTCGGTCATTGGCAGCGTCGTGAACAGCTTGAGGAACTTGCCGACGTCGGCGTCTTCGGTGTTGCGCCAGTACTGCCAGAAATCATACGGCGAGAACTGGTCGGCGTTGAGCCAGACCGCGCCCTGAGCGGTCTTGCCCATCTTGGCCCCCGACGCCGTCGTCAGCAGCGGCGTCGTCAGGGCGAACAGCTGATGCGTGCCCATGCGGCGGCCGAGATCGACGCCCATGATGATGTTGCCCCACTGGTCGGAGCCGCCCATCTGCAAGTTGCAGCCGGTCCGCCTGGCGAGCTCGACGAAGTCGTAGGCCTGGCAGATCATGTAGTTGAACTCGATGAAGCTCATCTCCTGCTCGCGCTCGAGGCGCAGGCGCACGGAGTCCATCGTCAGCATGCGGTTGACCGAGAAATGCCGCCCGACGTCGCGCAGCATCTCGATGTAGTTGAGCTTTGTCAGCCACTCGGCATTGTCGAGCATGATGGCGTCGCTCTTGCCCCCGCCATAGCGCAGCACCTTTGCGAACACGCCGCGGATCGATTCCTTGTTGGCCTCGATCTCGGCGACGGTGCGGATCGCGCGCGTCTCGTCCTTTCCGGAGGGATCGCCGACCATGGTTGTGCCGCCGCCCATCAGCGTGATCGGCTTGTTGCCGGACTGCTGCAGCCAGTGCAGCATCATCATGGTCAGGTAGTTGCCGATGTGCAGCGAGCGGGCGGTGCAATCGTAACCGACATAAGCCGTCGCCTCGCCCTTGGCGGCGAGGGCGTCCAGCCCCTCGAAATCGGAGCATTGGTGGATGAATCCACGTTCCTGCAGCGTATTGAGGAAATCCGATTTGAATGCAGTCATTTGTCGGCGCGCCTGACAATTCTTGGTTTACTGTTTTGGGAGCAATTTAAGGGTCATCCGTGGGAACTCGGTTGCTGCCCGCTACTTTGGCCTGTGGCATTATAAGATGTGTCCCTCTGGCACAAGATCGGCATGCCGGAAGGGTCTCTTGAGGACGCTGATCCATGATGTTGACGGCACTCGGTTTGATGAGCGGCACCTCGCTGGACGGGGTGGATGTTGCGCTGATCGAAACCGACGGAAAGCAGGTGAAGGCATTCGGGCCGTCCGGCTACCGGCCGTATAGCCCGGCGGAGCGCAACCTGCTGCGTCAGGCGCTGAGCGAGGCCGTGCACCTGGCGCAACGCGATGCTAGGCCGGGAGTTCTGGCCGAGGCCGAACGCGCAGTGACGCTCGCGCATGCCGAGGCGGTGGCCGCCTTCGTCGCCCAGAACCGGATGAAGCCGGAAGACATCGACATCGTCGGCTTCCACGGCCAGACCGTGCTGCACCGCCCCGAGAAGCGGCTGACGGTGCAGATCGGCGACGCGCCGGCGCTGGCCAGGGCGATCCATATCCCCGTGATGCATGATTTTCGCGCCGCCGACGTCGAGGCCGGCGGGCAGGGCGCGCCATTTGTGCCGGTTTATCACCGCGCGCTCGCCCATTCGCTGGAGCGCGAAGGGCCGATCATCGTGGTCAATATCGGCGGCGTCTCCAACATCACCTATATCGACGGCAACGACACGCTGATTGCCTGCGACACCGGACCCGGCAACGCGCTGCTCGACGATTTCATGTACCGCACCATGAACCAGGCGTTCGACGCGGACGGAAAGCTCGCAGCCCTCGGCAAGGCGGACGAAGCCTGGATCGCGCGGGCGCTGGAGCTGCCGTTCTTCGTAAGCCCGCCGCCGAAATCGCTCGACCGCAACGATTTTGCCGCACTAAAGCTCGGCGATGTCCTGCCGGCCGACGGCGCCGCGACCCTGACCGCCTTCACCGCGGCGGCCATCGCCCGCATCATCCCGCTGCTGCCACGCAGGCCGCGGAGCTGGATCGTCTGCGGCGGCGGCGCCCGCAACCGGACCATGCTCCAGATGCTGCGGGAGCGCGTTGGGTCCGCCACTGTCGAGGCCGCGGAGGCAGTCGGCTGGGCCTCCGACGCCATCGAGGCGCAGGCCTTCGGCTTCCTCGCCGCGCGCGGCCTGAAGGGCCTGCCGCTGTCGTATCCCGGGACCACGGGCGTGCCGATGCCGATGACGGGCGGGGTGATCGCGCGGCCTTGAGATGATAGGCGGGATGATGCAGATGCATTGATCTTGACAGGTAGATGCACATGCATCTATCTTTGATGCAGTTGCATCTAACCGTCGGGATTCTCGCCATGACCGCTTCACTGAAACTGATCAGCCACAAGCTTTGCCCCTATGTGCAGCGCGCGGTGATCGCGCTCAACGAGAAGGGCGTGCCGTTCGAGCGGGTCGACATCGATCTCGCCAATAAGCCCGACTGGTTTCTCAAACTGTCGCCGCTCGGCAAGGTGCCGGTGCTGGTCGTGACGAGCGAGAAGGGCGAGGTCGCGCTGTTCGAGAGCAACGTGATCTGCGAGTACATCGAGGAGACGCAAGGCGGCGTGAGACTGCATCCGGCGGATGCCTTGGAGCGTGCCGAGCACCGGGCGTGGATGGAGTTCGGTTCAGCAGTGCTCGCCGATCTCTGGGGCCTAGAGACCACGACCGATGCGGCGACGTTCGAGAGCAAGCGCCAGGCGCTGATGGTGAAGTTCGCCCGGGTCGAAGCGGCGCTCGGTGCCGGTCCTTATTTTGCTGGCGAAGCGTTCAGTCTCGTCGACGCCGTATTCGCCCCCGTCTTCCGCTACTTCGATCTGTTCGACGAGCTGACCGACCACGGCATTTTCCGCGATGTGCCGAAGGTCCGCGCATGGCGCGCCGAACTGGCGAAGCGTCCGAGCGTCCGTACTGCGGTGGGCGCGGACTATCCGCAATTGCTGCGCGCCTTCCTCGTGCGCCACGACGCGCATCTGCTCAAGCTTGCGGCCTGAGCCCACGCCGATGTCGCAATCCATGGCCTGGCTGATGCTGGTGATCGCAGGCGCACTCGATGTTGGCTGGGCGATCTCGATGAAATATGCGGAAGGCTACACGCGCGCTGGCTGGAGCGTCGTTTCGCTCGTGCTGCTCGTAGCCTTCGTTGTCCTGCTCGGGCGTGCTTTGAAGGTGCTCGAGGTCGGCGTCGCCTATTCGGTCTGGACCGGCATCGGCGCCGCCGGCACCGTCGTCATGGGTGTGGTGCTGTTCGGCGAGGCGCTGAGCGCAATGAAGATCGCGGGGATCCTGCTGGTGCTGACGGGGATCGCGGCGCTCAAGCTGGCCTAGAGCTCTGCGGCCATTTTCGCGAGCGTCGCGATCGTTTTCATGTTGCGCGCGGTGCCGGTCTTGGCGGCGGGGATGACCAGCTTCGACGTGCCCATGCCGTCGCCGTAATGCACGTAGATCTCGCGGCGGCCGAGGCGGATCTCCTCCTTGTTCTGGCCGCGAATGCCGGCGAGCGCATCCGCCGGCGGCGCCTTGTCGAGGAAGATCGCGACGGTACGGTTGGGGGCGGCCTTTGGAAACGGATTATCGGCCAAGACCTGCGCCATCTCGGTGGCGCTGCGCACGAGCACGCCGACCGGCGCGCCGGCATAGGCGTGCAACCGCTTTTCGAGTGCGGTCTTGATCGCAGATTGCGACTTGCGGCTTGTGAAGACGACGTTGCCGCTTGCAATATAGGTGCGCACGGCGGCGTAGCCGAGCTCCTCGCACATGGCCTTGAGTTCGCTCATCGGCAATTTGCCGGTGCCGCCGACATTCACGGCACGCAGCAATGCGATGAACGCACCCACGGAAAGCTCAGCGCACGTTGGCGAGGCGCATGTCGAGATAGGCGGTGATGGTTTCCATCAGCGGCTCGAGCTTGGCGTCGAAGAAGTGGTTGGCGCCCGGGATGACCTGCTGGTCGATCACGATGCCCTTCTGGGTCTTCAGCTTCTCGACCAGCGTGTTGACGTCCTTGGGCGGCACCACCGCGTCCTTCTCGCCATGCACGATCAGCCCCGAGGACGGGCAGGGTGCGAGGAACGAGAAGTCGTAGAGGTTGGCGGGCGGCGCGATCGAGATGAAGCCCTCGACCTCGGGGCGGCGCATCAGCAGCTGCATGCCGATCCAGGCGCCGAAGGAGAAGCCGGCAACCCAGCAGGCGCGCGCTTCGGGATTGATGGTCTGCGCCCAGTCGAGCGCCGCGGCCGCGTCCGACAATTCGCCGGTGCCGTGGTCGAACGAGCCCTGGCTGCGGCCGACGCCGCGGAAATTGAATCGCAGCACCGAGAAGCCACGATGCGCGAACGCATAGTAGCACTGGTAGATGATCTGGTGATTCATCGTGCCGTGGAACTGCGGATGCGGGTGCAGGACCATCGCGATCGGCGCGTTCTTCTGCTTGGCCGGATGGTAGCGGCCTTCGAGACGGCCGGCGGGGCCGGTGAAAATAACTTCAGGCATGATGATCTCTTGATTGATCCCTTGAAGACGCTCTTCAACAATCAACCGATTGTGCGGATTTCATCGGCTGCTGGGCCGATCAAGCCGCGAATGGAAGGGTGGAGCGGCGCCCTCGGATGATGCGCGAGCGGCGCGCGGCGAACTGACGCGCGCGTTCTAACATGAGGCGAGGGTCAAAAAGCAAGCATCTTGAACATCCCGCAATCGGCTCAAGACGTTAGCGTGTCATGGCCGTCATCGCGCGAAGGCGATTGGGAATCGAGATTGCCAAGCGCTGCCCGGGGGTCCATGTCGGGTACCAGTGCGGGCGAAGCAGCCTGGTCCGAATGGTAACATAATACGTCATGCCGAGCCGTGTTTATCTCGACTGGAACGCGACCACGCCGCTTCGCTCCGAGGCGCGAGGCGCAATGCTCGCAGCCTACGAGCTGATCGGCAATCCGTCCTCTGTTCACGCCGAGGGGCGCGAGGCGCGACGGCTTGTCGAGGGGGCGCGGGCCATCCTTGCGACCGCAGTAGGCGCGCTGCCGCGGAACGTCGTCTTCACCTCCACGGGAACCGAAGCCAACGCGCTGGCGCTTTCACCGGGGCTTCGGGGGCCGTCTGGGGGGCCTGTCGAGCGGCTTCTGGTCTCGGCCGTCGAGCATGCTTCGGTACTGGCAGGCGGCCGGTTCCCGGCAGATGAGATCGGTCAGATCAGGGTCACACGCTCCGGCGTGATCGACCTCGATCATTTGAAGGCGCTGCTCAGAGAGGGCCCGCCGGCGCTGGTCTCTATCATGGCGGCCAACAACGAGACGGGCGCGCTGCAGCCTATCGCCGAGACCGCGGGAATCGTTCACGGGGCCGGCGGCCTCCTGCACGTCGACGCAATCCAGGCGCTTGGGAAAATCCCCTTCGATATCAAGGTGATCGGTGCGGACCTTGCGACCTTTTCTGCGCACAAGATCGGCGGCCCCAAGGGGGTCGGCGCGCTGGTCGTGGCCGAGGGCGTGGCCGGACTTGAGCCGGTGCTGCGGGGCGGCGGGCAGGAGCTGAACCGGCGCGCCGGAACCGAGAATGTCGCCGGCATTGCCGGCTTCGGGGCATCCGTGCGGGCTGCCCTTCAGGCTTTGCCGGAGGATGCGGAACGGATGGCAACCCTCAGAGATCGCTTGGAAAATGGCATTCGCTCCATGGCCGGCGCAACGGTCTTCTCAGATGACGCCAGGCGGTTGCCAAATACCGTTCTTTTCACGGCTCCCGGCTTGAAAGCCGAGACCGCGGTGATCGGTTTCGACCTCGAAGGTGTCGCGGTGTCCTCGGGCTCTGCCTGTTCCTCGGGCAAGGTACAGCCGTCCCACGTGCTGTCGGCGATGGGGTATGATCCCACCGTCGCCCAAGGAGCGGTGCGTCTCAGTCTGGGCTGGTCCACGGAGCCGGATGACATCAACAGGGCGTTAGAGGCTTGGCGAAAGCTCGGTAATACCCTACTTAAGGGATAAGCGATGAAACACGGCTTGAACGGTTCTAAGCGCGTGCGTCCCGCCAAGAAACATCGTAATAGTCGTCCGAATTTGATGATCCACCGCGGTCCTTGAAACCGCGAGCGGAGGATAGAATGCCAGCCGTGCAAGAGACGGTCGAGCGCGTGAAGCGCATCGACGTCGATCAGTATCGTTATGGGTTTGAGACCCTGATCGAGTCCGACAAGGCCCCAAAGGGGCTGTCGGAAGAAACCGTCAAGTTCATCTCCGAGAAGAAGAACGAACCCGCCTGGATGCTCCAGTGGCGGCTCGAGGCCTATCGGCGCTGGCTGACCATGACCGAGCCGACCTGGGCCCGCGTCGACTATCCCAAGATCGACTTTCAGGACCTCTATTATTATTCGGCTCCCAAGCCGAAGAAGACGATCACCTCGCTCGACGAGATCGATCCCGAGATTCTGAAGACCTACGAGAAGCTCGGCATTCCCTTGCGGGAAGTCGCCATGCTCGAAGGCGTCGAGCCGAAGCCCGGCGAGGAAGACCCCAACAGGCGCAAGATCGCGGTCGACGCGGTGTTCGATTCGGTCTCGGTTGCGACCACCTTCAAGGCCGAGCTGAAGAAGGCCGGCGTGATCTTCATGCCGATCTCGGAGGCGATCCGCGAGCATCCCGAGCTGGTGCAGAAATATCTGGGATCCGTGGTGCCGACGTCGGACAATTTCTACGCAACGCTGAACTCGGCGGTGTTCTCGGACGGCTCGTTCGTTTACGTGCCGCCGGGCGTGCGCTGCCCGATGGAACTGTCCACCTACTTCCGCATCAACGAGCGCAACACTGGCCAGTTCGAGCGCACGCTGATCATTGCCGACAAGGGCTCCTACGTCTCTTATCTCGAGGGCTGCACCGCGCCGCAGCGCGACGAGAACCAGCTGCACGCGGCCGTGGTCGAACTCGTCACGCACGACGACGCCGAGATCAAATATTCGACGGTGCAGAACTGGTATCCCGGCAATTCGGAAGGCAAAGGCGGCATCTACAATTTCGTCACCAAGCGTGGTGACTGCCGCGGCAACAATTCCAAGATCTCCTGGACCCAGGTCGAGACAGGTTCGGCGATCACCTGGAAGTATCCGAGCTGCATCCTGCGGGGCGACAATTCGCGTGGTGAATTCTATTCGATCGCGATCTCGAATGGCTATCAGCAGGTCGACAGCGGCACCAAGATGATCCATCTCGGCAAGAACACGTCGAGCCGTATCATCTCCAAGGGCATCGCCGCCGGCAGATCGCAGAACACCTATCGCGGCCTCGTGACGGCGCATCGCAAGGCGACCGGCGCGCGCAACTTCACCGCCTGCGATTCGCTGTTGATCGGCGACAAATGCGGCGCGCACACCGTGCCCTACATCGAAGCCAAGAACTCGTCGGCGACGTTCGAGCACGAGGCCACCACGTCCAAGATCTCCGAGGACGTGCTGTTCTACTGCATCCAGCGCGGCCTCACGCAGGAGGAGGCGGTCGGCCTCGTCGTCAACGGCTTCGTCAAGGACGTGCTGCAGCAACTGCCGATGGAATTCGCGGTGGAAGCGCAGAAGCTGATCTCGATCTCGCTTGAAGGATCGGTCGGCTAGCGCCGGCCCTCGCGGCGCGCGTCGCGCGCCCTATGCATCATTTGAATAAACTGGACACCAAGATGGCTTTGCTTGAAGTGAAAGACCTCAAGGTTCGTGTCGAGGAGCGTGAGATCCTCCATGGGTTGACGCTGACCGTGAACGAGGGCGAGATCCACGCGATCATGGGGCCGAACGGCTCCGGCAAATCGACGCTGTCCCACGTCATCGCCGGCAAGCCTGGTTACGAGGTCACCGACGGCGAGATCCTGTTCAAGGGCGAAGACCTGCTCGCGATGGCGCCCAACGAACGGGCCGCCAAGGGCGTGTTCCTGGCGTTCCAGTATCCGGTCGAGATCCCCGGCGTCTCCACCATGAATTTCCTGCGCACCGCGCTGAACGCGCAGCGCAAGGCGCGCGGCGAGGGCGAATATTCGACGCCCGACTTTTTGAAGAAAGTCCGCGAAGTCTCGAAGTCGCTGAACATCCCGCAGGACATGCTCAAGCGCGGTGTCAATGTCGGCTTCTCCGGCGGCGAGAAGAAGCGCAATGAGGTGCTGCAGATGGCGCTGTTCGAGCCGAGCCTGTGCATCCTCGACGAGATGGATTCCGGCCTCGACATCGACGCGCTGCGCATTGCAGCCGACGGCGTCAACGCGCTGCATTCGCCCAAGCGCGCGATGGTCGTCATCACCCATTATCAGCGGCTGCTGAACTATATCGTGCCTGACGTCGTGCACGTGATGTCAAAAGGCCGTGTCGTGAAGAGCGGTGGCAAGGAACTGGCGCTGGAGCTGGAAGCGTCCGGCTACGCCCAGTTCGAGGACGCCGCGTAAGGAATTTTGAGATGAACGTTGCTGTGGCAAAGACCGGAAACGGCCGCGCGGTGAGCGATCTCTTCGCCAGCGCCGAAAGCCGGCTGCCGGGTTCGCCTTCCGTGATCGCGGTACGCCGCGAGGCGTTCGAGACCTATGAGCGTCTCGGCCTGCCGCACCGCCGGATCGAGGAGTGGAAGTACACCGATCTGCGCGCGCTGGTCGGCGAGGTACTGCCGCTCGCGGCTGCGCCCGATGCGACTGCGTTGAAGCGCGCCGCGGACGCGGTGAAAGCACATGCGATCGCCGGCGCCCGCAAGCTGGTGCTGGTCGACGGTGTGTTCGCTCCCGATCTCTCCGACGTCAAGGCGCTCGCCTCCGAGGCGGGCTTTAAGACATTGCGGGAGACGCTGGAGAAGGATTCCGGTCTGTTAAGGACCGCGGCCATCGATGCGGTGATCGCGCTGAACGCGGCGATGGCGACCGACGGTGTCGTGCTTGATATCGCCGACGGCACGCAGCTGTCCGCGCCGATCCAGATCATTCACGTCGCGGTTGCATCTTCCGCGTCGGCTTTCACCCGCTCGCAGGTTGCGGTCGGGAAGGGCGCTCGTGCCACCATCATCGAGAGCTTTGTCGCGGCCGGCGCCAAGGCTTACCAGGTCAACGATGCCGTCATCCTCTCGGTTGGCGATAATGCCGACATCGCGCATATCCGTCTGATGGACGATTCGCCGGATGCTGTGAACATCACCTCGCAGTTCGTCACGGTCGGCGCGAATACAAAGCTGAACTTCTTTAACATGACGACCGGCGCGGCAGTCAGCCGCCTGCAGGGCTTCATCACGCTGGCAGGCGAGGGCAGCGAGCTCTCCGTCAACGGCGTGAACCTGTTGCAGAAGACCGAACATGGCGACACCACGCTGGTGGTCGACCATGCCGTGCCGAACTGCGTCAGCCGAGAAGTTTTCCGCGCCGTGATCGACGATCGCGCCCATTCGGTGTTCCAGGGCCGCATCATCGTTCGTCCCGATGCGCAGAAGACCGACGGCAAGATGATGATCCGCGCGCTGCTGCTCTCGGATGAGGCGGAAGCCGACAACAAGCCCGAGCTCGAGATCTTTGCGGACGACGTCTCCTGCGGTCACGGCGCCACCGCCGGTGCGCTGGACGACAGTCTGCTGTTCTATCTGAAGGCGCGCGGCCTGCCGGAGAAGCAGGCCCAGGCGCTGCTGATCCAGGCCTTCGTCGGCGAGGCGATCGAGCAGATCGCCGACGATGATCTGCGCGAGCACGTGATCGGCATTGCCGAGCGCTGGCTGGAGCGGCGCCAATGAGCACGCATCCGGCAGTCAAGAACGGCTCTTACGACGTTGCGCGCGTGCGCCAGGATTTTCCGGCGCTGGCCATGCAGATCTACGGCAAGCCGCTGGTCTATCTCGACAACGCCGCATCTGCGCAGAAGCCGAGCGCCGTGCTCGATCGCATGACGCAGGCCTACACCTCCGAATATGCCAACGTGCACCGCGGCCTGCATTATCTCGCCAACGCCGCGACCGAAGCCTATGAGGGCGGCCGCACCAAGGTGGCGCAGTTCATCAACGCGCCGCGGACCGAGGAAGTGATCTTCACCCGCAACGCGACCGAGGCGATCAACCTCGTCGCCTCGTCCTGGGGCGAGCCGAACATCAAAGCAGGCGACGAGATCGTCATTTCGATCATGGAGCACCACTCCAACATCGTGCCCTGGCATTTCCTCAGGGAACGCCATGGTGCCGTGATCAAATGGGCGCCGGTCGACGACGAGGGTAATTTCCTCATCGACGAATTCGAAAAGCTGCTGACGTCGAAGACCAAGCTGGTCGCGATCACGCAGATGTCGAACGCGCTTGGCACCATCGTCCCGGTCAAGGACGTTGTGAAGATCGCCCACGCCCGCGGCATTCCCGTGCTGGTCGACGGCAGCCAGGGCGCGGTGCATATCCCAGTCGACGTCCAGGACCTCGGCTGCGACTTCTATGTCTTCACCGGCCACAAGGTCTACGGGCCGACCGGCATCGGCGTGCTCTGGGCCAAGTACGACCACCTGGTCGCGATGCGCCCCTATAACGGCGGCGGCGAAATGATCCGCGAGGTCTCGCGCGACATCGTCACCTACGGCGATCCCCCGCACAAATTCGAGGCCGGCACGCCGGCGATCGTCGAGGCCGTCGGGCTCGGCGCCGCGATCGACTACGTCAATTCGATCGGCAAGGAGCGCATCGCCGCGCACGAGCACGATCTCGTCACCTACGCCCAGGATAAGCTGCGCGAGATCAACTCGCTGCGGCTGATCGGCACGGCGCGGGGCAAGGGCCCGGTGATCTCCTTCGAACTCAAGGGCGCGCACGCCCACGACGTCGCCACCGTGATCGACCGCCAGGGCATCGCGGTGCGCGCCGGCACCCATTGCGTGATGCCGCTTTTAGAGCGGTTCAACGTCACAGCCACGTGCCGGGCGTCGTTCGGCATGTATAATACGCGGGAAGAAGTCGATCATCTGGCACAGGCGCTGTTGAAGGCGCGGGATTTGTTCGCATGAGTGACACGGCCGAAATCAAAGCCAATCCGATGGAAACCCAGTCGGCGCTGCCGCCTGACGAGACCGAGCGTCTCACCACCGAGATCATCGCCGGGCTCAAGACCGTGTTCGACCCGGAAATCCCGGCTGATATCTACGAGCTCGGCCTGATCTACAAGGTCGAGATCAAGGACGATCGTTCCGTCGATGTGCAAATGACGCTGACGACACCGAATTGCCCGGCCGCCGGCGAGCTGCCGACCATGGTCGAGAACGCGGTCGCCAGCGTCCCCGGCGTCGGCGTGGTCGACGTCAAGGTGGTCTGGGAGCCGGCCTGGACGCCGGAACGCATGAGCGACGAGGCCCGCCTCGTGCTCAACATGTGGTGACGCGTAACCTCGGCTTTAGATCCTTGTTAGATCCTTGGCATTGAATTCGCTCGGCAACGGACCACATCATTGACATGACACAGATATCGTCGGGCTCGACACCAGCATCCACTCCAAAGCCGAGGCGGCCCCGCCCGCAGGTCATGCGGCTGACGGACGCTGCCGCCCAGCGCATCAGCGAGCTGACCCAGCGGGCCGATTCCGAGATCGTTGGCCTGCGCGTCGGCGTCAAGAACGGCGGCTGTGCCGGACAGTCCTACACCGTCGAATACGCCCATGATGTCCGCCCGACCGACGAGGTCGTCGAGGACAAGGGCGTCAAGATCCTGGTCGATCCGAAGGCCGTGCTGTTCCTGCTCGGCACCGAGATGGACTACAAGGCCGACAAGATGCAGGCCCAGTTCGTCTTCAACAACCCCAACCAGATTTCCGCCTGCGGCTGCGGCGAGTCCGTCGAGCTGCGCCCGGCGCAGATCGACGGGTAGTCCGTTTCTCGCAAATCGCTCCGCTGTCGTCCTGGCGAAGGCCAGGATCCATACCGCGTGATCTCGCGGTGATCGTCGGTGCCAATACCGACGCTGGCACGACTGGCAGTCTTCGCTAAACTCCCTCCCGTGGAATGGGTCCTGGCTTTCGCCAGGACGACCGTGCGGAAATAGTTCAGCCATGGACCGCGAATTTCTGATCGACCTGTTCGCCGATTTCGGCCCCGTCGCCATCCGGAAAATGTTCTCCGGCTACGGCATCTCCGCCGACGGCGTCAACTTCGCGCTGGCCTTGCGCGCCGGCCTATTTTTTCGCGCTGACGAGATGACCATCCCGGATTTTGAGGCGGAAGGCTCGAAGCCGTTCCAATACTCGACCCGCGCCAAGACCGTGGTGGTGAACTCCTATTGGGAGCTGCCGGCCCGCCTGTTCGACGATTCCGCGGAACTCGCGCAATGGGCGAGGGCCGCGCTTGCTGCTGCCCAGCGCGCCAAGGTGAAGAAGCCGCCCAAGGTGAAGAAGGCGGCGAAGAAGGTTGCGAAGAAGCCCGTTGCAACGAAGCGGCCGACCAAGAAGAAAACAGTGCGCAGGGCGGGCAAAGCGAAGCGTGCCCTCCGCTGAGGTGCTGGTGTGGGAGATGATGGGCATGGCGCTGAGCGCCTTTGCCCACCCGATGGGACTTCACTCCACGGCCTTGGTCAGACCAACCCGCATGTCCCTGGCGGTGAAGACGCAGACGCCGTCGGCCAGCACGCGACCGTCGGCAATTCCGAGCACCAGCTTGCCGCGCCGGACCATCCTCATGGAGACCTCGTAGCGCACGCGTTGCGCGTTCGGTGTGACCTCGCCCGTGCACGCGACTTCGCCGACGCCGATGGCGCGGCCCTTGCCCGGCGAGCCCGACCATCCCAGCCAGTAGCCGACCATCTGCCACATGGCATCCAAACCCAGAGACGCTGGCATCGTGGCATCGCCGTGATAGTGGCAATCGAAGAACCAATGGCCCGGCGCGATGTCGAGTTCGCCGACGATATGGCCCTTGCCGAACTCGCCGCCATCCAGGCTGATCTCCGTGATGCGATCCATCATCAGCATCGGCGGCGCTGGCAATTGCGCATTGCCCGGCCCGAAATAGCCGCCCTCGCTCGATCTCAGCAGCTCGTCCCTGGTGTAGGACGGTTGCGGTGAGTGAAAATCATGCGGATTGGGCAAGACGACAAGTCCTCCGGATCTTCGCAGTCGGACGCCTCAAGACGGCGAGGGAGATGTCGTTCGTCGGGTCAGAATGTCAAGCGCTGGCGGTGCGCGGCTTCGGCGTCACGCCACCCGGTTATGGGTCTCGACCGTGAATTCCGGATCGGCCTCGCAGATCACGCGGTTGCGGCCGTTGCGTTTGGCGGCGTAGAGGCAGGCATCCGCGCGTTCGATCAGCGCATCGGTGTCGTCACCCTGCTTGAGCATGGAGACGCCGACGGAGATGGTGACCCGGCCAAGGATTTCGCCGGTGGACTTCTTCTTTAGTTCCTTCGCCATCACCGCGCGGCGGATGTGATCGGCCACCGTGAGGGCCTGGCGCAGCGCGGTGTTGGGCAGCACGACCGCGAATTCCTCGCCGCCATAGCGGGCGGTGATGTCCTGGCCCTTGATGGTCTGCTTCAGCGACAGGCCGACCAGCCGCAGCACCTGGTCGCCGGTGAGATGGCCGTAGGAATCGTTGAACGACTTGAAATGATCGATGTCGACCAGCAGCAGCGACAGCGGCTCGCCGGAGGCGAGCGCGCCTTGCACGGCCATGTCGATCATGCGATCGAAATATTTGCGGTTGCCGAGCCCCGTCAGCGGATCGGTCAGGCTCTCGGCGCGGATCGCCTCCAGGCTCTGCTGGAGGTTGCTGATCTCGCTCCTCGAGAGCGTCAGCCGGTCTTCCAGCGCCTTGTTGGTCTCGCGCATCTCGCTGGTCGAATGCAGCAGCGTCTCGATGATCGACTTGATCTGCTCGCGGCTTTCGGCCGATGACAGCTTTTTGGTCGCGTCTGACAGGCTCGCATCGTAGGAGCCGGTCATCGCGAGCGCGTCGCCGAGAACCTTTATGACGTCGTCGATCTCGCCGATGACGCGCGCGCCGACCTTGTCGATGCGCTCGGTGGTCTTGATGTGGGAGAGGTAGGTCTCGTAGATCTGATCGAGATCGGCTTCGGTCAGCTTGCCGCTTCGCGCCAGCGTCTCGTTGATGATCTTGTTGAGCGGGGCGTTGTAGCCGGTGGCGTAGACGTACCAGATCTCGTAATTGCGGGGAATTGCCGTCTGCCGTAGCGATCGGATCTGACCGAGCGCTACCTGGGCGAACGCCATCGTGCGTTCGTGTTCGTCGAGCACCTTGACCACGGAACATACCCCACAGCGACCGGCGCGCCGACGACCGCAGCAATACTTAAATTATGTTCGTAGGCTAACGGACGATCGTGAACGCCCCGTAAATATACGTCCACGAATGCATCCGAAAAAGTGCGCGCCGGCTTGGTTTCAACCAAAGCCGGGCGCGCATCGTGCTTCAGGCGCCGGCGGGGGAGCGAACTGGACGCAGCAGAAAGGCCGGCAGATGCGAGTGGTCACCCGGCTCGCTGTCGGCTTCGCGTTGGCGGCGCGGCTCGGGACGGCCGATCGACGGCACATGCGACGGATTGGCCTGCTGCTGGCGCGCACCGTCACGCGGCTCGGATGATGGCTTGGCTTCGCGCGGCGGCCTGGCTTCACGCGAAGGTCTGGCTTCACGCGGAGGCCTTGCCTCGCGCGCGGGCCTTGCTTCGGAAGCGGGCCCTGTCTCGGGAGCGGACCGTGCTTCGGCCGAAGGCTGTGCCTCGCCACGCGGTTCGCGCGGCTCGTGGCTGCGCTCACGATCGCGGCCGCGCTGCGGCTTGCCGCGTCCGCCGCGTGAACGTTCACGGCCGCGCTGCTCGCGCGGACGCTCGCTCGCGTCGGAAGCATCGGTGCGGACTTCGAAATCGCCCTCCGCGCGTGGAATGCTCTGGCCGATCAGCTTCTCGATCGCCACCATCGACTTCTGGTCGAGCGGCGTGACGAGCGAGATCGCCATGCCGGACCGCCCTGCGCGACCGGTGCGGCCGACGCGGTGGACATAATCGTCGGGATGGTGGGGAACGTCGAAATTGAAGACGTGGCTGACCTCGGGGATGTCGAGGCCGCGGGCGGCGACGTCGGATGCGACCAGGAGGGGCAGCTCGCCCTTGCGGAACTGCTCGAGTGCCGCCGTGCGGGCCGACTGGTCCATGTCGCCGTGCAGCGCGCCGACGCTGAAGCCGTGCTTTTGCAGCGATTTGTGAACGACGGCGACCTCGCGCTTGCGATTGCAGAAGATGATCGCGTTCTGGAGATCCTTCGCCTCGCGCAGCAATCGGCGAAGCAGCTCGCGCTTCTCGTGCGCCTCGCGCCCGGCCGGGACCTGACACTGCGTAACGGTGACAGCGGTGGTGGCGGGCTTCGATACCTCGATCTTCTGCGGATTGTGCAGGAAGGTTTCGGTGATGCGCCGGATCTCCGGCGGCATGGTCGCGGTGAAGAACAGGGTCTGCCGCGTGAACGGGACGAGCTTGCAGACGCGCTCGATGTCGGGAATGAAGCCCATGTCCAGCATGCGGTCGGCTTCGTCGATGACGAGCAGCTCGACGCCGGTGAGCAGCAGGCCGCCGCGCTCCGTGTGGTCGAGCAGGCGGCCGGGAGTGGCGATCAGCACGTCGACGCCGCGCGTTAGCTTGGCATCCTGGTCGCCGAAGGAAACGCCGCCGATCAGGAGGGCGACGTTGAGTTTCTGGCCCGCGCCGTAGCGGTCGAAGTTTTCCTTCACCTGCGCCGCGAGTTCGCGGGTTGGCTCAAGGATCAGGGTGCGCGGCATGCGCGCCCGGGCGCGGCCCTTTTCGAGAATGGTGAGCATCGGCAGCACGAAGGCCGCGGTCTTGCCGGTGCCGGTCTGGGCGATGCCGAGCACGTCCTTGCGAGCGAGGACGTGAGGGATCGCCTGTTCCTGAATGGGGGTGGGGGTGGTGTAACCGGTGGCCGCCACTGCAGCGAGGACTTTTTCGGATAGTCCGAGATGGGTAAAAGACATTGAGCCTCTGGTCGAAACCGCCGTTCGGAATCGAGGGTAATAAGGCTGTCGCGTTCCACCCCAAAACGGCGCGCTCTCAAAGAAGCTGGGGGTGCTGACTCACGCGAACAAAGCGCCAAACTCAGGAATCGCTCTTCGATCTGAGCCGCGTCGCCACGGAACATAGGGGGGAATCGGCCAAAGTCAATGGAGCGGGCGCGGGAAGGCCCTAAAAAACCTGAGGTTTTCGCCCAAATAGTGGGAGCGGCTGCGGTTTTCCGCCCAAACGTCGGCTAGCGCCCCTCCGGCCCCTGCGCGCGGAAGTCGCCGGGCGCGATCCCGTAGGCGGCGTTGAAGACCCGGTAATAGGTCGCGACGCTCTCGAAGCCGCAGGAGGTCGCGATGTCGGCAATCAACCGGTCCGGGGCTTCGCGCATCAAGCGGCGGCTCTGGTTCAGGCGTTCGTCCGTCACGGTTTGCGAAAAACTCCTTGCCGCGCTTTCGAACAGCATGTGCAGGTGACGCACGGAGACACCGAGCAGGTCGGCCACCATGGCCGGCGCCAGATTTGGGTCTTGCAGGTGCCGCGCGATCAGGCGCCGCGCCTGCGAGAGCCGGGCGGTCCGCAGCGCGGCCTGCCCGAGGCGGCTGCCGGCCCGCAGCATGCCGCGCTCGATCAGCGCCAGATGGGCTAAAGCCTCGACGAGCGAAGCGGCATCGGCGGCGCCGTCATCACCCGCGGCAACCGTACCGAGATCGGCGAAGCAGGCGTCGAGCAGGGGCTTCAAGCCGGGATCGTCGAACGTCCGGGGCGCAAGCTCGCGCATGCGCTTGTCCTGCATGGAGAGGCCGCTCACGGGAATCTTCAGGATCCGCAGGTGGAAGCCGCCCGTGCCCAGCGGCGTGGCGCGATAGGTCTGGTCGGTATGGCTGGTGGCGAAGCTGCCATTGGCGATCGTGAAGTCGCTGCCGCGCATGCCGCCGAACCACGCGCCGCTGCCGAGCTGCTGATAGACGCAGAGGCTGTCGCCCGGCGCGTGAGCGATGTCGGTCACGCTGCGCTCGACCGTGTAATGGGAGGCCTTCAGCTCGACGAGGCCGGCTCCGCCAAGCCGGCGCAGCGAGAATTCGCCGAAGAAGTTCGCGCGGCGTTCGGGCTCGAGTTCGACGGTGACGCCGAACAGGCCCTTGGCGCGCACCTCGCGCCAAAAGTCGAAGCGGTCGTGCGGCTCGACCTCGTCGGTGCACCAGCGATACACGGCGGCCCCTCGCTTCCAGCGGAATTGCCCACAAGAATTGACCGAGAAAAAGCAAATTCCGGTGGCATCTACCATAGGCTGGACAACAGACCTGAGTCCTCAGGGCGGTTGAACCAGCGATGTGGCTGGGCCGACTATCACATCAAAGGCGCGGTTCCCATGAACCGCTGTTCGAGGGAACCGGCGTGGGGCCGTTCTTGAGGGATTTTCGATGACGCGTCGGCTTCTCAGAGTACTGGCAGCGCTTGGCCTTGCGGCCGGCCTCAGCGGTTTCGCGCTTCCCGCCTGTGCCGAGAAGCGCGTTGCGCTCGTCGTCGGCAACAACGACTACAGGAACGTTCCGAAGCTGCTCAAGGCGGTCAACGACGCCCGCACCATGGGCGATACGCTGAAGCAGCTCGGATTCTCCGTGATGCTCGCCGAAAACCAGAGCCGGCAGCAATTTTCGGAGACGCTGCTCGCGTTCGATCGGACGATCGAGCCCGGCGACACCGCGTTCTTCTTCTATGCCGGCCACGGCTTCGAGATCGCAGGCCAGAACTATCTGCTGCCGACGGACGTGCCCGCGGCGACGGAAGGGCAGGAAGAACTGGTGCGTGACGCCTCCATCCTGGCCGATCGCATCGTCGAGCGCCTCCAGAACAAGAAGGCGCGGACCTCGATCCTGGTGTTCGACGCCTGCCGCAACAACCCGTTCGAGCGCAAGGGTACCCGCGCCGTCTCCGGTGGCGGCGGGCTTGCCCCGATGGTGCAGCTGCCCGAAGGCGTGTTCTCGGTCTTCTCGGCGGGCCCGCGCCAGACCGCGCTCGACCGCCTCTCCAATGACGACGCCAATCCCAATTCGGTATTCACGCGCACCTTCGCCAAGGAACTGCTCCAGCCCGGCGAGAACCTGGTGCAAGTGGCGCAGCGTACGCGCCGTCTCGTGAGCGAGATGGCCGACACTGTCAAGCACAGGCAGGTGCCGGTCTATTTCGATCAGATGGTCGATGACGTCTTCCTCAGCGGCATCGCCAAGGATGCCGCCGCGCGCCCGGCCGATCCGCCGGCGCAGAAGCTCGCGGCGCTGCCACCGGTGTCGGTGCCGCGCGTGCCGAAGGAGGAGACCACCAACGCGCCGATCGCGAGCTTCTCGCGTCACAATGGCGGCTGGAGCGTGGTGTTCTCCTTTGCCGATCCGACCCTCGGCGTTTCCTGGCGCATGGCCGGCAACGGCGACTTCCGCGAAACCGGCTTCATCGATACGCTCGACCCGCGCACGCGCAAGAGGATGCCGAACCCGTCGATCGAATTGCCGCCGGACGCGCAGGCCGGCACCATCGAGGTTCGCTATGTCGACCAATCCGGTGACATGCAGGGGCCGTTCCCGATCAGGTTCGATCCCGAAGCCGCGCTGATCCGTGACCAGCGCAAGATCCTGGACATGACCGCGACGAGCTGGCTGTCATTCCGCGAGTTCAACGGGCTGCTGGTCTACTACACGCACCTAGTGTCCTACCGCTGCGCCATCCGCGAGGTGCGCATCGGCATCGATACCGCCGTTCCGAACCAGGTGTTGAAGATGCCGCGCTGCGACATGCGCGATCCCAGTGCGATCAGCGCCGGCATGCCGCTCTCCATGAAGCTCGCGCCGGCAACGCAGTTCATCTCGGTGGAGCTGACCTATCGCGACGGCAGCGTGTCGGAGATCAAGAGCTTCCGCAGCGCGAACCGCAGCAACAACTGAGGTGTCGAGCAGGCCGCTTAGCTATTCGCGGCGCTTCCGGATGAAGCGTTTGAGGGCCTCGATCAAGGACGGGGTCAGCGGGAAGAAAGCGCCCATCGCGATCGAGATGATGACTTGGCGCGGCAGGAGCTTGACCTACTCCTCGTGCGGATAACCGTTCTGTTCGATGCGCACCGGCGCAAGCGGCGGCCTGCGCGGTGCGATCATGATCAAGACGAAAAGCACGTTGATCAGGATCCAGACGCCGAGCAGTATGAGGATTGTCTGCACTGCAATTTCCCGAATGAGTCGGAATTGGAGGCAAGGCTAACGGCCATTCACAACCGCAGCAAATGAATCTTGCTTGCTGCACTGCAAAGAATGCTTGGCTCGTGAAGGAGGACCCGACCGTGAAACCCGATACGTTGCAGCGTCCCCAGGGCTCCCCGCTGAAGGTGCGGTGTTGCATCGTCGGCGGCGGACCGGCGGGCATGATGCTCGGCTATCTCCTCGGGCGCGCCGGCATCGATGTCGTGGTGCTGGAGAAGCATGCGGATTTCTTCCGCGACTTCCGCGGCGACACCGTGCATCCTTCGACGCTCCAGGTGATGGACGAGCTCGGCCTGATCGACGGATTCCTGAAGCTGCCGCATCAGCGCTTGCAAAAGCTGGACGGCCTGTTCGGCAGTACCCCCGTTCGCATCGCCGATCTCAGCCGGCTCCGCACCAAGTACCCCTTCATCGCCTTCATGCCGCAATGGGATTTCCTGAATTTCCTGCGCGAGGCCGGCCAGCGCTTCGCCTCGCTGCAGGTGATGATGAACACGGAGGCCGTCGATCTGATCCGCCGCGGCGAGACCATCGCCGGCGTGCGGGCGAATACGCCTGACGGTATCGTGGACATCGAAGCTGATCTCACCATCGCATGTGACGGCCGGCATTCGACCGTGCGCCAGCATTCCGGCCTCGAGGTCGAGGAGATCGGCGCGCCCATGGACGTGCTGTGGTTCCGCGTCGAACGCAAGGCGAACGAGACCGAGATCCTGTTCGCGCGCGTCGAGCCCGGCAAGATGATGATCACCTTCGACCGCGGCGACTATTGGCAGTGCGCCTATGTCATCGCCAAGGGACAATACGACGCGGTGAAGGCGAGGGGATTGCAGGCGCTGCTCGACGACGTCGTTCGCATGGCGCCGGTCCTGAAGAGCGGCATAGCCGAGGTGAAGAACTTCGACGATGTCAAGCTGCTCACCGTCGCGATCAACCGCCTGCCGCGCTGGACGCGGCCGGGCCTGCTTCTGATCGGCGACGCCGCACATGCGATGTCGCCGGTCGGCGGTGTCGGCGTCAATCTCGCCGTCCAGGATGCGGTCGCGACCGCAAACCTGCTGGCGGACGAGCTGCAGCGCGGCTGCCCGTCGGAGGACGAACTCGATGCCGTGCGCCGTCGCCGCGAATTCCCGGTGAAGATGACGCAGCGGATGCAGATGATCGTGCAGAACAACATCATCAGCGGCGCCTTGCAGGGCGGCGACCGGCCGCTGAAAGTGCCGCTGGTCCTGCGCCTCATCACCGCGCTGCCGTGGCTCCAGGGCATTCCGGCGCGCCTGCTCGCGCTTGGCGTCCGGCCCGAGCACGTGCAGTCGAAGGCTGCGCCGGCACGGTAGCGCAAGGGCTCGGTAGGGATAACGCGGCGTTAAATCGCGCTCGGCGCGTTGCCTGCGTGCAACAGCGCAAACGGATTGAAGGCGCGCTGCTTGCCAATCCGACGTCTTAACTGTCTTGATTCAAATTTGAGTAAGACCTGCGTGTGAGCGTGCACCCATCAAAGGACACGGGGTGTACCATGCGTAACAAGTTGATTGCCGCCTTCGCCTGCACGACCGCTCTGATTTCGACCGGCGCCGCTTCCGCCGCCGATCTCGGTGCTCGGCCCTACACAAAGGCGCCGGCCTATATGGAGTCGATGTTCAACTGGAGCGGCTTCTATGTCGGCGGCCACATCGGCGGTGCATGGACCAACGAGCAGTTCATCAACAACGGGACCGGCGCACCGTTTGGCGATCTGACCCCGGGGCAGGGCTACCGTCAGCGCAACTCCGGCATCCTGGGCGGCGCCCAGATCGGCTACAATTGGCAGGCCAACAACTACGTGTTCGGTATGGAAGGCACGATCTCGGGCCTCGACAACAAGGGCTCGTTCTTGAACACCGCGTTCGGCGCGGGTGACGACGTGTTCTCCTGGCGCACCAATGTGCTTGCCACGGTCGTCGGTCGCGCGGGCTTCGCCGTGCAGAACAACCTGTTCTACATCAAGGGCGGCTATGCCGGCGTGAACAACCGTCTGTCGGTCACCGATACGGTCGGTCCGGCCACCGGTTCCGGCGGTCAGACCCATTGGGCCAACGGCTGGACCGTCGGTGCCGGCTGGGAATACGGCATCACCCGCAACTGGATCGTCGGCCTCGAATACAACTACGCAGCCTTCGCCAGCCAGACCTATCAACTCGGCGGCACCTCCGGCAATTACAGCTTCGATGCCAAGCCGCGCGACCTGCAGTGGGCCGTCGTGCGCGCCAGCTACAAGTTCGACGCGCCGGTCATCGCCCGCTACTAAGTGGGTCAACGAACGACCAAGCAGCCATAAAAGACGATCACTGCCCAAATTCAAAAGCCCCGGCATTGTCCGGGGCTTCTTTTTTGTGTGCAGATTTATTGGTGCGGCCTACGCCATCACCGAGAACCCGCCATCGACGGGGATCGCGGTGCCGGTGACGAAGTTGGAGGCGGATGAGGCGAGGAACACGGTGATGCCGGCGAAGTCGTCGATGTCGCCCCACCGCCCCGCAGGCGTGCGTGCCAGCACCCGCTCGTGCAATCCCGATACCTGCTGCCGCGCACCGCGGGTCAGATCGGTGTCGATCCAGCCCGGCAGGATGGCATTGACCTGGATGTTGTCGGGCGCCCACGCATTGGCGCAGGCGCGCGTGTACTGAACGATGCCGCCCTTGCTCGCCGCATAGGCCGTTGCGAAGCTCGCGCCGAAGATCGACATCATCGAGCCGATGTTGATCACCTTGCCGTTGCCGGACGCCTTCAGCGCCGGATAGGCCAGCTTCGAGCACAGGAAGGCGCTGGTGAGATTGGTGTTGATCACCGTGTTCCACTCGTCGAGCTCGAGCTCGTGCGGCGGCTTGCGGATGCTCATGCCGGCATTGTTGATGAGGATGTCGATCCGGCCGAGATCCCCGACGACGCGATCGATCATCGCGGCGATGGCCGCCTTGTCGGTGACGTCGGTGGCAACAGAGATCGCCTTCACGCCGCGTTGGCTGAGGTCGGCGATGGCGGCGGCGGATTTGGTTTCGTTGCGCCCGACCACGGCGATGTTGGCGCCGGCGTCGGCGAGGCCACGGGCCATGCCGAGCCCGATGCCGCCATTGCCTCCCGTGACAATCGCGACCTTGCCGCGCAGATCGAACCGACTGGATGTCATGCTGCTATTCCCTGGTTTCTTCTATTGGTTGCTCTGCCAGATCAGCACCAGCCCGAAGCCGGCCATGGCTGCGCCATAGCCGGCCCATTGCAGCTGGTTGACCATGAAGCTCGATCGCGGCCACGCGACGGTGCCCGTACCCTGTCCGATCCAGAGCAGCCCGACGGCAAGGGCAAACAGGCCTGCTACAAGCAGAAATCTGCGCATGCATTCCTCCCCGGCGGTTTGCTTCTGTCGTGACGCGACATGACGATTGCCGCGGCCCGAAAACTTGCCGGGAGACTAGCCGTAGCCGTGGTCGGGATACAATGGCCGCTGATGCAGGCCGCAGGGCGGATGCATGTCCATACGCAAGGTCCGCTGAAGCACCGTACAACGAAAAAGCCCCGGACGATGCCGGGGCTTTGACGTCTGAACTTGCGTTCGGATCAGTACTTCGCGACGACCGGACCGGTCCAGTTGAAGCGGTAAACCAGCGAAGTCGAGATCGTCTGGTTCCAGCTGTTGGCGCGAATGCTCTGACCGACCGGGAGGTTACCGGCATCGAACAGGATGTCCTGGGTCTTTGCATTGTAGAAGGCCGAACGGTACTCGGTCTTCATGAACCAGCCGGGCGACTGGATGCCGAAGATGTTCAGGTTGTTCTCAACGCCGCCGCCGATGAACCAGCCATTGCGGTTGTAGCCGTTGAGGTGAACGCCGGCCGGAGCGCCAGCCAAGGTCATGAAGTTGGTGCTGCCGAAGTGGGCGCCGGAGTAACCGCCGTTGACGTAGGAGAGAACGTTCGGAGCGACCAGCCAGCCGAGGCGCACACCAGCGGCCCAGGAGTCTTCTAGCTTCTGGTTGCCGGTGATGCCGAGCAGGGGATCTTGAATGGTAGCACGGATGCTGCCGAACTGACCGTCAGCGAACACGCCGGCGACCCAGGTGCCACTGAACTGCCAGTCGTAGCCGAGACCGACGGTGCCGAACCAGCCCGAGCCACCCTGGCGCTGATCGATCGTCAGGGGAACTGCGCCAACCGTCGTCTGCACGTGCTGGTCGGCGTTCGAGAGACCGCCACCGCCACCGCCGAAGATGTAGAAGCCGGTCCAGTTGGCGACGGGAGCCGCCATCGGCGCCTTCGCGTAGGGACGGGCGCCAAGGTCAGCGGCCGAGGCCGAACCGGTCATCGCGGCAACCGCGGTCAGTGCGAGCAAAATCTTCTTCATCTTAAAAATCCCCAAGCTTTGGTCTGTCTGGCAGGCGCGAGCGCACTGAAGTCCGTGTGATCTGATGTCCCGGACTATACCTGCTTCTCTCCGAAATGCTGTTGCAGAGCAGGCACAGTCGCCGGGAAACGCCGCACGGCAGGGATTCTGGGTGCCGTCGTGGAAATGTGAAATAAGTACGCATTATCAATGCAGTACGTCGAATTTTGCGATTTGCGTTTTGGTAGCTTCTCGTTAGCGAATTCGGCTTTGTCCGAAATGGAGGCAGTCCTGCATCAGTCATGGCTCGGTGAGTCGTTGGCCGAGTCGCGGCGCGATGAGGCCGGGAATCAACGAAATCGAGGCGAACGTTGGCAGGATTGGCGGGAAAGAGCGGTTGTCATCTCCCAAAAACAAAAGAGCCCCGGGCATCATGCCGGGGCTCTGGATGGATACGACCGGGCAGCGCCTGCGGATCAGACGTCCAGCAGGTCGTCGTTGGCGAATTCGGCCTTGTCCGAGATGAACGCGAAGCGCGCTTCGGCCTTGGTGCCCATCAGGCGCTCCACCGAATCCGCCGTGGTGTCGCGGTCGTCGGCGAGCAGAACCACTTTCAACATGGTCCGCTTTGCCGGATCCATGGTGGTTTCCTTGAGCTGCGCCGGCATCATTTCGCCGAGGCCTTTGAAGCGATTGACCTCGACCTTGGCGTTGGCGTTGAACTCGCTCTTGATCAGCGCTGCCTTGTGCGCGTCATCGCGGGCGTAGACCGACTTCGTGCCGTTGGTCAGCTTGTAGAGCGGCGGCACGGCGAGGAAGAGATGGCCTTCGTCGATCAGCCGCGGCATCTGCCGGTAGAAGAAGGTGATCAGCAGTGAAGCGATGTGGGCACCGTCGACATCGGCGTCGGTCATGATGATGATGCGCTGATAGCGCAGATCCTCTTCCCGATACTGCGCGAGCATCCCGCAGCCGATCGCCTGCACGAGGTCGGCGAGCTGCGTATTCGCCGTCAGCTTGTCCTTGCCGGCGGACGCGACGTTGAGGATCTTGCCGCGCAGCGGCAGCACGGCCTGGGTCTTGCGGTCGCGCGCCTGCTTGGCGCTGCCGCCGGCCGAGTCACCCTCGACGATGAAGAGTTCTGAGCCTTCCAACCCTGCATCGCTGCAATCGGCGAGCTTGCCGGGGAGGCGCAGCTTCTTGCCGGCGGTCTTGCGCGCGGTCTCCTTCTCCTGGCGGCGGCGCAGCCGCTCCTCGGCGCGGTCGACCACGAAGTCGAGCAGCCTGTTGGCCTGGTTCGGATTGCCCGACAGCCAATGGTCGAACGGATCCTTCATCGCCTGTTCGACGATGCGCTGCGCTTCGGCGGTGGCGAGACGGTCCTTGGTCTGGCCCTGGAATTCAGGCTCGCGCACGAACACCGAGAGCATCACGGCTGCACCCACCATCACGTCTTCTGACGTAATGGACGACGCGCGCTTGCCCTGGCCGACGCGTTCGGCGTGGTCCTTGAGGCCGCGCAGCAGCGCGCTGCGCAGCCCGGATTCGTGCGTGCCGCCGTCGGGCGTCGGCACAGTGTTGGTGTAGGAAGACAGGAAGCCGTCGGCATCCGCGGTCCAGGCCACCGCCCATTCGCAGGCGCCATGCGCGCCGTTGCGGCCCGACTTGCCGGAGAAGATGTCGGGATGCACCAGCGTGTCGGCGTGGATCGCGGCGGCCAGATAGTCCTTGAGGCCACCGGGGAAGTGGAACGTCGCTTCCGCCGGCACGTCGTCGACGCCCTTAAGCAGTTCGGGCGCGCAATTCCAGCGGATCTCGACGCCGCCGAACAGATACGCCTTCGAACGCGTCATCTTGAACAGGCGCTGCGGCTTGAACGCTGCCTTGGCACCGAAGATGTCGGTGTCCGGCTTGAAGCGCACGCGGGTTCCGCGGCGGTTGTTGATCTTGCCGAGATCCTCGAGCTTGCCCTTTGGGTGGCCGCGCTCGAACGTCATGCGATAGAGTTTCTGGCTGCGCGCGACCTCGACCTCGAGCAGCGAGGAGAGGGCGTTCACCACGGAGATGCCGACGCCGTGCAGGCCGCCCGAGGTCTCGTAGACCTTGGAGTCGAACTTGCCGCCCGAGTGCAGCGTACACATGATGACTTCGAGCGCCGACTTCTTCGGGAATTTTGGATGCGGATCGACCGGGATGCCGCGGCCGTTGTCCGTGACGGTCAAAAAGCCGTCCGCGCTCAATTCGACTCCGATGAAGGTCGCATGCCCCGCGAGCGCCTCGTCCATCGAGTTGTCGATGACTTCGGCGAAGAGGTGATGCAGCGCCTTCTCGTCGGTGCCGCCGATATACATGCCGGGCCGGCGGCGCACCGGTTCCAGACCTTCGAGGACCTCGATGTCGGCTGCGGTGTAGTCGGCCTCGGCACCGCCCGCGCGCGGGGCGGCCTTGGCGGCGCGGGGCTTGGGCTCATCGCCGCCGAAAAAATCGTCTTTTGCTTTGGGCTTCAACTGCTTGGACATATATCTTTATGCGTTTTGAGGGCCGCATGAGCGGCGAATCGGTTGGGCCGACTATGCCACTTCTCGCCTGGAAAGGTTATCGCGGGGCGGGCCGGGCGGTGTGGTTGGGAACCAATCCCGGCGATTTTACGCGGCATCCCCATCAATTCCCGGCAATGTGACGGTCCGGTCCGGCTGGACTTGGCTTTGTGACTTGATGTCACACAAGTCATTGGCTTACCAGTCCTTTTCATCGAGCAGCACCTTCGGGCAGGACGGAAAGGCTATTTTTGAATGGAGCAGTTTGCGCACGGACTCGCCGATTTCGTGCGCGCTCACCAGACGTGGGCAGCTCCCATCGTGTTCGTGCTCGCATTCGGGGAGTCGCTCGCCTTCATCTCGCTGCTGATCCCGGCCTGGGGCGCGTTGGTCGCTATCGGCGCGCTGATCGGCGCGAGTGGCATCAGCTTCTATCCGGTCTGGATCGCCGGTGGCATCGGGGCGGCGCTGGGCGACTGGGTCTCTTACTGGTTCGGCTATCGCTACAAGGAGCAGGTCGCGCAGATGTGGCCGCTCTCGCGTTATCCGGAACTCCTGCCCAGAGGCGAGGCCTTCGTGCGCAGCTGGGGCGTGCCGAGCATCTTCATCGGCCGCTTCTTCGGCCCCTTGCGTGCCTCCGTGCCGCTTGCAGCCGGCATTTTCGAGATGCCCTATTGGAGCTTCCAGGCCGCCAATTTCGTCTCGGCACTGATCTGGTCGGCGGCGCTGCTGCTGTTCGGAGATGTGATCGCCAAGATCATGGAATGGATCTGGGGCGTGGTGTGACGTCGGAACCTTGACGGCGACCGCAGCTGGCCTTATAGCACCGCGCCATGATCAACGCCGCGACCATCCTGTTCGCCCGTCGCCGCCGCCGCTCTTTAGCGGTTTGGGCGGTCGATCGCGTTTGAGATCATCGTCTTTGCCGCTGGATCCGATCCGCGGCATTCTCTCTCCTGTCAGTGCGATCTGATCCGGCGGCCACCAAGGAGGCCAGCAGGAGACTACGATGTATACGCCACCCTTTTTCAAGCAGGACCGCGCCGCGAGCCTGAAATTCGCCGACACGCGCGGCTTCGGCACCATGTGCGCCTTCGACGGCCACAAGCCGATCGCCTCGCCGCTGCCGTTCTATTTGACCTATGCCGCGGACGGCACGCCGCAGGCCGCGTTTCATGTCGCCCGTCACAATCCGCTGCTAAAGCTTGCGGACGGGACGACCTCCTGGCTCCTCGCGGTCAACGGCCCCGATGCCTACGTGTCGCCGGACTGGTACGTCTCGCCGGATCAGGTGCCGACCTGGCTGTACCAGTCGGTCCATCTGACCGGGCCGGTGCGGTTGTTGTCGGATGGTGAACTGGCCGTGCAAATCGATACGCTCAGTAACAAGTTCGAAAACTGGCTGTTGCCGAAGAAGCCGTGGACGTCGGGCAAGATGACGGCCGGGCGGCTCGAGGCGATGAAGAAGGCGATCGTGGGTCTGGTCATGACGGTTGAGGAGGTCGAAGCCAGCTTCAAGCTCAACCAGCACAAGTCCGACGCCGATTATATGGCGATCGCCAATGCGCTTGGCGCGCAAGCCCATGCCGACGCCAGGGAGATCGCGCAACTGATGCAGGACGTAAGGCCGGAGGCCTTCGCATCCGAAACCAACATGCTCGAAAGGAGCGCGCCATGAGCCTCACTGAAACGACGAAAGCACCGACCACTGGCGCTGCGACAAAGCCGGCCACCGTCTTCGTCGACGGCGGCTCCGGCACCACCGGGCTTGGCATCAACGAGCGGCTGAAGCTGCAGAGCGACGTGGTCGTGAAGACGATTGCCGACGACAAGCGCAAGGATCCCGCGGCCAAGAAGGCGCTGATGGAGAAGATTGATCTGGTCATCCTCTGTCTGCCCGACGATGCTGCCAGGGAAACGGTTGCGCTCATCGACAGCATGGGGCCGTCGGGCCCGAAGGTGCTGGATGCCTCGACCGCGTACCGGGTCGCGCCCGACTGGGCCTATGGCTTTCCGGAACTGACGCCGGATCAGGCTGGCAAGATCAAGGCTGCGAAGAAGGTGTCCAATCCCGGCTGCTATCCGACCGGCGCGATCGCGCTGCTGCGACCGATCGTCGATGCCGGCCTGCTGCCGCGCGACTATCCCGTCACCATCAATGCGGTGAGCGGCTATTCCGGCGGCGGCAAGTCGATGATCGCGAGTTTCGAGGACGGCAGCGCGCCGTCCTTCGAACTCTACGGCCTCGGCTTCGAGCACAAGCATCTGCCGGAGATGCAGCTCTATTCGAACCTGACGCGGCGGCCGATCTTCATCCCGTCGGTCGGCAACTACCGGCAGGGCATGCTGGTGTCGGTGCCGCTCCAGCTCGACACGCTGCCCGGCAAGCCCAGCGGCGCCGATCTCCAGGCCGCGCTGGCAAAGCGTTACGCCGGCTCGAAATACGTCTCGGTGATGCCGCTGCAGAACGAGACGACCAAGGGTGGCAAGCTCGAGCCGGAAGGGCTCAACGAGACCAACACGCTCGAGCTCTACGTCTTCGCCAGCGACAAGTACCATCAGGCGGTGCTGGTCGCGCGGCTCGACAATCTCGGCAAAGGCGCGTCCGGCGCGGCCGTGCAGAACATGCGACTAATGCTGGGATTGCCGGAGGCGTAGGAGCAACATTCGCTGCTCGTCATGACCGGGCTTGTCCCGGGCATGACGGCCGCGAGGGGCGCTTCTCAGTACTTCGCGATGATCGGGCCGCCGAACCTGTAGTTGATGCGGGCCGTGATCAAGTCGACGTCCTGGCCAATGCGGTCGGTACGTGAGAACGTGCCGACGGGTGCCAGCACGCCGTTTGCCGTGAGGGTAACGTCGCGCCGGCCCATGAACAGATGGTCGTATTCGAGGCCGACCGACCAGTTCGGCGCAAAGCCGTATTCGATGCCGACGCCGACCGTGCCGCCCCAGCGGGTGTCGTCGGCACCGTCGAACTCGGCTCCGGCCAGACCGCCGGTTCCGATGCCGCGGTAGCGATTGCGGGTGACGGCGGCGCCGCCCTTCGCGTAAAGCAGTGCGCTGTTCCAGGCGTAGCCGATCTGGCCGGTGAACAGGCCGAAAGCATCGACACGGGTGCGGTTCGCGACGCCGAGCACGGTGCTGGCGTTCCGGCCGGAGAGGTCCGCCCAGTCGCCCTGCGCTTCGAGGCCGAATACGAAGGCGCTGCTCTGCCAGCGATAACCGATCTGGCCGCCGGCGACGGCGCCCGTCGCGTCATGGCAGCCTTCCGCAACGCCGGCCGCGAAACCAACCGTCTGGTCCCAGCAATTGCGTGACGAGCCATATCCGCCGTTGGCGCCGATGTAGAAGCCGCTCCAATCATAGATCGCGGCGATCATCGGCGGCGCCTTGGTGTAGGGACGGGCGGCGAGATCTGCGGCGTTAGCCTGGGTCGCGACGGCAACGAGCGACAACGCGCCGACGGCGGATGCAATCTTCCAATTCATGTCTGCCCCGAATCAATCAATTGCGATGGGCAAATATACCTCTGGATGTGCGATCCATCGTGTCAGCCCAAGAGGGCATTGCTGCTTTTTTCCGCACTGTCGTCATTCGGCAACACCGGCAGCCGCGATAGGCCTTCGAGATTTCACCCGTTCGTTGCAGGCGCCAACCCAACCGGGGCCGATCAGAGCACCTTGAAGATCGCGAGCGCCAGCACGGCTTGGGCGAGAAAACCGACGGTGAAGGCGAGGGTGCGGAAGACGGGAATACCCATCGCATAGACGATCAGATGCGCAACGCGCGACCAGAAATAGACGGCGCAGGCAAGCACCGTCCACTTCGAGGAGTAGTCGATCGCATTCAGGATCAGCACCAGCGGCGCGAACAGCACGAGGTTCTCGACGGCGTTGTCATGCGCGAACATCAGGCGGTTCGCCCATTCCGACTGCGGCTTGTCGGTGCGCGAGGGATTGGCCATCGCACCACCAAGCCCGCGAATCTGGCAGCGGTTGATGGTGTAGGGAATCCAGAGGATTCCAGTCAGGACCACCGTCAGTGTCAGCCAGAACAATTCACGCGTCATAACCCGGTCCCCTCATCAATTTCTGCTGCAGGCATGGAGCTTATACGAAAGCGCGAAAGATTCTGCTATGCGCGAACCCTGACATAGCTGCCGGGTGCGTCCTCGATCGGGGGAAACGCCTCGCTGCCGACCGTGCGGGCCGGGACTTCCTCGGGATCGAGTGCGCCCAGCCATTGCCGCCAGTCCGGCCACCAGGAGCCCTTGTGCTCGACCGCGCCCTTCATCCACTCGGCGACGTTGGCGGACTTCACGTTGTCGTTGGTCCAGTACTGGTATTTGTTCGAGGCGGGCGGATTGACCACGCCGGCGATGTGGCCCGAGCCGGACAGCACGTATTTCACCGGGCCGCCGAAGAACTGGGAGCCGTACAGCACCGATTCAGCCGGCGCGATATGGTCCTCGCGGGTTGCGAGATTGTAGATCGGCACCATGACCTTGGAGAGATCGAGCAAGGTGTTGTCCAGCACCAACGTGCCGGTGGAGAGCCGGTTCTCAAGGTAGCAATTGCGCAGGTAGTACGAATGGTTCGACGCGGTCATGCGGGTCGCGTCCGAATTCCAGTGCAGCAGGTCGAACGCGCTCGGCTGCTGGCCTTTGAGGTAATTGCTGACGACATAGGACCAGATCAAATCGTTGGAGCGCAGCATGTTGAAGGCCATCGCCATCTTCGAGCCTTCGAGCACGCCCGCCGCCTTCATGTCCTGCTCGAGGGATGCGATCTGCTCCTCGTCGACGAACACGAGCAAATCACCGGCATGGGTGAAGTCGACCTGTGCCGCGAAGAACGTCGCGGACGCCACGCGCTGGCGGCGCTTCTCGGCGAGCCAGGCCAGCGTGGTCGCGAGCATGGTGCCGCCGACGCAATAGCCGGCGGTGTGCACCTTCATCTCGCCGGTGACCTTCTCGATCACGTCCATCGCCGTGAGCGGGCCTTCCTTCATGTAGTCTTCCCAGCTCTTGGCGCCGAGGCGTTTGTCGGGATTGACCCATGAGATCACGAACACGGTGATGCCCTGATCGACGCACCATTTGATGTAGGATTTCTCCGGCTTGAGATCGAGGATGTAGAATTTGTTGATCCAGGGCGGGATGATCAGGAGCGGCGTGCGCAGCACCTTCTCCGTCGCCGGCGCATACTGGATCAGCTGCATCATCTCGTTCTGGTAGATCACCTTGCCCGGCGTCGTCGCCATGTTCACGCCGACGAGGAGATTGTCCGGATCGGACTGACGGATCTTCAGCGTGCCCTTGCCGGCGGCGATGTCCTCGGCCAGCATCTTCAGGCCGCGCGCGAGATTTTCGCCGCTGCTGGCCACCGTCGCGCGCAGCACTTCCGGATTGGTCAGCACGAAGTTGGAGGGCGATATCGCGTTGGTGACTTGCTGGACGTAGAACTCGGCCTTGCGGCGGGTCTGCGGATCGAGGCCCTCGGCTTCGCGCACAAGCTCCTGCGCAAATTTGGTCGTGAGCAGATAGAGCTGCATCATGAAGTCGAAGAACTGGTTCGACTTCCATTCCGGATCGGCAAAGCGCTTGTCGCGCGGCGAGGGTGCGATCGCGGGCGGTGCGTCCTGACCGGCCATGCGGCGCGCCGCCGAGCCCCAGAGGTCAAGATAGTCCTTGGCGAGCTTGGTCTGGAGTGCGGAGGCCCGCGACGTATCCGACAGCCAGTATTCGGCGACGGCGGTGAAGGTCTTGATGACCTCGGTAAGCTCCGCCGGCGGACGATCCTGCACCTCGCCGCTCTCGCGCGGCTTCAGGTACGCGGCAAGCGCCTTGCCGCCGCTTTCCATCGCCCGCGCGACATTCATCGCGAAGGCTTCCGCATCGAACTTCGTCTCGGGTTTGGGCGTATCGGTGGTGGCCATACTCATGAGGAGAACAGTAACGATTCATTCCGTATTCGTCACCGCGAAGCTCGCATGTTTGGCGTTAAACACTCTCGAAGATGTGTTGCAGTGCGACAAATTTTCTTGGTTCCGTCACAATCGAGCCGCACCGCTCGGCTTGATGGACTGGGGCTATTTTCTCGCTCGCACCATTTGGGCAGCAATGGTTTGAGCTTGGGCGCGGACTTGGGTAAGGTTGCCCGGGGCCGTGCTTTGGGACGAAGTGGGGATTTCCCTAGTGTTGGCGTTGAGGGACCTGCAAAAGTGGCGGCGGATCTGTGGCGCGCTGCTGATGGCGACGCTCGCCCTGGGCGGCTGCTCGAGCCAGCTCGCGGATATGACGCCTTCCGATGCTCAAGCGCATCCCAGAGAGGCCGGTAGCTATCTGCCGGTGCACGATCTGCCGCCGGATCGCGATCAGGCCGTCATGCCGCCGGACCAACGCGCCAAGATCGAGGCCGAACTTGCTGCCGCGCGCGACCGTCAGGCGGTTGCCACCAAGGACGCGAAATAGGGCGCCGCAAGGTAATCGCTGGCGCCTCCGCCTCGCCGTGCTAAAAGACCTTAGTTCAGCCGAGAGTCGGGGCGAACGACTTCAGTCAACATCGTCGATGATTGCTCTAAGTATTTGATCTTGAGTAATTTTCGCGAGAGATGCGGGCGCCTTCCGCCTGGTCTTCATGGCCTGTCGATTCTGTCCTGACCGGTTGCCCGGAGCTGAGAGAGCCATGGAAGAATTTTACCGCATCCGCCGCCTTCCGCCTTACGTGTTCGAACAGGTCAACCGGGCCAAGGCAGCTGCGCGGAACGCCGGCGCCGACATCATCGACCTCGGCATGGGCAATCCGGACCTGCCGGCGCCAGCGCACGTGCTGGAGAAGCTGAAGGAGACGCTGGGCAAGCCGCGCACCGACCGCTACTCGGCCTCCCGCGGCATCCCCGGGCTGCGCCGGGCCCAGGCCGGCTACTACGCCCGCCGCTTCGGCGTGAAGCTCAACCCCGACACCCAGGTGGTGGCGACGCTCGGCTCCAAGGAGGGCTTTGCCAACGTGGCGCAGGCGATCACCGCGCCCGGCGACGTCATCCTTTGTCCCAATCCGAGCTACCCGATTCACGCCTTCGGCTTCTTGATGGCGGGCGGCGTGATCCGTTCGGTGCCCTCGGAGCCCACGCCGCAATTCTTCGAGGCTGTCGAGCGGGCGATCGTGCATTCGATCCCGAAGCCGCTGGCGCTCGTGGTCTGCTATCCTTCGAACCCGACCGCCTACGTCGCGAGCCTCGACTTCTACAAGGACCTGGTCGCGTTCGCGAAGAAGCACGAGATCCTGATCCTGTCGGATCTCGCTTATGCCGAGGTTTATTTCGACGAAAGCAACCCGCCGCCCTCGGTGCTCCAGGTGCCGGGCGCGATGGACGTTGCCGTCGAGTTCACCTCGATGTCGAAGACCTATTCGATGGCTGGCTGGCGTATGGGCTTCGCGGTCGGCAACGAGCGCGTGATTGCGGCACTCGGCCGCGTCAAATCCTATCTCGACTACGGTGCGTTCACGCCGATCCAGGTCGCAGCGACCGCCGCGCTGAACGGACCGGACGATTGCATCAAGGAGATGCGCGACACCTACCGCAAGCGGCGCGACGCGCTGGTGGAATCGTTCGGCCGTGCCGGCTGGGAGATCCCGCCGCCGGAAGCATCGATGTTCGCCTGGGTGCCGCTGCCGGAAGCCTTCCGCAGCGTCGGCAGCATGCAGTTCGCGACCCTGATGGTGGAGAAATCCGGTGTCGCGGTCTCGCCCGGCGTCGGCTTCGGCGAGCATGGCGAAGGATATGTCCGCATCGCCATGGTGGAAAACGAGCAACGGATCAGGCAGGCCGCGCGTGGCGTGCGCCGCTTCCTTGAAAGCGGCATCGAAACGTTGCACAACGTCGTTCCGCTCGCCACTCGGCGTTAAGTTCTCTTCCGCAGGTTTTCCAAGGCATCATGGTTGCACCCCTGAAAGTGGGCATAGCGGGGCTCGGCACCGTGGGCGCCGAAGTTGTCCGTCTGATCGAAACGCAGGCGCGGGTGCTTGCCGGCCGCAGCGGCCGTGGCATCCGTGTCGTCGCCGTCACCGCACGCTCGAAGGCGAAGAAGCGCGGCGTCGATCTGCGCGGCATCGAATGGGTCAAGGATCCGCTTGCCCTCGCCACGCATCCGGGCATCGACTGCTTCGTCGAGCTGATGGGCGGCGCGGGCGATCCCGCGCTGGCGGCGGTCGAGGCCGCGCTCGCCGCCGGCAAGTCCGTCGTCACCGCCAACAAGGCGTTGCTGGCAAAGCACGGCCTCAAGCTGGCAAAGGCCGCCGAAAAGCACGGCGGCGCGCTGAATTTCGAGGCAGCCGTCGGCGCTGCGATCCCTGTCATCAAGACGTTACGCGAAGGTCTTGCCGGAACCGGCATCAACCGGGTCTACGGCATCCTCAACGGCACCTGCAATTACATCCTGACCCGGATGGAGCAGGAGGGCCTGTCCTTCGCCGAATGCCTGAAGGACGCGCAACGGCTCGGCTATGCCGAGGCCGATCCGTCATTCGACGTCGACGGCCACGATACCGCGCAAAAGCTCGCCATTCTCGCCAGCCTCGCTTTCGGCACGAAAGTTGCTCAAAGCGCGGTGTATGTCGAAGGTATCTCCTCCATCGCGCCGGAAGATCTCCGTGCCGCTGACGATCTCGGTTACCGGCTCAAGCTGCTCGGCGTCGCGGTTCGCACCGCCACGGGCATCGAGCAGCGCGTGCATCCGACCATGGTTCCGAAATCCTCCTCGATAGCGCAGGTGATGGGTGTCACCAACGCGGTCACGATCGATGGCGAGGGCATCCCGCCGATCACGCTGGTCGGCCCCGGTGCCGGTGGCGCCGCGACCGCATCCGCCGTCGTCGCCGACATCGCCGACGTTGCGCGCGGCATTCGCGCCAATCCGTTCGGCCGGCCGATTTCGCAGCTGCGCGACACCAAGAAGGCGCCGATGGAGCGCCACGAGGGCGGCTACTACATCCGCCTTCTGGCACGCGATTTCCCGGGCACCGCGGCTGCGATCGCGACCCGGCTCGCGGAGCAGAAGATTTCAATCGAGTCGATCGTGCAGCGCCATCCCAATGGCGGCGCTGCGCCGGCAGACGGCAAGGCGGTCCCGGTGCCTGTCATTCTCATCACCTATGCCACGCATGAGGACGCCGTGCGCCGTGCGCTCGCGGCCGTGCAGAAGGACAAGGTGATCAGCGGACGGCCGCAGGTCATCAGGATCGAGAAGAACTGACACGGTTCGAACGAACTGTGGGTGTTACGAGTTGATGCGGCGGAGATGTCCGTCCAAAACTGTTTCGAAGGAGTGAGCCGATGTCGACCCATATTTCAGTCCCGCCGCAAGCATTGCTCGAGCGCATTCTCACGCTGGAGATCGTGCGTGTGACGGAGCGGGCGGCGGTGTCTTCGGCGCGTCTGCGCGGGCACGGCAACGAGAAGGCGGCCGACCAGGCCGCGGTGGACGCGATGCGGCGCGAGCTCAACAAGCTGCCGATCGAGGGCACCATCGTCATCGGCGAGGGCGAGCGCGACGAGGCGCCGATGCTCTTCATCGGCGAGAAGGTCGGCATGAACGCCGGCCCGCAGGTCGACATCGCCGTCGATCCGCTTGAAGGCACCACGCTGTGCGCCAAGAACATGCCGGGCTCGATTGCCACCATGGCGATGGCCGACGGCGGCACGCTGCTGCACGCCCCCGACGTCTATATGCAGAAGCTCGCGATCGGTCCCGGTTACGACAAGGGCGTCGTCGAGCTCGATGCGACACCGGCCGAAAACGTCCGCCGGCTCGCCAAGGCCAAGGGCGTCAAGCCCGACGGCATCACCGTTCTCGTGCTCGACCGGCCACGCCATGCCAGCATCATCGAGAGCGTGCGATCGACTGGCGCCGCCGTGCGCCTGATCACTGACGGCGACGTCGCCGGCGTGATCCACTGCGCCGACCCCGACAATACCGGCGTCGACATGTATCTCGGCACCGGCGGCGCGCCGGAAGGCGTGCTCGCGGCCGTGGCGCTGCGCTGCATTGGCGGCCAGATGCAGTGCCGTCTCATCCTCGACTCCGACGAGAAGCGCGAGCGCGCCGCCAAGATGGGCGTCAGCGATCCCAAGATGATCTACGGCATCGAGGACATGGCGCGCGGCGACTGCCTGTTCGCAGCCACCGGCGTCACCACGGGCTCGCTGCTGTCGGGCGTCAAATTCCGCAAGGACGGCGTGATCGAGACCGAGACGGTGGTGATGCGCTCCGTCACCGGCACCGTGCGCTACATCAAGGCCGAGCACCGCGAGCTGGCGAAATTCCACCTCGACTGACGACTGCCGTCATTCAGGACGGCGCTGACAGCGTCGAGGCCGGAATCTCGTGCCAATAACCTCTGGATTCTGGGGCCGCTCTGACGAGAGTCCCCGAATGACGAACAACAAAAAGAGGAAGCGCACATGTCCGACCTCTCCGCCGTCAAAGCCCTGGTCTTCGACGTGTTCGGCACCGTCGTCGACTGGCGCACCAGCCTGATCACCGACTTCATCTGGTGGGCGAAGGGCCGCGGCATCAGCGCCGACTGGACCGCCTTGGTCGACGGCTGGCGCGGCATGTACATGGCTTCGATGGATGACGTGCGCAAACATCCCGAGCGCGGCTACGTCATGCTCGATGATCTGCATCGCCGCTCGCTCGAAAAACTGGTCGCGCAATTTTCGATTCCGAGCCTGACCGAGGCCGATCTCGATCACCTCACCAAGGGGTGGCACCGCTTGCACCCGTGGCCCGACAGCGTCGCCGGCCTGACCCGACTGAAGACGAAATTCGTGATCTCGCCGCTGTCGAACGGCAATGTCGCGCTGCTCACCAACATGGCGAAGTTCGCAGGGCTTCCCTGGGACCTCATCATGTCGGCCGAGCTGTTCGAGCACTACAAGCCCGATCCCGAAACCTATCTCGGCGCCGCGCGCCTGCTCGGCCTCAAGCCGGAGCAGGTGATGATGGTCGCGGCCCACAACGGCGATCTCGCCGCCGCGCAGAAGAACGGGCTGAAGACGGCCTTCGTGGCGCGGCCGACCGAATACGGTCCGCTTCAGAAGGTCGATTTCCAGGCCACCGGCAATTGGGACATCGTCGCCAAGGATTTTGGTGGGATCGCCGACAAGCTCGGGTGCTAGGGCGGCTGACGCTCATCCGAGGCGGACGAGGCCCGGAATGCTGAACATATGGGCCAAGGCTCAGCCTCGCAGGACGTTCCACGGGGCGAAGGCGTTGTTGACGCCCTCGAGCGCCGGTCCGAGTTGCGGCATATGCCGCAGCAGCACCGATTTCATTCCGTTGTTGTGGATCCAGTCCAGACCGAAATTGGTGTAGACTTCCGCCCGGTAGTCATCGGTGAAGAACCGGTCGCTCTTGAGGCGCCGCGATGCCATCAGGATGAAAATGCGGAAGGCGGTATCGCTGAAGCCAAAACCGTCCGGCAGGTCTTCGGCCAATAATCCGACCATCAGATCAACGCGATCGACGTCGCCCTTGTAGATCGAGCGCATCTTCCTGGCCGCGCCGGGGATGCTGGTGATTTCCTCGAATGTGTTGACCCGCTTCTTGCCGACCAGTTCGCGGAACCGGTTGTAGCGCGGCACGCCGCGCTCGCGATCACGCATGATATCGATCGCGGCCACGTCGAGCAGCGGCTGGCCGTCTTTCGTGAACCGGCGCAGGAAGTTGGGAAAATTGTGGAGGCGAATGGCGCCGGGATGAGCGGTGCCGAACGAGTACAGCAGGTTGGCGAAGCCGTGAGTCTGCATGAACTTGCGGGAGGCGGGGCCCTGCATATGGACGAGATTGCTAGGGGTAACCTCTGTGGTATCGAGCCGCCGTACATCAAGGTTTTCCGGGATCAACGGGTGCAGGCGGTACACGGCGGTGAATTCCTCCGTCATCGCGTAAGGCGCGCTGTGCTGATCCGTCGGAGAGCCGACGATACCAAAGGCGGCTTCGCTGTTCTTGCCGAGCACCGCGCGCAGCACCCGGCACGGGATCCCCGACCAGTTGGCGTGCATGCTGAAGTCCAGTGCGGGATGGCCGAGGATGCCTGGCGTCCATTCGACGGTGTGGATCTTGGCGATCAGGGCCGCGTTGATCAGGCGCGCATGCTGGAATAGCGCCTCGTCCTTCCAGGTCGGATACCGCGCCTTCAAGCCGTCGCAGATGACATTGTGCTCGCGTGCGAAGAGGTTGTGCAGCAGGCTGAGCCCCACCCACCAATTGTCGTTGAAGCCGGTGAGATCGGCGCCGGGATGCACCGGATCGGCTGGAAGCATCCCATCATCGCCGACCGCGATCTTCCCATCTGCCCCGGAACGGATCTGCATCTGCCTTGCGCGGTCGCTGCCGTAGATTTGTCCGGCGTCCCACCAGTGCGAGTTGAGGTTGCGGAACGTGGGGGTCGCGCCGAGCCATGGTTCACGTGGCGTCTCGTCGCAAACGGTCCGACGGATCTTCATGCAGTCGTCGATCCGCTCATCCGCAGGCCATTCGTCGTTTGGCGTCAGCGGAATTTTGAACTCGTTTCCCGACTTAGGGGCCCCATGGCTGAACCAATTATGCGTTTCGAACTGGATCCAGGCGGCGGCCAGCAGATTGAGGCTGGTCGCCGGAATAAATTCGTGGCGCGCCAGCAATTCCTCCGAGATCACGCGCGGACTGGGTTCGAGCAAATCGTCCAGGCTGTCCGGTACGCATTCGGACAGCGCGAAGTTACGTCCGAACCGGGCGCCAGCCATCCCCATGCGCGGATGGTCGAGGCTGTTGAACGAGCCGTCGGCGGAACGCCACCGGTCATTGCCCGTGTTCCAGCGAGGCGATGTCGTGCCGTAGCCGGTATGGTGCAGATTGCGCTCCCGCAGCCGGTCGCGGAACGCCGAGAGATTGGCGGCTCCGAGCAGGGTCGGCAGTTTGTCCCATGTGACAAAGAAGTTGACGGCCCGATAGATAACATCCGGGACCCATTGGAGCAGGTCGCGATGGAAGACAAAACCATCGTTCTCGCGGGACATTGACGCTCCCAAACGCAATTGAGCGAAATGAACTTAACTTGCAACTAGGAAGTAATGTTCGCCAACGCCGCCGGAGGCATCACGAATTTGAAGTTCTTTACCGGCCAGTCGGACGGCGGTGATCGTTCGGATGGTCCGGGCGGCGCGTGCGTCGCCCGGACCAGATCCGGCGATTACAAAGTCATCTGCATCGGTTCGGGATAATAGTGGAATCCTTCACCCGCCTTGGCGACATGGCCATAGCCCGGCCAGGCGAAGTGATAGGACATCACGGGCGTCTTGTTCGCAGCAAGCATGGTCAGCAGTTTTACGCGTGACTCGGCCGCCTGCTTCGGGTCGGTGTCGTAGGAGAATTCCATCCGCGGCCGCTCGAGCAGCAGGACGGGATGATGCGACAGGTCACCAAGGAAGGCGAAGGACTTGCCGGCCGACGAGACCATGAAGATGGTGTGGCCGACGGTATGACCGGGCGCTGCGATTGCCTGCACGCCAGGCAGAAATTCCTGGCCGTCCTTGAAGAACACGATGCGGTCGCGGACCGGCAGCAGGTTCTTGCGGGCGTGAACGACGAAATCCTTGGCCGCGCTACCGAGCTTGCCTTCGTCGGTCCAGAAGTCGAAATCGGTCTGCGAGATGTAGATCTGCGCGTTGGGAAACAGCGGCTTGCCGCCGTCGTCCACGATGCCGCCGATGTGGTCGATATGGGCATGCGAGCAAACCACGGCGTCGATGTCGCCGGGCTTGATGCCGGCCTCGGTCATGCTCTTCTGCTGCCGACCGGTGGTGGCGCCGAACATCTTGGATGAGCCCATGCCGGTATCGAACAGGATGAGCTTGTCGCCGGTGTTGACGATCGGCGAGTTCTGCTCGAGCACGACATTGTCCGGCGACAGGAAATTGTCGACGAGCATCTTCTTCACCTCTTCCTTGGAAACACCGGTGAAGGTGCCCGAGGGATCGCCCAGGGGAAGCGGTCCGTCGGACACGACGGTGACTTCGGCGTCGCCGAGAACGAAGCGGTGCCAGTAGGGCGTCTGGGTGCCGAGCTTGGGAGCGCGCGCCAAGGCGCTGCCGCCGAGCATTGCGCTGGCACCAAGGCCAGCCCCGAGGGTCAACAAGGACCGACGTGAGACATCGATTGTCATGCGTTTCCTCCGCTTTTGTCTTTTGTTTTGCGCAATTGCTTGCGCGTTACATTCGGCCCGCGCCGATGGTCGAATGCTGCGCCGGTTCAGGCAGGCGAGCAAGTGGAATTGATTTGGCGATGATCTCGGTTTGTCGAAGTTGGATGCGCAATTCCGGCGCGCGACAAAAGACGTCCGTTGCCGACGAGCCTCGTCAGCACGATCCGTGCCAGTACGGCCAAAAGCAATCAATGATTGTGTCGTGATTGTGTCTGCTGGCCGCCCGATACGGCGTGACCGCAAGATTCTTTGTACGCCGCGACCTATGGCTCACGCAATTCTCGGCGCGAGCTCGCTCCCTTCCGTTTCGGCAAAGCCCGCCTGCAAAACCTCTTCGCGCTTGTGGCGCAAATGCGCTCGCAGGATATGGGCGAGGCCGACGCCGTCGCGCCTCTGCAGTGCGTTCAGGATGGCATCGTGCTCCTTCACGGCGACCGCCCAGCGTTCGGGCGTCATCGGCGTGACATAGCGCGCGCGGCGGATGCGCGCGGTCACGGACGTATACAGCCCCGCGAGCACCGGGTTTCCGGCCGCAACGACGATGGCTTCGTGAATGGCGCGGTTGCCGCGATAGTACTGGATCAGATCGCGTTCGCGATAATGCCGCACCATGTCCGCGTGCGCGGCAGCGATCGCGTCGATCTCGGCATCGGTGATGCGTTCGCAGGCGAGTTCGCCGGCGAGCGCCTCGAGGCCCTGGCAGACCTCGAACAGGTCGCGCATATCCTTGTCGGTCAGTTTTGCCGCACGCGAGCCGCGATGCGGCAGGAGTTGCACGAGACCTTCGGCGGCGAGCACCTTGAGCGCCTCGCGGAGCGGCGTGCGCGATATCTGTAGCCGCTCGCACAGTTCGCGCTCGGGAATCCGCGCGCCCGGCGGGATCTCGCCGTCGAGCAGGATGGCCCGGATGCGGCCGACGACTTCCTCATGAAGCATGGGTCTGAAGTCCATTTGAATGCAAAAATGGAGCTATATACGCATTAATGCAAGTTCCGGCTTGTAAATCGATCATTTTGCATTCAAAAATGTAGAAAAGCAGAAGGACATCGAGGAAATGGACCAGCAGGTGAAGGCGGAAGACCTCGTTTTCGAGCGCCAGGACGGGATCGGGCGGATCACCTTCAACCGCCCGCAGGCGCGCAACGCCTTCACTTTCGCGATGTATGAGCGGCTCGCCGCGATCTGCGAGGAGATCAACGACGATCACGCGATCAAGGTACTGGTGCTGCGCGGGGCCGGCGACAAGGCGTTTGCCGCGGGCACCGACATCAATCAGTTCCGCGATTTCAAGTCGCCGCAGGACGCGATCGACTACGAGAACCGCATCGATCGGGTGCTGACCACGCTCGAACAGTGCCGCGTGCCGACGATCGCGGCGATCAACGGGTTCTGCACCGGCGGCGGCGCGGGCATTGCCGCGGCATGTGACCTCCGCATCGGCACCCAAAGCGCGAAAATCGGCTTTCCCATTGCCCGCACGCTCGGCAACTGCCTGTCGATGTCCAATGTCAGTCGTCTCACCGCGCTGATCGGCGCCGCCCGCGTCAAGGATCTGATCTTCACGGCGCGGCTCGTCGACGCGACCGAGGCTGCCAGTGTCGGGCTGCTCGGCGAGGTCGTCGAGGATATCGCCGCGCTCGAAAGGCGCGCGGACGAGGTTGCCAAATTGCTCGCCAGCCACGCGCCGCTGACGCTGAATGCGACCAAGCAGGCCGTGGCGCGCCTGCAAAGGCGCCTGACGCCCGACGAGGGCGAAGACCTCATCCTGATGTGCTACACGAGCCAGGATTTTCGCGAAGGGCTCGATGCTTTCCTCACCAAGCGCGCGCCGCAATGGCGCGGCCAATAGGACGCCCCGATGCAAAGCGATCGCTCGCAATCAACCTCCGGCCGTTCGGGGCCGCTTGCCGGCCTCAAGGTCATCGATCTCACCCATGTCATGGCAGGGCCGACCTGCACCTTGATGCTGGCCGATATGGGCGCCGACGTCATCAAGATCGAGAAATCGCCGAACGGTGACGACACCCGCCATTCGGTGCCGCCGAAGATCGGCGACGAGGCGGCCTCCTTCCTGATGATGAACCGCAACAAGCGCGGCATCGTGCTGGATACCGATGGCGGCAAGCAGGTGTTGCGGCGGCTGATCGCGGCCGCCGACGTGCTGGTCGAGAATTTTGCGCCGGGCGCCATGGAGCGCCTCGGCTTCGGCTATGACGACCTGCACAAGCAGCATCCAACGCTGATCTATTGCTCGCTGTCTGGCTTCGGCCGCACCGGACCCTACAAGCATCGCCGCGGCTTCGATCTGGTCGCCCAGGCCATGAGCGGAATCATGAGCTTTACCGGCGAACGTCCCGATGGTCCGCCCGTGAAATGCGGCCCGCCGCTGTCCGACATCACCGCCGGCCTGCTGGCGAGCATGGGCATCCTCGCGGCCTACACGCACCGTCTCAAGACCGGCGAAGGGCAGTGGGTCGAGACCTCGCTCTATGAGGCCGCGCTGGTGCAGACCTACTGGCAGTCGACCATCGCGCTGGCCGCGGGCACCGCGCCGCGGGCCATGGGTTCGGCGCATCCGCTCAACGCGCCATATCAGGCGTTCGAGGCCTCGGACGGCTGGTTGGTGGTCGGCGGCGCCAACAAGAAGCATTGGCTGTTGATGCTGGAGGCGCTCGGCGCAAGCGAGCTCGCAGCCGATCCACGCTTCGTCACCGGCGCCGACCGCATGGCCAATTTGAAGGAGCTCGAAGCTGTTCTGAGCGAGCGCTTCCGCACCCGCACGCGCGCGCACTGGCTGGCGGCACTGGACGAGAAGGGCGTGCCGTGCGGCCCCGTGCACGACATGCTGGAGGCGCTCAGCGATCCGCAGACGCTGGCGCGCGAGATGGTTGTCGAGGTCGAGCATTCCACGCTCGGGCCCGTGAAGACGATCGGCTTGCCGGTCAAGTTTTCGGAGACCCCAGGCAAAGTGCGCACGGGCGCGCCGGTCTACGGTGAGCATACAAGCGAGGTGCTGGCCGAGCATGGGTTCGACCGGAAGCAGATCGACGCGCTCGAACAAGAAGGCGCAATCGTGTTGGCATCGGGAAGAGGCGAGGAACGGGTCGCCTGACCGGACGTCGAAAACAACAAGAACAAGAGACAAAAATAAGCTGGAGGACATCATGGGTCAGACATCAAAACTTCTGCTCTCCGCAGCCGTAATTGTGCTCGCCGGCACGACGCCGGCGCTCTCGGCCTGGCAGCCGCAAAAGCCGATCGAGTTCGTGGCGACCGCCGGGCCCGGCGGCGGCACGGACAATCTCGCGCGCGCCGTGCAGAACATCATCACCAAGCACAAGCTGGTGGAGCAGCCGATCGTCGTCGTCAACAAGGGCGGCGGCAGCGGCGCGGAAGGCTATGTCTACGGCAAGGCGTCCGCCGGCGATCCCTACAAGGTGATCTTCGGCACGTCGAATGCCTGGCAGCAGCCGCTCGTCTCCAAAGTCGCTTTCAACTACACCGATCTCACCCCGATCGCGGCGATGGCGCAGGACGAGTTCCTGCTCTGGGTCAAGCAGGACGCGCCCTACAAGACGGCGGGCGATTATCTGAAGGCGGCCGCATCAGGCGAGTTCAAGATGGGCGGCGCGCAGTCAAAGGATACCGACGAGGTGCTGACCCGCATGATCGAGAAGGCCGGCCACATCAAGCTGACCTATATTCCCTTCAAGAGCGGCGCCGAGACGGCCGTGCAACTCGCCGGCGGACACCTGGACTCTCACGTCAACAATCCCAGCGAGAGTCTCGGGCAATGGCGTGGCGCCACCCAGCGCCCGCTTTGCGTCTTCAGCCCGAAGCGGCTGCCGCAGGGCGCCAAGGTCACCGCGACCGAAGGCTGGGGCGATGTTCCGACCTGCGTCGAGCAGGGCCTCGACATCAAGCAGTATGAGCAGCCGCGCACAGTGTGGCTCCCCGGCAAGGTCACGCCGGACCAGGCCGCGTTCTATGTTGACCTGATGAAGAAGGTGCAGGCGACGCCGGACTGGAAGGACTACATCGAGAAAACCTCCCAGGTCGACACGTTCCTGACCGGTGCCGAGTTCGACAAGTTCATCAAGGAGGATCTCGAGCGCGTCAGGCTGGTTGCGAGCGAGCAGGGTTGGTTGGTCAAGTGAGGCGGCGCACGCCTCAAACCCCTCCGCCGGAACGACAGCGAACGCTGGGAAAACACGTGCGCCATAATCGGACACTGTACGTGGCCTGACCGGAGCCCTCGATGATATCGCGCCGCGCTCTCGAACTTGCGACAGCCGTTCTCACCGGAAGCTTCGGTGTGGCGGTCGTCATTTCCAGCCTCGATAACGGCATCGGCTGGTCGAGCGCGGGCGTGGACGCCGGGACGTTTCCGTTCCTGACCGGGATCATCATCGTGCTCGGGAGCCTCTACAACCTGTTTCGAGGTGTCATGCCGGCCGCGACGCTCGCCAGCGTCCCAATTGCCATCACATCGATCGAGCTGCGCCGGCTTGCCGGCCTGTTCGTGCCGGCCGCGATTTTCGTGGCTGCGATCCCGTTGGCCGGGATGTACGTCGCCTCGGCCCTGTACATCTTCGCGGTGCTGGCGATCCCCCGACAACAATCCGTGCCGCGCGCGCTTGGCATGGCGGCGGCGACAGCGCTTGCGCTCTACGTCCTGTTCGAGCGCATGTTCCAGGTGAGCTTGCCGCACGGCGCGCTCGCCGCGGCGTTCGGCTTCTGAGGGAGAGGCCGATGGACAATCTCGGAGAACTCCTTCACGGCTTCAGCATCGCGATCACGCTGCCGCATCTGGCGCTGATGGTGATCGGCGTGCTGCTCGGCATTCTCGTCGGCGTGCTGCCTGGGCTGGGTGCTCCGAACGGGGTGTCGCTGCTGCTGCCGCTGACCTTCGGCATGCAGCCGGTCTCTGCCATCATCCTGCTCTCCAGCATGTATTGGGGCGCGTTGTTCGGGGGATCCGTGACCTCGATCCTGTTCAACATCCCGGGCGAGCCGTCGTCTGTCGCCACCACCTTCGACGGCTACCCGATGGCGCGCGATGGACGGCCGACGACGGCGCTCGCCACCGCCTTCGGCTCGGCGGCATTCGGCGCGCTGATCGGCGTCATCCTGATCACCTTCCTCGCATCATGGGTGGCGCAAGTCGCACTCGCCTTCGGGCCGGCGGAATATTTTGCGGTCTATTTTCTTGCCTTCGCCAGCTTCGTCGGCATGGGCGGGGCTGCTCCGATCAAGACTGTCGTCGCGCTGGCGATCGGCTTTGCCATCGCCGCCATCGGCATCGACACCGTCTCCGGCAGCGTGCGCCTCACCATGGGCGTCGACGAGCTGGTCAAGGGCGTCAACTTCGTCGTCGCGGTGATGGGCCTGTTCGGCATCGGCGAGCTGCTCGTGGCCGTCGAAGAGGAGTTTCATGCCCGCGCGGTCTCGTCGAAGATAGAGTGGCGCGAGGTGTTTCGCGCGATCGGCCGCCTGCCGCGGCATAGTGTTGCGCTGCTGCGCAGCGCGGCCATCGGATGCTGGATGGGGATCACGCCGGGTGGCCCGACTGCGGCGTCGTTCATGAGCTACGGCATCGCCCGGCGCTTCTCGCGCCGTGGCCGATATTTCGGCACCGGAGAGGTTGAAGGCATCATCTCGCCGGAGACGGCCGATCATGCGGCCGGCACCAGCGCGCTTCTGCCCATGCTCTCGCTCGGCATTCCCGGCTCGGCCACTGCGGCCGTCATGATGGGCGGGCTGATGATCTGGGGCCTCAATCCCGGGCCGATGCTGTTCGTCGACCAGAAGGACTTTGTCTGGGGCCTGATCGCCTCGATGTATGTCGGCAACATCGTCGCCGTTGTGCTGGTGCTGCTGACCGTCCCGGTCTTCGCGGCCCTGATGCGGATTCCCTTCGTGATCATCGCGCCGCTGATCGTGATCATCTGCGTCGTCGGCGCCTATTCGGTATCGAACTCCTATCTCGATGTTCTCATGATGCTCGGCTTCGGCATCGTCGGCTATCTCTTCAAGAAGCTGTTCTATCCGCTGGCGCCGCTCGTGCTCGCGATCGTCATCGGGGATAAGGCCGAGGACGCGTTCCGGCAGTCGATGCTGATGTCCAAGGGATCGCTCGGGATCTTCTTCGCCAACAAGCTGGTGACATGCCTGATCGTGGCCGGCATCGCACTTTTGCTGCTTCCGCTCGTGCTGCAGCTTGCGCGCCTGCTGCGCAAGCCTGCGCCGTCCACCGACGAGACGACAGCCCAAGAGAGAACGCAAGAGAGAGCTCAAGAGAGAGCTCAAGAGACCGCTCGGGAGAAAGTGATCATATGACCGCAAAGCCGCTCATTGCATTGGCAATGGGAGATCCCGCCGGCATCAGCCCGGAATTGACCGCAAAGCTCGTGGTGCAGGACGATATCCGCGCCAGCAGCCAGATTGTCGTGATCGGCGACCGCCGCATCTTCGACGCGGGCGCGCGCGTTGCCGGCGTCGAGCCGGAGCTGACAACAGTGGAGCAGGGAGCCGATCTGCGCGCGGCGGAGGGCGAGACTCTGTTCGTCGATCTCGGCCATCCCGATCCCGGCGACATCCAGCAGGGGATCGCGAGCCTTGCCGGCGGCAGGTTCGCGCTTGCCAACTACAAGCATGCGCTCGAGCTCGGCCGCGACGGCCGGGTCGATGCCGTCTGCTTTACGCCGTTCAACAAGCAGGCGATGCGGCTGGCCCGCGCAGAGTATGACGACGAGATCGCATTCTCCGCCGAAGTGGTCGGACTCAAAACCCCCGCAAGCGAGTTCAATGTGCTGGACCGGCTGTGGAACGCCCGCGTGACGTCCCACATCCCGCTCAAGGACGTCGCCGCGCGACTGTCCGGCGAACGCATCCATCGCGCGCTGAAGCTGACCGATGCCTGCATGCGCAACGCCGGCTTTGCGCGGCCGCGCATCGCGGTGGCCGGGCTCAATCCGCACGCCGGTGACGGCGGCAATTTCGGCCGCGAGGAGATCGACATCATTGCGCCCGTGGTCGCCGCCGGCCGGCGCGATGGTATTGCCGCGGAAGGGCCGTTTCCCGCTGACACCGTATTCCTGCGCGCCAAGGGCGGCGCCTTCGATGCGGTGCTGACGATGTATCACGACCAGGGCCAGATCGCGATGAAGCTGATGGGTTTTGATCGTGGCGTGACTTTGCTTGGCGGCTTTCCGTTCCCGATCTGCACGCCCGCGCACGGCACCGCGTACGACATTGCCGGGCAGGGCATTGCATCAATCGGGGCCAGCCGCGCCGCGCTGCTGCTAGCCGGAGAGATGGCGGCTCGTCGCGTCGCCTGATTTCTCCGAGGGCGCCTGCTTGTGCCCGCGGTCGCCGTGCGCAGCTTCGGGCCCTCCGGGAAAAAGTGGAAACTTCCGCCGTCGTAAGGAGTTGCTGTCCCATGAACGTCTCCATCTCGGAGTTGGAACATGGTAGACGACGACCCGCTGCGAACGGCGGTGGATATTGCTTGGTCCGTTTACCGCGCCCGGCATCGCCACGTCGATGCCGCAGATTGCCGTCGCTGCCTGCTCGAGCGTCATCTGCAAGGGAGATGGGAAGCGCGCGGGAGCGATGCCGAAGAACTCACGGGATTCGGGATTGCCTACCTCGATCGGCTTCCCGAGGACGAATGTTAAGGCTCGTGGAAGGGCTCGTCTGCCGGGTCGCGGCCGCAAGTGCCAGGCCGAATTGGACGCTGCTCGCGATTTCGAACCTTCTGTCCGCCGCGATCGTGCTGATCGTGCGTGCGGGGGCTTGACGGGTAGCCTGCCATGCGCATCGCTCAGCTTGCTCCCCTGGCCGAAAGCGTCCCTCCGAAGCTCTACGGGGGCACCGAGCGGGTGGTGGCCTGGCTGGTGGATGGGCTGGTCGAGCTCGGCCACGAAGTCACGCTGTTTGCGAGCGGCGATTCCAGGACGAATGGTGCGCTTCATCCTGTCTGGCCCCGCGCGCTGCGGCTCGGACAAAAGGGGGCGGACCCGACCGCCGCAAGCGCGATGCTGATGGAGGCAATCGCAAGGCGTGCGAAAGAATTCGACGTAATCCACGCGCATGTCGACTGGCTGTCCCTGCCGTTGCTCAGTCGTCTCGGCGTGCCGTTCCTCACGACCATGCACGGCCGCCTCGACTTGCCCGGACTACCCGACGTCGTCAGGCACTTCCCTGAAGCATGTTTCGTGTCGATTTCCGATCATCAGCGGCTGCCGCTTCCGGATGCGAAATGGATCGGAACCATCCAGCACGGGCTGCCGCCCGATCTGTTTCGGCCGTCCTACGAACAGGGGTCCTATTTGGCGTTTCTCGGGCGGCTCACCGCAGACAAGGGTCCGCAGGACGCGATCCGTATCGCGCGCGCAGTCCAGATGCCCCTCCATATCGCCGCGAAGGTCCCGCGCGCCGAGACGGCCTACTTCAGGAACCACATCGAGCCGAACGTCGACGGCAAGGATATCCGGCTTGTTGGTGAAGTCGATGACGCAAAGAAACAGCCCTTCCTTGCCGAAGCCGCTGCTCTGCTGTTTCCGATCGATTGGCCGGAGCCGTTTGGGCTGGTCATGATCGAAGCGATGGCATGCGGAACGCCCGTGATCGCCTATCGCTCCGGCTCCGTCCCCGAAGTCGTCGAGCATGGATTGACCGGCTTCATCGTCGAGAACGAGGAGCAGGCCGTCAAGGCGATCGGCGAACTGGGAAAACTGGATCGAAGGAAGGTGCGCGCCCGCTTCGAGGAGCGCTTCTCTGCGAGCCGAATGGCGAGGCAGTACGAACACCAATACCGCAAGCTCGCTAGCGCCGCGGCTCGGGAGTTGATCACTGAACCGTCGGAAACGTGAAAGGACCCGGCGATGTCGCTCGGAAAAGCGGGGCAGATTTGCATCTTTCTGGTCTTCGCTCTGGCTGCGCCGCCGGCGTTCGCCGCGGAGATCAACGCCGCTGCCATCAACGTCGCCGAGCCGTCGAAGAAAACCCTGTCGAACGATAAGCCGACCGCGGCCGGGGTCCGGTTGCAGGTCCTGCTGGACCGCGCGCACTTCTCGCCCGGCGCGATCGACGGCAGATTCGGCGAGAACGCCAAAAAGGCGTTGCGGGCCTATGCCGAAGCACGGCAGCTGCCGGTTTCGGACGCCGTGACGGACGATGTCTGGACCGCGTTACGGGCGGACGACCGGCCGGTGACGATGACCTATGCCATCACCGAGCAGGACGTGGCGGGTCCTTTCCTGAAAAAGCTGCCGTCGAAGATGGAGGACATGAAGGAGCTTACAAAGCTCGGCTTCACCAGTGCGCGCGAGGCCCTGGCCGAGAAATTTCACATGAGCGAGCAGCTCCTGGCCGCGCTCAACTCCGGGCGCCATTTCGATCGCGCCGGCGACACCATCGTCGTGGTGGACACATCAGGCGCAGGCGAGGGCATCCCCACCAAGGCCGAGAGGATCGAGGTCGACAAGGTCAGGCAGACCGTAAAACTGTTCGACAAAACGAATGCGCTGATCGGATTTTATCCCGCGACGGTCGGCAGCGAGGAGAAGCCGTCGCCCTCAGGCACGCTCAAGGTCACGGAAGTCAGCCGAAATCCGTACTATCGCTACAATCCCGCTTATCGCTTCAAGGGCGTCCATTCCCGCAAGCCCTTCACCATCAAGCCCGGCCCGAACAATCCGGTCGGCACGGTCTGGATCAACCTGTCTGCCGAGGGCTACGGCATTCACGGCACGCCCTCGCCGGAGAAGATTTCCAAGGCGGAATCTCACGGCTGCGTGCGTCTGACCAATTGGGATGCCGAGCGCGTCGCCGGGCGTGTCTCGAAAGGCACGCCGGTGGCATTCGTAGGCAGCCCCGGATGAAATCAACGCCTCGAGGTGGCAATGCCGCTCGCCGATTGTGCGCTATTTCGGGATCGGCATAGTCAGCTCCTTGTCGGCCGTATCCACCACGAAGACGGCCAGCAATTTTGCGGGTTCGGTCTCGCTGGCATTGGCGCTGACGGCATGGCGGTCGCCGGGCTTTTCGGAGAAGTTCTCGCCCTTGTGAAAGACCTTGACCGGGCCGTCATTGACCTGACTGCGGATCGCTCCTTCCAGGACGGTGGCGTAGATGAAAGCCGAGGGCGCGTGGATGTGGGCCGGCGAGGAGCCTCCGGGACCATACTCGACCAGCACGCCCTTCATGCTCTTGCCCGGGACATTGGGCAGCGCCTGGTCGAACACGACCGTCACCTTGGCCGTGGGCGTCGCCGTCTCGGCGGCATGGGCTGTCAGGAATGATGCGGCATAAACAGCGGTTGCGATCAGCAATCTGCGCATGGGGGTCTCCTCAAAGTCTCGCGAGCCATGTTGCGAGCGGCGTCGTGCCAAGCCGCGCCTCGCCAAGAGGGTTCAGCGATGTGTCGTCGATGGGAGCGCCGTAGTACGGCGCCTTTGGGTCTCCCACCACCGGTCGGGGGTCGCCGGACGCCTTCAGGCGGCGTGCGATGAATTCATTAAAGGGCGCCTTCTCAGGTCCTGCGATATCGATCGTGCCGTTAAGCGGCGGGCTAATCGCGACTTCTGCGAGGCGATCGGCCACGTCCTCGGCCGCGATGGGCTGAAACAATGCCGAGGGAACAACGATCCCACCCTCGGCCGCACCCATCTCGGCAATGGCGCTGAGGAATTCGAAGAACTGGGTGGCGCGGACGATCGAGTAGGGGACCGGCGAAGACTTGATGATAGTCTCCTGCGCCAGCTTGGCGCGAAAATAGGAGTTATCGGGCGAGCGCTCGGTTCCGACGATCGAGAGCGCCACATGATGCTTCACGGCCGCTGCGGCCTCAGTCGCAGCGAGGTTTTTGCTCGAACGCTCGAAGAATTCCAGCACGGCCGCGGGCTCCCAGGACGGCGCGTTGGCAACGTCGACGACGACATCGGTGCCCGCCAGCACTGCTGCGAGACCTTCCCCGGTCACCGCGTTCACGCCCGACTTCGGCGAAGCCGCGACCGCGTCGTGGCCTTGCTGCTTGAGCTTCGCCACCAGCTTGGATCCGATCAATCCGGTCCCGCCGATCACGACGATCTTCATGGCCTATCTCCTCGGCACGTTGCGGGCGCGAGCGTTTCAGGGTCGACGGCGCGCGCGTCGCGATGCGATGAGGCGACTCTTACCGGGGAAATGGGGCAGGCTCTTGCCTGTAACCGGCCCGCCTTGTCCAAAAATGATGAAGATGTTTATCGATCGCCGATAGATAAGTTGCATATCGAAATAGCCCGACGCGCGGAGCGCACCGCTGGCGCCAGCCACCACCAGCGGCGCGCGCTAGATTGCAGCACGTCCTTCGTGTCGGCGTTCGGTTACAGACGGCAATCGCACTACGCAGCGGAACCCGACATGGCTGGTCGAGGTATCGACGGGCTCGGCGTGCCGCGCGGCCGGGCGGTATCGGCGGCAATAGTTCGGCGCGCAGAGGTGCGAGCCGCCCTTGAGGACCTTGAGCGGAATCTGGATGTCGGGGAGGCGAGGGTCGTAGCTTGTGTGCTCACCGCCGCCGCGGGGATTTTTGGGGATGCAGCAGGGTTTTGCGGCGTCGGCGGCGTGTTTGACGACCACCAGTCGGAGGTCCACTCCCAGACATTGCCGATCATGTCGTAGAGGCCGTAGCCGTTCGGCGGGAAGGCCATGACCGGCGAGGTACGCTCGTACCCATCCTCGCCGAGATTCTGGACGGGGAAGTTGCCCTGCCAGATATTGGCCATGTGTTTGCCGCCCGGCATCAGCGCATCGCCCCAGGCGTATTCCTCCGCCTCGAGGCCGCCACGCGCCGCAAATTCCCATTCCGCCTCCGTCGGCAGGCCCTTGCCGGCCCAGTGGGCATAGGCTGCCGCATCGCTAAAGGAGACGTGGACGACGGGATGATCGTCGAGATCCTCGATGTTGCTGCCAGGACCATAGGGATGACGCCAGTTGGCGCCGCGCAGGAATGTCCACCACTGGCTCCAGTCGGTGAGATCGGTGATGCGCGGCAGCGGTGAGAACACCCGCGATCCCGCGTAGAGCATCTCTGCCAGCGCGCCCGGATAGTCCTTCGGATCGGGAACGATCTGCGCCTCGGTGACATGGCCGGTTGCGGTGACGAACTGCTTGAACTGCCGGTTGGTCACGGGCGTGCGGTCAATGCAGAAGCCGTCGACAGCGACTCGATGGCTCGGCGCTTCCTCGGGATAATGATGGTCGGATCCCATGCGAAAGGTTCCGCCGGGAATGAAGACCATCTCGCCGGTCTTCAAATCATCCGGCACCCACTCGCAGTGATCCAGATCCGCTCGCAACATGGTGGAAGCTCCGATACGCGCATTCCACCTGATGCTACTGCGCCAACTTTGGCAGACTTCGACGATGGCTCTTTGCCCGGCCCATTAGACGCATTGTCTAGTCCCCACTTTTTTGGCGCTCCGGGGAGAGGAGGGCGCTGCATTGCGTCCAGATCTCCTTCCTTTGCACGCACGTCTTCGAGCACGCGGCAAATCCATGCCGCGTGCGCTCTGCCTTCCGCAAAGCGCGTCCGCTCAATATCGCTAAGGTTGCAAACGGTACCCGAAGACTGGACGGCTGTGATGTGCAGTTTGTGCCAGTCTGCGGGGGAGTTGGTGAGGCCTCGCCTGCCGCAGAATTGTCGCGCTTCAGTAACAGGGTACAGCCATGGGGCAAGTCCTCCTGGTTGATTCGCGCAAGCTGGACGGTTTCGAAGGACTTCAGCAGGCCGTCCATGGCTCGCATGTCGATGTGATGCAACTCGGCCGCGGTCGGTTGCGCGGAACGTTGTCCCATGTCGGCATCGGCGACTTCTCGCTCAGCATCGGTGCATTCAACGTCGGCATGCGCACGCAGCGGGTTTCCAGCGACGACAGACTGATCATCGGCATGCTGCTCGCGGCTGAAGAGCGCGTCGCCCACTGGTCGTTCGACATGCAGCTCAACGATGTGCTCGTCATTCCGCCGCTGCTCGAACATGACGGGGTTTTTCACGGCGGCTCCGCTTACGCCGCCATGCGGTTCGACCTCAACGAGGTCGCGACGCTGTTCGCCGGAAAAGCACGGCTGAGTGATCCTGACACCTGGCGCAGCCGCGGTCATTTCCGCGCGGACATCGAGAGCGGCGCAATCGCCTCGCGCCGCCTGGTCCGGATCATGTCGCACCTGCGCGACAACAAATACGGACTGACGCCATCAACAGCCGATTTCTGGAAACGATCGATCGCCGAATGCATGGCTACCAACGTCGCGTCGTCGCTGCCACCCGACGGCAATGGCTGGCTCCCTTCCGCGCGACGGCTGATCCGCAAGGTCGAGGAGTTTCTCGACGACGCCGGCACCCGTCCGGTGCACGTGTCGGAAATCTGCGCGGCGCTCGGCGTATCGCGGCGCACCCTTCACCGCGCGTTTCAGGAGGTATTCGGTCTCGGCCCGGTCAGCTTCCTCAGGCACAAGCGTCTTTGCGCTGTTCATTCGATCCTGCACCAGAGCGCACCCGGCTCGACCACCGTGACAGCGGTCGCCATGCAGCAGGGCTTTTACGAACTCGGCCGGTTCTCGCAATACTACCTGGCAATGTTCGGAGAGCGTCCGTCGCAAACGCTCGGAATCGCGGCGGTGCAGGCCGCCGAAGACGAGATCGCCAGAGCCTCGCGCTTTGAGCCTGGACCGCGAACGACGCCATGATGGCATGCATGCCAGTGTTTTGCAGGCGTCAAACGGCGAAAAAACTGTCATGAAAACAACCGGATGGCTACCGTGTATGGGGTTGTTTTCACGGTTTTGAGTTGGATAGGCGAGCCGCCTCCAGCTTCAGGCCCCGCAGACGATCACGCCGTACCAGCCCAGGCCGCGATAGGTCTCGTAGCCGGGCGTCGCATGGAACGCGACCAGCGTGCCCGAGCCGTCCTGGTAGAAGCCGGAACGCTGGCCGTTGAGCGACAGCGAGATGCGTTCGCTGAGAATGCCTTGTCCGTCGGAAGCGGCGATCACGCGAAGATTGGAGTCGACCAGCAGCACGCGCGCCTTGTCGCTGTCGCCAACGCGCACGCCTTGCACGATGGCGCGGGCCTGCGCCTCCCAGTCGAAATGGATGGCGAGCACCCCGATCGGCGCGCCGTTGGCCTGGCCGCCGGCGCGGACGCTGGCGCAATAGGTCGCGACCTGGGCATTGCCGAGCAGCGGCTGGTTCTCGACGTCGCCGGCGACATAGTCGTCGCCGGAGCGCAGGGTCTTGGCCTCGCGAAACCATTTGGTGTGGGCGACGTTCTGGCCGACAGCGCGAAAGCGGTCGGCGCGGCCGTTGGCGATGACGTTGCCGTCGAGATCGCAGAGCCAGAGGTCGAGATAGACGGTGTAGGCTCCTAGGATCACACCGAGACGCTGCGAGGCATGGGACACGGCCGCGGCGTCGGGCGAGGCCGCGCAATCGACCAGCGCGGAATCGGTCGCCCACCAGCGCACGTCGCAGGTCCGTTCATAGAGGTTGCGGTCGATCAGCTCGATGGCGTTGAGCGAGAGGTCGACCATGCGCTCGCCGCGCGAGCGCTGGCTCATGCGGTCGATCGAGGCGACGAGGTCGCCGGTGCGCTTGGTCAGCTGGCTTTCGAGTTCGCGGGCGATAGTCTCGACCTGCTGGCCGACGCCGCGGACCTCCTGCGCCACCACCGCGAAGCCCGCGCCCTGCGCGCCGGCGCGCGAGCTTTCGATCAACGCGTTCAGCGCCAGCATCTTCATCTGGTTGGTGATCTGCTGGATCGCCTTGGTCTTGTCGACCGCGATCTGGTTGACCTCCGCCGTGAGGCGGTTGATCAGCGCGGAGATGTCGGAATCATCATTAGCGGGTTCATTTGCGATCGGCTTGGCTTTGAGACCCAGCGCAGCAGACATCGGGGGCTTCCCTTGGCAATGAGGTCTGATCTGCAACGAACCCGGAACAATCACTGACAGATCGAATACGATTCTTTTTCGAAGATTCCGCCTAACGCCTGCTTAATTTGCTGTTTTGCGGAATGCTCAAATGATAGTCAGTCCGGGTAGCAAAGCGGCAATCCACCGCTTTGTGCCGCGCAGACGTTGCAAATCCCGAGGGATTGCGGGCCAATCGTCCGTCGGCCGGACGATGCAATCCCTCCGGCTCCCAGGTTCCTCAAACCGACAGCTGTTCATGACGCCGCCCGCTACCGCCTTGCCCGTCGAAGCGCCCCAGGCGTTCCTGGGAGTGGCGCGCTCGCTCACCGACAAGCTTTGGCGCGACCGGCTGGATGCCCGCGGGGCGGCGAAAGCGCTTGCCATCGTGCAGCGCCACCAACTGCCCGAGCTCCTGGCGCGGGCGCTGGCAGGCCGCGGCGTCGACAGCGACGCCGTCGCAGATTTCCTCGATCCCACCATCCGCAAGCTTCTGCCGGACCCGTTCACGGTGACGGAGATGGAGGCCGCCGCGAAGCGGATCGCGGATGCCGCAGCGAACGGCGAGAAGGTCGCGATCTTCGGCGACTACGATGTCGACGGCGCGACCTCGGCGGCGCTGCTGACCTGGCATCTGCGGCATTGCGGGCTCGATCCGCTGATCCACATTCCCGACCGCATCTTCGAGGGCTACGGGCCCAACACGGAAGCCGTGCGCGCGCTGGCCGAAAAGGGCGCCACGCTGCTCGTCACCGTCGATTGCGGCACCACCAGCATCGAGCCGCTCGCCGAAGCAAAACGTATCGGCATGTCCGTCGTCGTGATCGACCATCATCAGGCCGGCACGGAGCTGCCGGAGGTCGACGCGCTGGTCAATCCGAACCGGCTCGACGATCTCTCCGGCCTCGGCCATCTCGCCGCCGTCGGCCTCGTGCTGGTGACGCTGGTCGCGGTCAATCGTGAATTACGCCAGCGCGGCTTCTGGAATGCGGAGATGCCCGAGCCGGATCTGCTCGGCATGCTGCATCACGTCGCGCTCGGCACGGTTGCTGATGTCGCGCCGCTGATCGGTCTCAACCGCGCGTTCGTCGCCAAGGGCCTGATCGCGATGCGGCGGCGCGACCATGTCGGCCACACAGCGCTGATGGACGTGGCGCGGCTCAACGGCCCGCCGGAGGCCTGGCATCTCGGCTTCATGCTGGGGCCGCGCATCAATGCCGGCGGTCGCATCGGCCGCGCCGATCTCGGCGTGCGCCTGCTTTTGGAGGGTGACAGCGTCGAGGCCGCGCGGATCGCCGCCGAACTCGACCGCCTCAACAGCGAGCGCCGGGTCATCGAGCAGGCGGCCGAAGCGCAGGCCGAAGCCGAGGCGCTCGCCTCGATCGGGCTCGAGGACAAGATCGGCGTGATCGTCACGGCCTCCGAAGGCTGGCATCCCGGCGTGGTCGGTCTCGTTGCGTCCCGGTTGAAGGAGAAGTTCTCGCGGCCCGCCTTTGCGATCGCGCTGGAGCCCGGCGGCATCGGCACCGGCTCCGGCCGTTCGATTGCCGGCGTCGATATCGGCAAGGCCGTGCGGCAGGCGGTCGCCGATGGCATTCTGCTGAAGGGGGGCGGCCACGCGATGGCTGCGGGGGTCACGCTACGGAAGGAAAAACTCGCCGAGTTTCGCGCCTACCTCGAGAATGCGTTGGGGCGCGACGTTGCCGAGGCGCGCCACGTCAACGAGCTCTACATCGACGGCGCGGTCTCCGCGCGCGCGGTGACGACCGAGCTTGCAGCGACGCTCAACCGCGCGGGTCCCTTCGGCAGCGGCAATCCGGAAGCCGTGTTGGCGCTGCCGGCGCACCAGCTCGTCTATGCCGACGAGGTGGGACAGGCACATTTGAGGCTACGCTTCAAGTCGGGCGACGGCGCCATCGTCAACGGCATCGCGTTCCGTTCGATCGGACAGAAGCTCGGCAACGCGCTCGTTGCCAATCGCGGCCAGCAATTGCATGTCGCGGGATCATTGTCGGTCGATCGCTATCAGGGCGCCGAGCGTGTGCAATTCCGCGTCATCGACGTCGCGCTACCCGATCAGGGACCATCCATGATTAGATAGGCCCGGCAAACAACAAAAAAGCTAACAGCAAAACTGGGAGTGAACATGGCAGGGCAGGTTGAGGGTAAAGTGGCGCTGGTGACGGGCGGCGCCTCCGGCATCGGCGAAGCCGTCGTCGAGCTATTCGCGCGCGAGGGCGCCACCGTCATTGCCACCGACATCGACGAGCTGCGCGGCCCCGAGCTCGCCAATCGCATCACCAAGGCCGACGGCAAGGCGATTTTCCTGGAGCAGGACGTCACCAGTGAAGAGCGCTGGATCGAGATCACAGCCGAGATCGCGAAGCGCTTTGGCCGGCTTGATATTCTCGTCTCCAACGCCGGCATCGGCATCGCCGTGCCCTCGATCGTCGACATGACGCTTAGCGACTGGCGCAAGCAGAACGCGATCAACCTCGACGGCGTCTTCCTCTCGGTCAAGCATTGCCTGCCCTTGATGCGCAAGACCGGCGGCGGCTCGATCGTCATGATGTCCTCGCTCGCGGGCCTGCGCGGCGCGCCTGGGCTGTCGGCCTATTCGGCGACCAAGGGCGGCGTGCGGCTGTTCGCGAAGTCGATCGCGATGGAGTGCGCGGCCGCCGGCGACGGCATCCGCGTCAACTCCGTCCATCCCGGCATCATCGACACCCCGATCTGGGGCAAGATCCCGACCGGCGCGACCGGCAACCAGGGCAATGCACCGATCGATCCCGAGGAGCGTGCGCGCCTCGTCACGCCGCTCGGCCGCGCCGGCCATGCTTCTGAGATTGCCTCCGGCGTGCTGTATCTGGCCTCCGATGCCTCGTGCTACGTCACCGGCAGCGAGCTCGTCATCGACGGCGGCATGAATGCCGGCGGCGTGCCGCGGCGGCAATAGGCCGTCGCGCGGGCTGCGAAGGGCAGGGTGGCGCCCGCGGGGGCTGACGCGCAGGCGTCGGACCTGTACAACGCGGGCGTCTTCCGAACGACAGAGGTGTCCTTCCGCCATGGCGCACAGCCTTCACTCTTCGTCCTCCACGCCAGCAACGTTCCGCTCGAACCGTCCGGACCTCGTCACCGACGCGATCCGCAGCGCGCGCGAGGATCTTGCCGCCTGCTTTCGGATGGCTGCGCGCAACGGCTTTGAGGAGGGCATCTGCAACCACTTCTCGGCCGTGGTGCCGGGCCATGACGATCTCTTCCTGGTCAACCCTTACGGCTACGCCTTCCGCGAGCTGACCGCGTCAAAGCTGCTGATCTGCGATTTCCACGGCAGCGTGCTCGACGGCGAGGGCGTACCCGAGGCGACCGCGTTCTACATCCATGCCGAGATGCACAAGCGCCTGCCGCGCGCCAAGGTCGCCTTCCACACCCACATGCCCTACGCCACGGCGCTGTCGATGACCGAAGGCGATCCGCTGATCTGGGCCGGCCAGACCGCGCTGAAGTTCTATGGTCGCACGGCCGTGGACCGCGACTACAATGGCCTTGCGCTCGACAACCGCGAAGGTGCGCGCATCGCATCCGCCGTTGGGGATGCCGATATCATCTTCATGAAGCATCACGGCGTGATGGTGCTGGCACCGACCATCGCGGAGGCCTGGGACGATCTCTACTATCTCGAACGCGCCGCCGAGGTGCAGGTGCTGGCGATGTCGACCGGGCGACAGGTGCTGCCGGTCGATCCCGCGATTGCAGCCGAGACCTACAGGCAGATGCGCGAGGGCGATTCCGAATCTGCACGGCTGCATCTTGCGGCGATCCGGCGGCAGCTCGATGCGGAGGAGCCGCAATACCGGCATTGAGCCGGCCTAAGACCCCTGGCGTAGCTTCGCCAGCACCTTCAGCCCGCCATAGCCGTCCGCAGGCACGATACCGGCCCTCTGCTGAAAATCCTTGATTGCCTTCATCGTGTCGTTGCCGACGCGGCCGTCGGTGCCGCCGGTGTCGAAGCCCGCCTTGGTCAGGCGCGTCTGCATCTCCTGCACCTCGGCGAGTGTCAGCGCGCGCTCGGAGCCGGGGAACGGCTGGATGAAAGGCGGGGCGCCGAGGCAGCGGTCGCCGAGATGGCAGATCGCCAGGGCATAGTTCATCGAGGGATTGTAGCTCTTCACCGCGTTGAAATTCGGTCCCAGCAGAAACGTCGGCCCGCCCGCAACCGGCGTCCACATCTGCGCGGATGCGGAGGCTTGCGGAAACGGCTGGCCGTCGGCGCGGGTGACGCCGGCCGCCTGCCAAGCCGCATAGGTCCGGCTGCCGCTCATCTCACCGGGCGTGCGCACCTCGTAGCCCCAATGCTCGCCGCGGTGCCACTTGCCGCGATTGACGAGATATTTTGCCGTCGAGCCCAGCGCGTCGTCGGGCTTGCCGAACGGCGACACCTTGCCGTCGCCATCATAGTCGATGCCGACATTGAGCCAGACTTCCGGCATCCATTGCGAATGCCCCATCGCGCCGGCCCAGGATCCCTGCATCTGCTCCGGCGTGCTCCAGCCCTTGTCGACGATGCGTAGCGCGTTGATCAGCTCGGTTTCCCAATAGGCCTTGCGTCGCGGTTCGTTCCAGGCGAGGGCGGCGAGCGAGGGAAACACCGGCGTCATGTGGTTCTGCTGCACCAGCGGATCGCCATAGGCGGACTCGACGCCCCACAGCGCCAGCAGCGTGCCGCGCTCGACGCCGAAATCGCGCTCGATGCGCGCGAGCAGCGCCTCGTTGTTCTTCAGCGCGATCTTGCCGTTGATGATGCGCCAGTCGGAGACGCGACGGTTGATGTATTGCCAGACCTGCTCATGAAATTCGGGCTGGTTCCGCATCTGCTTGAACACGCTCATGTCGGGCTCGACCCGCGCCATCGCACGCTGCCATGTCGCAGCCGAGATGCCCTTGGCCATGGCACGAGCGCGAAAACCCTCACGCCATTCGTCGAAGCCTGGAGGTGCGGCGAAGACATGCGTCGGGAAAGCGAGCAGGGTGGCGGCGCCGATCGTGAAGGCGCGGCGGGTATGATGGATCGAGGAATCAGCGTGTTTCATCGACTTATTGTAGCGGGAAATGCGGCTCCTGTGAGTCGGTTCCTGGAGGGTCGGGAACGGGACGTCCGTCCTGTTCCTTCCGGAACAAATTGTCGCACTCACGCATTCCCTCCGCATGCAATCGAGGAGGACGAGATGAGGAAATATCTGTTTGCGGCCGCCATGGTCACCGCTATCGCAGCCCCCGCATTCGCCGACGAAGTCGGTGTTCATGTTGGTCCGGTCGGCGCCGGCGTGACCGTCGGACAGTCCCCGGAATATCGAGAGCGTGACCGCGATCGTGATCGCACCACCGTGATCAAGGAGCGCGAGCCTGCCGACCGCACCACCGTCATCAAGAAGGAAGATGAATTCGGTAACCGCGAAAAGACCGTGATTCATCACGACAACGACTAACGGAGCGGGGCCCCGGCCGATGGTCGGGGCCCGCCTTCCGTCGAGAATTCGGGGTCGAATGAAGATACGCGCGCATGCAGAGAGCCACGTCGTCGAGCTCGACGACGGATCACAATGGCAGATTTTCCCTGGCGATCTCGCCACCACACTGAGCTGGAAGCCCGAAACCGATCTGCACCTGGAGCGAAGCGGCGAGCGGGTGAGTTCGCATGAGCTGGTGAACGACGCCGATCAAAGCCGCGTGCGGGTGATCGCAGCGGGCGAGACCTGGCCCGATGGCGAGGTTAAGAAAGTGTTGAAGGGCGGGTAGGGCGCGCCTGCAACGGGTCGGATATCCCCAATTTTGAGCCTGTCACTTTACGGTCGATTCGCTTCCGTCTGCGCACAATGCGTGAATGCAGGAGCTGTTCGACATCATCCGCGCCAATCCCTGGCCGTTCGGCGCCGGGTTGTTCGTCGTCGTCCTGATGATCCTCGCGGAGAACTTTGGGCGCGGTATTCAAGGCCACGGCGCCGTCAGTGACTTCCCGGATTCGGACGGTGGCGACGGCGGAGGCGGCGACTAGGTCCCGCCAGCGGCAAGCGCGCTTCGCCTAGTCCTCCTGCAAATCGGCCGCGATGCCTGCGAGCCAGCGGCGAATGCTTGCCTCGGCCTTGACATCGAGCCCGGCGGCCAGCCGCTTCTCCAACGCAATCACCCTTTCCCGGCACGCTTTCAAAAGCGCCGTGCCGCGCGGCGTCAGCGTCCATTGCTGGATGCGGCCGTGGACGGGATGCGGCGTCATCACAATCGCGCCGTCACGCTCGAGATTGCGGATGATGACGCCGACGGTCTGGGGCGTCAGAAAGGTGAGGCGGGCAACGTCGGCGCCCGAGAGGCCCGGATAGGCGTTGAGCATGGTCAGCACCGCGAATTGCGGTGAGGTGACACCGAGATCGGCGAGCGACCGCTCCATCGTCAGACGGACTGCGGCGTGGGCCTGGCGCAAGAGATAGCCGAGATAGCCTTGCTCGCCGCGCTTGCCTTCCCCTGGGGCTGGCACGCGCACGGCGTCAGGCTTGGCAGTCTTGCGCCGGGATTTCGATCTCGTGATACTGGGCGACTTGCGCAACATGTAAGTGCTCTTATAAGATGTAAGCGGTCTTACAATACCACGAGGTGAACGGCAATGTCACACGCCCGCAGCGAATACGAGGATTTCAAGAAGATCGCGCCGGATGCGTATGAGCTGGTGCTGGCGCTCGGCCAGGTGGCGGCCAAGGCCGGTCTCGACAAGCAGCTTCTCGAACTGGTCAAGCTCCGGGCATCGCAGATCAACGGCTGCGCCTTCTGCGTGCAGCATCACATCCTGCTTTCGGAGCGGATCGGCGTGCCCGTCGACAAGCTCAATTTGGTCGTGGTCTGGCGCGAGGCGCCGATCTTTTCCGCGCGCGAACGTGCCGCGCTGGCCTGGACCGAGGCGCTGACCTGCCTGCCCGACGGAGTCGGCGAGGGCGTGTATGCCGAGGCGAGCCGTGAATTCTCCGAGACCGAACTGACGTACCTGACCTCTGCGGTTGCCTCGATCAACGTCTGGAATCGTTTCGGTGCGGCGTTTCGCTGGACACCGGCGAAGCGACCGGTCGCAGCGAATGCGGCGGCATCCTGATTGCAACGAAGGGAGATCGTGATGACGGTAGTAAGTTTGCCCACCACATTGGCGCCATCGCGTTCGATGGCGATCGCCGTCGTCGGCGGGCTTGCGTGCGCGCTTGCGATCGGCAAGGCGTTGCCGGTGACGATGGACACCATTTCCGGCGCACTCGCGCCGCTCTGCGCCACCGCCGCCGAAAGCTCGCCGCTGGACAAGGTCGAGCCGATCGACTCCTACGCGCTGCCGAACGTGCCGGGCAAGCGCGTCACCATCGTGCGCGTGTTCTACGGCCCTGGCGGGTTCTCGCGGCCGCATCGTCACGCAGGATCCGTCACCGCCTACATAACCAAGGGCGAGATCCGCTCCCAGCTCGGCGGCGGCCCGGTCGAGACGTTCGGCGTCGGCCAGTCCTTCTTCGAGCCGCCCGGCTCGACGCATCTGGTCTCGGCCAATGCCAGCACCACGGAGCCGGCGGAATTGATTGCCGTGTTCGTGGCGGACGAGGGCGCGCAACTCACGACGTTGCTGGAGTAGCCGGCACCCGCAATCTGCAGCCGCTTTTGTTCAGGTCGGCTGCGATCGCTTCAGACGTTTCCATAGCGGTGAAAGACCGTATGTGACGGCCGGTATCGCAACTGCGCCGACAAGGAGCCCAATAACGCCTGAAATGGCTGCCTCGACCGCCCATCCGACGGTGCCGGCAATGGAGGGAAGGCGGTGCGCGGCAGCCTCGGTCGCGGCATGAACCGTATGGCCGACTACCGGTGGGCCGTATTGTTCGATGCCGTGCAGGATGATGCCGCCACCGACCCAGATCATCGCGGCGGTGCCGATGGTGCTCAGCACCGCCAGGAAGACAGGCATGCCGCGGACCAGCGCACGTCCAAGCAATCGGATTGCGCCGCCAACAAGCGAGGCGCCGTCATACCGCGCAAGGGCCAGGCCGACATCGTCCGCCTTCACGATCAAGGCGACCACGCCGTAGACTCCAACAGTGATGAAAATGGCGACGAGTGCGAGCACGAGCGCCTGGGTCCAGATGCTGCCCGCCGGGACGGCCGCCAGCGTGATCGCCATGATCTCCGCCGACAGGATGAAATCCGTTTTGATGGCGCTTGCGACTTTCTTGTCCTCGACCGACCGCGCGTTCAATGCAATTGGCTGGGGCTGGGCTTCGTGGTGGCGCGCATCATGCGGCATCGCGGCTTCGAGCACCTTCTCGGTGCCCTCATAGCACAGAAAGGCGCCGCCCAGCATGAGCAGCGGCGTGACCGCGGCGGGAAGGAAATAACCAAGCAACAGGGCAATGGGCAGCAGGATCAGCAATTTATTGCGCAGCGACCCAACCGCAATCTTGCCTACGATCGGCAGTTCGCGTTTCGAGGCAAAGCCGATCACGTAGTTCGGCGTGACGGCTGCGTCATCGATGACCACGCCAGCCGCCTTTGCTCCCGCCTTGGCCGTTTGGCCCGCGACATCGTCGAGCGAGGCTGCCGCCACCTTTGCGATCGCTGCGATATCGTCGAGAAGACCAATCAGTCCGACACTCATCAACCCAGTTCCTTCGGCCTTCCATCGGGCGGTGTGTGCGACAACACGCTTTTGCACTGCCTGGCAATGGAAGGAGCAAGCCGTCAGTTCTCGTCGCCGCCCGATCCCTCGCGCAGGTCCGGCTTGAGCACGTCCTCCGGCAGCGCATGCGCCACAGGCTGTGGCGTGCCGGCGATCTCCGGGCCGACCTCGCGGCCGCGGGCGTGGATCAGGCGCTCATAGGCGGAGACCAGCGTGACGTAAGGACTGACCCAGATCCAGCCGTCGCGGGTGAACACTTGCACGTCGAAATGCAGGTGCATCGAGGTGCCGGCGGGATGGTCGAGATAGTTCGAGACCACGCCGATCTTCTCGCCCTCCGATACGATGCGGCCATTGAGCAGGCCATCCGCGTTCAGCGCCTGCGGGTTCATATGCATGTAGCGGAAGCGAATGTGCTCGCTCCGGCTGTTGATTTGCAGCGTCACAGCCTGGTCCTTGGAAGCGCGTATAACCCTCGCATCCCGCACGGCGACGACGGCGCGCTGCTTGGGATCACAGGCTTGGCGGCCTTCACCAGGCGGTGGGCACTCGGCCGCGCGGATGTCCTCGCCCTGATGGCCATAGCCGCCGCCGCATTGCCAGACCTCGAAACTCCGGGATTCGCAGAAATTGTCGCGCCAGGGATAGGCGGTCGTGCTCTCGATCTTGTCGCGCTTGGCATAGGATTGCGAGTGCACGAACGCGGGCGCCTTCTCGAGAGGAAACCGGATTTGTGCGTAGGCCATCACGTCGGGATGGCCGCCCTGCTTGCGATAGCCGGTGTTCGGGATGATGTCGCCGCTCGGCCTGTAGGTGAAGTCCGGGGAGCGTACCGTGGGACGATCGAGAATGTTGGAAGCGATGTCCGTGAGCGGCCGCATGCGCTGGCCGCCCGCCACGCGCAGCGCCTTCAGGAAGCGCTCGGCGATCGGATAGGCCTCCTTGCAGGCAAGCCGCCGCGGCTTGGCAACGCTGTCGAGGCATTGGATCGACACCACATAGGCGACGCCGAAACGGGTGAAAGCGTAGCGCATATAGCCTTCCCGGATGAACTTGCGCAGGTCCGGGTAGAGCGCCGCGAGCGGTTTGACCGGCTCGCCCTTGCCGCCCGAGGGATCGGCAATGTCATAGACCAGCGCCGAGCCCGTGATCTGCACCTCGACCGGCCTTGCGAAGACCCGGCTCGGCATGCCGTCTCCGGTACCAGGCTCGAACGAAAAGGTCGCGCTGTAGCCGGCGGGACCTGCATCGAACAGGTCGACGGAATTGAAGTCAGCCTGGTAGCGCGACAGCGCGACGGTCGCCGGCGCGCCATTGCGCCGAGCTTCGAGATACGCGGCAGCGTCGAACGGCAGCAGCACGGGCACGGAGCTGCGGGCGATGCCGGTGAAGAATTGCGAGGAGATCGCGTTGAGCTGCACCAGCGCCGGCATCGCGCGCGGATCGTAGCGCGGCACCGAACGACGGGGTGCGAAGATGAAGTCTTCCGCGGCCCGGGGATGGACGTTGATTTCGGTGCGGAGCTGGTCAAGCGCCGCGCGCCAATCGACGCGCAGCGCCGTGAGTGAGGGGCTGCGGAACTCATCCGCAGCAAGTGGAGAGGCAATGAGGAGCGAAAGCGACGCCAGAAGTTGCGAGACGAAGCGGAAACTTTTCCCAACCACTGTCTCGCCCCCCGGCGGCACCTGTTGCGCTCGCTTTGGTCCCGTCAGTCCTTGGCACGCTCGGAGTAGGAGCCGTCTTCGGTCATCACGACGATTCGGGTGCCGACGGCGATGTGCGGCGGCACCGTGGTGCGAACGCCATTCGAGAGCACGGCGGGCTTGTAGGACGAGGAGGCGGTCTGCCCCTTGGTCACGGGCTCGGTCTCGATCACTTCCAGCGTCACGCGCTGCGGCAGGGCGATCGATACCGGGTTGGAACCGTGCAGCGATAGCTTGACCGTCATGCTCTCCTGAAGATAGGCCGCCGCATCGCCGATCACATCCTTGGACACCTGGACCTGGTCATAGGTCTCCGGGTTCATGAAGTGATAGCCGTCACCATCTTCATACAGGAAGGTGTAGTTGCGCTCTTCGATTGTGGCCTTCTCGACCTGATCGGTGGTCTTGTAGCGCTCGGAGATCTTTACCCCGTCCGAGATTCGGCGCATTTCGATCTGGCTGACCGGGGTGCCCTTGCCGGGATGGATGTTCTCGGCGGTCACGACGACATATAGCTTGCCGTCTTGCTCGATCACGTTGCCCTTGCGAATAGAACTGGCGATGACTCTCAAAGCTGTATTTCCTGCTTGCTTGGCCCGGCTCGGGCCAGGACGTGGTCAAATTGATGGGGGACCTGGGGCCCCAAATCAGACCGCGGCACCCGTTTCGGGCCGCAACATACTGGTTTTGCCGTTGGATGCCAGCATTTTGCTGGCTTGCGGGACAGCCGGTTAATGGCTGGGGACAAGCCGATGTCGCCGTTCTGGTCCCCCTCGCGGCATCTCGACCGCCGGCCCTTCTTGCAGGCCAGGGGAGCCATCACTGGGGCTCTACGGGGATTTTTCGTCGAGCAGGGCTTCGTCGAGGTCGAAACCTCCGTTCTCCAGGTCTCCCCGGGCAACGAGACCCACCTGCACGCCCCCCGGACCGAGATCATGCGGCCCGACGGCAGCCGTGTGAGCCGATATTTGCGGACCTCGCCGGAATTCGCCTGCAAGAAGCTGCTGGCGGCCGGGGAGACCCGGATTTTCGAGTTCGCCCGGGTGTTCCGGGACCGTGAGCGCGGCGACCTGCATTTGCCCGAATTCACCATGCTGGAATGGTACCGGGCAGGCGCCCCCTATGACGCCATCATGGCCGATTGCGTCGTCCTCATCGCCCGCGCGGCCCAGGCGACCGGTATCGGCACGTTCGCCTTCCGCGGCCGGACCGCCGATCCCTTCGCCGAGCCGGAACTTGTAACGGTGGCCGGCGCCTTCGAGCAGCTTGCGGGAATCGACCTGCTTGCGACCATTTCCGGCGGCGAGGGCGACCGCGCCGCGCTCGCGCGGTCAGCTGCCGGCAAGGTCCGCGTGGCCGAGGACGACACCTGGTCCGACATCTTCAGCAAGGTTCTGGTCGAGCATGTCGAGCCGCATCTGGGGCAGGGCCGTTTGACCATCCTGTTCGAATACCCATCTCCAGAGGCGGCACTGGCGCGCGCGAAGGCGGGCGATCCCCGAGTCGCCGAGCGGTTCGAGGTCTATGCCTGCGGTGTCGAGCTCGCCAACGGTTTTGGCGAACTGACCGACGCCGAGGAGCAGCGCAAGCGCTTCACGCAATCCATGGCGGAGAAGCAACGCCGCTACGGCGAAGCCTATCCGCTGGACGAGGACTTTCTGGTCGCGGTCGCGGCGATGCCGGAGGCAAGCGGCGTCGCGCTCGGATACGACAGGCTGGTGATGCTGGCGAGCGGCGCGTCGCGAATTGATCAGGTGGTGTGGACGCCGCCTGCAGATGAAACGTTGAGCGAGACATGATGAAGAGCAATCTTGCGCGCACATTGCGCGAGCCGGCCGAACTTGTGGCCGAGCAGCTGGTGTCAGCCACAGCGCTGCCGGTGCTCGATCGCATTGCCGCACGCTATGCGGTTGCGATCACGCCGGCGCTGGTCGATCTGATCGACAGGTCCGATCCCGACGATCCCATTGCGCGCCAATTCGTTCCGACTGCCGCAGAGTTGGAAATGCAGCCGGGCGAGAACGCAGATCCGATCGGCGATCATGCGCACTCGCCGGTTCCCGGGATCGTGCATCGCTATCCCGACCGTGTGCTGTTCAAGCTCGTTCACGTCTGCGCGGTCTATTGCCGCTTCTGCTTCCGCCGCGAGATGGTCGGACCCGGCAAGGAGAACGCGCTCTCGGACGCCGCCTATCGCGCGGCGATCGACTACATCCGCGCGCACAGCGAGATCTGGGAGGTGATCCTGACCGGGGGGGATCCCCTGATGTTGTCGCCGCGGCGGATGGGCGAGATCATGGCCGATCTGGCCGGAATCGATCACGTCAAGATCATCCGCCTTCACACCCGCGTGCCGGCGGCCGATCCCGCGCGCATCAGCGACGAGATGGTGGCTGCGCTCAAGGCCGAAGGCGCCACCACCTGGGTGGCGCTGCATGCCAACCATGCGCGCGAACTGACGGGACCGGCGCGTGCCGCCTGCGCGCGGCTGATCGATGCCGGAATTCCCATGGTAAGCCAGTCCGTGCTTTTGCGCGGGGTCAATGACAACGCGACCGCTCTGTCGGATTTGATGCGAGCTTTCGTCGAATGCCGGATCAAGCCCTATTATCTGCATCACGGTGATCTCGCGCCGGGCACTGCGCATCTGCGAACGACACTCGCCGAGGGGCAGAGTTTGATGCGGCAGCTGCGCGGACGGCTGTCAGGACTGTGTCAGCCCGACTATGTCATCGACATTCCCGGCGGCGCCGGCAAGTCGCCGGTGGGACCGAATTACGTGTTGCCGATGCAAAATACCGCACCTGATGCGGGTGATGCGGCATCGGAAACGCGCTATCGTATCGTGGATTATTGCGGCGACGTTCACCTCTATCCGCCCGAGACCTGATTGGTCGTGATGGAGATGCTGGCTCGAGGAATGGAGAAGCAAAATGAGAAGCATCATCCTAGCACTGTCGCTTCTGACGGTGTTCGGCAGCGCCGGCTTCGCGCAAACGGGAAGCAAGGGATCGACGACCTCGGGACAATCGGCGGGTTCTTTGCCGCCTGCGCCCGTCGGTCATCGGCAGCCGCGCGCTGGCGACGTGCCAAGTGAGAAGAACCTGAGCGACCCGAACGATCCCCTCAGCAAGGAAAATCAGGCGCTCGACAAGAAGATCAAGAGCATCTGCCGCGGCTGCTAGGCGCCGGGAAAGCGGGCAGGGTGCGACAGCCTCACCCCGCCCGCAATCGTTTGGTCAGGCGGAGCGCTCGTGCAGCCCTGCGCGCTTGATGTTGCGCCGGATCTCGACCGCGTCAGCGAGCTGCTTGAGCACGGTTGCCGTGGTCGCCCAGTCGATGCAGCCGTCCGTGATGCTCTGGCCATAGGTGAGCGGCTTGCCCGGCACCACGTCCTGGCGTCCGGCGACGAGATTGCTCTCGACCATCACCCCCATGATGCGGTTCTCGCCGCCGGAAATCTGCCGGGCGATGTCGGCCGTTACGAGCGGCTGGTTTTCCGGCTTCTTGCTCGAATTAGCGTGGCTCGCATCGACCATCACGAGCGGTGCGACGCTTGCTTTCGCCAGATCGTTGCAGGCCGCCGCGACGCTTGCCGCATCGTAGTTCGGCGTGCTGCCGCCGCGCAGGATGATGTGACAATCCTCGTTGCCCGCGGTTGAGGCGATCGCCGAGCGGCCGAGCTTGGTCACCGCCATGAAATGATGCGGATTCGAGGCCGACTTCACCGCGTCCGCCGCAATCCGCACATTGCCGTCGGTGCCGTTCTTGAAGCCGACCGGGCAGGACAGCCCCGAAGCCAGCTCGCGATGGATCTGGCTTTCGGTCGTGCGCGCGCCGATCGCGGCCCAGGACACGAGGTCCGCAATGTATTGCGGCGTCGTCATGTCGAGGAATTCGGTGCCGGCGGGCAGGCCGAGATTATTTACCGCCGAGAGCACGTTGCGCGCCAGCCGCAGGCCCTTGTTGATGTCGAAGCTGCCGTCCAGATCAGGATCGTTGATCAGGCCCTTCCAGCCGACCGTGGTGCGCGGCTTCTCGAAATAGACCCGCATCACGATCTCGAGTTGGTCGGCAAGCTCTTCGCGCAAGCTCGCGAGGCGCTCGGCGTATTCGAGCGCGGCCCTGGGATCATGCACCGAGCAGGGGCCGACCACGACCAGAAGCCGGTCGTCCTGGCCATTGAGAATCGCATGGATGGCGTTGCGTGCGGCCATCACCACGCGCGTCGCGGTGAGCGTGCGCGGGACTTCCCGCATCACCTCTTCGGGCGTGCTCAGCTCTTTCAGTTCGCGGATACGAAGATCGTCGGTCGTGCTCAGCACGGCGGGCTCCTGTCATTTTGAGACCCTGCCGGCCAATAAAAAAGCCGCCAGGTCTGGCGGCTTGTTCGGACGTTTGCTGCAATGTTTCAGATTGAGCGCGATCCTCCTGCCGCCAGCGAGCTGTCGTAGCTAAAGTACCAAAAATAGCTGGTGACGAGGGTGATCATCGCCCGTCATATAGCGTGCGATCGGCGGCTTGTCACCCCCCAATAGACGTGACGGCCACGCGGCGCCTCAACTGTTGCTTTTGCGTGCCGCCAGCGCCATGCCGATCAGGGTGGCGCCGCCGAACAGCAGGTTGATGCCGACGAGGATACCGATCGCCCATTCCGCCGAGCTCGGCAGTCCCGTGATCACCATGAACGAGATCGCGATGTCGACGAGGCCCGAGATCAGGAGCCACGACCAGCGGCCGCCCGGCTCGCGGCGATGCTCCAGCGCGTACATGATGGTGGCGACGCCCTCGGCGAGGAAATAGGCGCCGAGCACGATGGTCAGCGTCAGCACGGCCTGGATCGGCCGCGCCAGCAGCAGCATGCCTGCAAGCACGGCCAGCGCGGCCGAGATCAGCGACCACCAGAAGCCCGGCGTGCTGCGCGCCCAATAGGTGGCGATCAATCCGCCGATGCCGCTGATCAGGAACATCCAGCCGAGGAAGATCGCAATCGCAAGGCTTGCGAGCGGCGGCAGGATCAGCGCGGCGACGCCAAGCACCGCAAGCAGGATGCCTTCGAACAGAAAGGCCTTCCAATGTGCCTTGACCGTCCCGCTCATGGCGGATTGCAGCCGGGAAAAATCCTCAGGCGATGTCATGGGCAGGCTCCGGATCGAGAGGTGTGTCCTCAATCTAGTCTAGTACGTGCACACCGCGCTTGCCATCCCGCGGCTCAGCCGCCGCCGTGCGCCGACGAAAAACCTTCGCCGCTGGTGCGGATGCGGTTGCGGCCGAGAACATAGATCGCGGTCGTGACGATCAGAAGTGCGAGGCCGAGCAGGATCGAGACCAGGCCGATCGGGATCAGGGCCAGCGTCAGATTGCGCTCGGGATTGATGAGCCAGTGATGGATCGAGGTCAGCACGAAGGCGAGCCCGAGAAAGCCGACGCCGCCACCGGCAAGCAGCAGCGCCCACATCCGGCGGAGCTGGCTGAGGCGCTCGCGCGCGACGTCGGTTCGGGGCGCGTGATGGCGCGCGACGCGCCGTACCAGGCGGATAGCGAAGGCGATCGAGCTGAAGCCGATCAGCAGGCTCGCGCCGCCCAACCACATCCGCAGCGCCGGATCGAGATCCGGCATGCGCTGAAGCGTGAGCAGGGGGAAGTCGAAGGCCGAATGCAGGGCGAGCGGACCTGCGAAGATCAGCAGCCGGCTGGAGAGACGAGCCCAGTCGCGATGATGGCGGTTGGCACCCAGCGCCGTGCCGGCGCGCGCGATGGTCAGATAGGCGCCGGCGATGATGCCGAGCGCGCCGTGGAACGGCACGGTCAGCACGCTGCGCAAGGCGGCCAGCGAGCGCCACATCTCGGCGTGCTGGACGAGATAGGCGAGGTTCTCGTAGGCGGCGAAGCCCAGGCCAACCGCGGCGCCATAGACCACGGTGTCCATCGGATTGGCGAAGGTCCGCCGCTTGGTCGAGGCGACCAGCACGATCGCGATCACCTTGACCGCTTCCTCCGGCAGCGCGACGCCGAAGATCGAATGCATGGCCAGTGCCGCCCACGGGTTGTCCGGGGCCGCAACCATCTTGGCGAAAGGGGCGCGGGCCAGGCCCAGCAGCGAAATGCTGGCCGCGCCGAGCAGGAAAGCGGTCCAGACCTGGGCCGGCGGTCCGGGGCGTTCCTCGGCGGCAATGACGAGCCACAGCATCAGCAGCGCCGGGGCAATGGCGGCCGTTCCGATGACGGTGGGTAACGCTTCAATCAGGTACATCGGCGCCGAAAATAGGTTCCCTTGATCCGCTTATCTACATTCCCTGATGCGACCTTGTGTCATGCGCTTGCTGTCGCGCCTCTTAACAAGCGTGACAGCCTGCGTTCATCAGGACAGTCGCCGAGGTGCAGAATAACGAGCGCAATCAATTGCATGACAGAACCACCTCGTCATCCCATGACAACGGTCGCGCGCCCGTCATCGGATCGCGATTGGTAAGTCAGATCAAGGCAATGTGCAGGTTTCTTCGATTGACGATGCACGTGTCGCCGCGGCAAGTCCAGAGCCGGGATTGCCCCGTCCGGGCTACGCACGGCCGGCCGAGCCGGTCTAGTCACGCTTGATCGCGCGGGATGGGGACGCGGTGCGGCGGCCCCGGAGTTGCTCCACCTCCCAGAAGGCGCGGATAAGGCACGTACCAAGGCAGAGCACGATGAGCAACAGCAGAAAGGCCTGATCGAAGGCGGGGATGTGAGTCATGGCAATGATAAAGCAACGGGCGTGCCACGCGTTCCCGCCACGCGCCCTGCCGCGGCGGCTGGCTGCCGATCGTAGCCCGCTTTGACTGTCTCAATGCGTGGTGAGCGGCGGCGGCGCGTCGGGCGCGACGTCGAAGGCGCCGAGATGGAACTCCTCGCCGGTGGACGCGTCCGGCTCGGAATGCTGCGCCATCAGCGTGAACGCGGCCTGCGGGTATTGCTTCCAGATATCGAGATCGTCGGCGGTGATGGTGAGCCAGCCGAACGTGTACATGTAGCGTCCGGGCTCGGTGACCCGGCCGACCCTGTCCCAGGTGATCTTGTCGACTCTGACCTTATCGACTGTAATTTTCTCGACTGCCATTCGGTCCCCCGATCGCAAGTCTGCAAATGACGTCCGGAACGAGGCGCGGACCTTCAAAAGCTTATCTCGAAATAGGGCTGCGATAGGGCAGCGCGGCCGGAGGATCAGGCCGATTGCAGCATGGCCGTGCGGACGATCAGCCGGACGACGTCGTCCCGCGACTGCTTTTCGGCGAATTTGACAGCAAAGCCGTTTTCGAATTTGCGGATCACGCGCCCGACGCAAGCGCCGACCGCAAGCGGGGTTCCCACTGGCGGATCGTATTCGCAGGATATCGCGACACCGGCCGTGGAGACGTCGATGATGAAGCAGGCATGGGTGCTGCCGTCGGCGAGCGTCAGGAAGGTGTGCGCGACCTGCGGAACGAAGCGCGCGTCATTCCGCAGCTCCTGGACGCTGGCGTCCTTTTGCTTCTTCTCGAGCCAGGTCAGCTTTTCCGACATCCAGGCGCGCCGGGCCCGCGTCATGTCGAGCTCCATCAGGAAGCCCGATTTCAGCGTCGCGCTGATGGTGCATTGGAATTCGCCAAAATCCTGGAAGTAGGAGGTCACGCGCTCGCCGACCTTTCCGACTACGGGAACGTCGACCATCATGCGGAACGGTGAAACGCGGCTGGTGCGGCAGGCGAAGGTACGGAGCTTGCCCTCGCAATCGTACCAACGCGGCAGCGAGTAGCTGCCACTCACGGTGACATGCACGGCACGCTGTCTGAGGAACTCTGCGACGGACATGGGCGCCAATCGTGTTTCGGAGGTTTTCCGTAATTCCACGGTAGCAATCAAATTCTAAGCAAATGATACCGGCGCTCACGAGCAGGGGTAAATTTCCGGTAAATGCGCAGATCGGGGCGGGCGGCATAGCGCCGCGATTGTCAGGCCCGTGACCTCACGATCGCGTCATCCGAGCAGCACCAGCAGAGCCAGCACGCCAAGGGCCATAGCGAGCTTGATCGTCGCGCAGGCCAGGCCGCTCGGTCGCCTCTCAAATCCGAACCACGGCAATGCATGCTGCATCGCGCGCGTTGCGAATGCTTCGACGATGGCGAACAAAAGAGCGATTCCGGCGAGCAAGGACCACGATGTGTCTGGAAGCATCCATGTCGCGAGCCAGGCGGGGACGGACGCTTTCAGCGATGCCAGCAGCGCGAACCATCCGAACAGGGATACGAAGCCCTTGATGATGTCGGGCCCGATCGTACCAAGCTCGAGACGGATGCCGATCTTTGCAAGAGCGAGTTCGATGCGCTCGCCATCGGTGAAGAAGAGAAAAGCGCCGAGGTAGAGAGGAACGCGCGACTGAAACAGCAGCGCGATGATGCCGAACAGGACGGCGTAGCCGCAGGCGTCCCCGAGAATGTTCGTGCCGGCCGTATGCGACGGCTCCAACGCAGGCGTTGCCCGAGGCAGCGACCTGGCGCGCGCCATGTGCTCCAGCATTCTGGCGCGCCGCTCCGGCACGTAGGCTGCCGTGCGGTGGATCCATGGCGGCAGCGCCGGCGAGGCAATCCCGGCCTGGTCGTCCGAGGGAGATTTGTGCTGCGCCATCGGCCTGCATCCGGTTCAGTCTGGACATTGGTCGGAGGCGAGGGGCAGGGAGGTTCATGCGGGGCGGCAGATTCGCCCTGTCATCTAACGCCGGATGATGGCGCTCCCTAGCGGAATCGAACCGCTCTCTCCACCGTGAAAGGGTGGCGTCCTAACCGATAGACGAAGGGAGCAAACCCAGGGCCCCGCCGCTTTTCGCGGCACGGCCGCTGGCCGCCCGAGTCATGCCCGGCGGCTGCAGCGGGCGAACCTATAATGGCCTTTGGCGCCCTGGGCAAGCCGTTCGGGAACGGTCTTTTGGCACCGGTGGATAGCATCCCACCCAAGGATCGGTCGGCCGAATTCAACGGTTTCTTAGGTTCCCTGAGCTAGCGCTGGACTGGGAGAATTTAAGCCGATGCCACCGCCCAAGAAGCGCGCAGCCCGCAAGTCGCTGTCGCAGCATGCCTGGATCACGCTCGACGGCGGATTCGCAGCGCGGCAATGCCTGGTCCAGGACATCTCCGCCACGGGCGCCAAGATCACGCTGGACGAGGATGCGAGCCAGCTCCCGGGCGTGATCCGGATGGCGTTCGCGCGCGATGCGCGGACCGGGCGGAGCTGCCAGGTGGTGTGGCGCCGCGGCAAATCGGCCGGCATCAAGTTCATCTGATCCCCGGGCAAAGCGACCCCGATGGCGCGCGACGCCGGTCCGGGCTAGTACGGCCTGCATGCGTGCGCCGCTCCTCATCCTGATCTCGTTGCTGACGACGTCCGCGGCCGCGGCGGAAGCCTTGCGTCTGCCGCCTCCGGAGCGCCCACAGGCCGGCAAGGCCTTGCCGCTGAACGGTGCCGGCGGGAGCGCGAAAGCGGGCTCCTGCGCCGCCTATGGCCGCGGCTTCCATCTGGTCGAGAGCACCGGCACCTGCGTCAAGATCGGCGGCTCGATCAGCGTCGAGACCACGGTCAGGCGCTGAGCCCCCATACCGCCGGACATCATGCGGCCCGAGATCATCGTCCCGTTCGTGATGTATTGCGCGCTGCTGTGGTGGGTCGGCCGCGGCCTGAGCTGGACTGCGCGGCTGGGCACCGCGGCGGTCACGCTCGTGCTGATTTTCTGCGTGCTGCTGTTCGAGCGCGGCTGGCCCTAAAACAAAAAAACGCGAAAACAACCCGATGCACAGTAGCCGCCATCTCCCGGCGCCGCGCGGCAAAATGCCGATTCATCGTGCTCGTAACGGACTTAAGCCGCGCCACCGCTCACGACATCGGCGGTGCCACAAATTGCGCAAAACCGGGCCGTTTGCCGAGTTCGGCGAGCCAGCGCGTCAGATGCGGCTGCGCGGGCCGGGTGATGCCCTCGACGCCGAGCCAGCGCCGCGCATAGGCGCCAACCGCGATGTCGGCGAGCGTGAACGCATCGCCGTCCATGAACGGACGCGTGGAGAGCAGGCGGTCCGCGATGGCCCAGACCTCGGCGGCGGCATCGGCATCCTTTTGCACCTGGATCATCTCGCGCTCGGCGGGCGGCGTGCGCACGATGCCCCAGAACACCGGGCGGTCGACCGGCTGCACCATCGACAGCGTCCAGTCGAGCCAGCGGTCGACGCTGGCGCGCAGCCTCGGCGCCTCGGGATAGATCGGCGTGCCGCGCCCATGCGCGAGGCAGAGATAGCGCATGATCGAATTGGATTCCCACAGCGTGAAGTCGCCCTCAACCAGCGTCGGGATCCGCGCATTGGGATTCATCGCGAGATAGTCGGCGTCGCGGGTCTTGCCGAACGCCATGCCGGCGTCGATGCGCTCGTAAGCCAAGCCGAGCTCGGTGAGGCACCACAGCACCTTTTGCACGTTGACCGAATTGGCGCGGCCCCAGATCGTCAGTTTTTGGTCCGGCACATCATCCTCCCGCGGCGCTTCTTTCGGCGCGGGTAATAGCGGAATTCACTGCGGCGAGCGACGGGCGATTGCGCCGATCCTCTCATGCAAAAGGTCCGCATGCAAAAGGTCCGCATGCAAAAAGCTCCGCCCGAGGCGGAGCTTTCATTGCAAGGCAAAGCCTGGTCAGGCGATCAGCGGCCGAAGAACAGCCACAGCAAGATGATCACCGGGATCGGCACGCCCAGCATCCACAACAAAATTCCGCGTCCCATCGCGTCCTCCTCCAATTGCATTATCGAAGAGAGAACGATGCCCCAGAACACCGGGCGGTCGACCGGCTGCACCATCGACAGCGTCCAGTCGAGCCAGCGGTCGACGCTGGCGCGCAGCCTCGGCGCCTCGGGATAGATCGGCGTGCCGCGCCCATGCGCGAGGCAGAGATAGCGCATGATCGAATTGGATTCCCACAGCGTGAAGTCGCCCTCAACCAGCGTCGGGATCCGCGCATTGGGATTCATCGCGAGATAGTCGGCGTCGCGGGTCTTGCCGAACGCCATGCCGGCGTCGATGCGCTCGTAAGCCAAGCCGAGCTCGGTGAGGCACCACAGCACCTTTTGCACGTTGACCGAATTGGCGCGGCCCCAGATCGTCAGTTTTTGGTCCGGCACATCATCCTCCCGCGGCGCTTCTTTCGGCGCGGGTAATAGCGGAATTCACTGCGGCGAGCGACGGGCGATTGCGCCGATCCTCTCATGCAAAAGGTCCGCATGCAAAAGGTCCGCATGCAAAAAGCTCCGCCCGAGGCGGAGCTTTCATTGCAAGGCAAAGCCTGGTCAGGCGATCAGCGGCCGAAGAACAGCCACAGCAAGATGATCACCGGGATCGGCACGCCCAGCATCCACAACAAAATTCCGCGTCCCATCGCGTCCTCCTCCAATTGCATTATCGAAGAGAGAACGCTTAGGAGAGGGGCTGGTTCCGGCAAAAAGGCCTACCAATAGCCGATGTTGGGCATCGACGACCACGGCTCCTGCGGCGGCTTCGGATCGCCCTTCTGCAACAGCTCGATCGAGTGCAAATCCGGCGAGCGGACGAAGGCCATGTTGCCGTCGCGCGGCGGACGGTTGATGGTGACGCCGGCCTTCATCAGCTTCTCGCAGGTCGCGTAGATGTCGTCGACTTCATAGGCGAGATGGCCGAAGAAGCGATCCTCGCCGTATTTTTCCTCGTCCCAATTCCAGGTGAGCTCGACCAGCGGCGCGCCGCGCGTCTGCGGCTGCTTCTTCAGCGCCTCGAGATCGTCCGACGAGCACAGGAACACCAGCGTGAAACGCCCCTTGTCGTTCTCGATCCGCCGAACCTCCTTCAGCCCCAGCGCATCCTGGTAAAACTTCAGCGCGACATCGAGATTGCGCACGCGCAGCATGGTGTGGAGGTATCGCATGGTTGTTGCTCCCTGGGTGGATGGAGGGTTTTTGGTTCGGCCGAGCCGAAGGGAGTAGGAGATAGCAGGAAAATCCGGGGAGGGGCAGGGGGCGGGTGCACATGTGCATGAGGGTGAAGCCGGCTGATGAAGTAAATCAGCCGGCGAAATTTCAATGCACTCTCACCGAAAATCCAGTGCCGCACATGCGCCATTGGCTGTGTGTGCGGGGCGGTCTGCTTTCGCGACCTATTGCGCCGCGAGGCGGTGTCCGGCCTGCTCGATCGGCGGCATGAAGCGCGATACCGCGGTGCCTTCGGGGTCGCGAAACTGGAACGTCCTGTTGCCCCATGGCATCGTTTTCAACTCGTGCACCAGCGTAACCTTGTCTTTCAGGCGCTGATAATCCGCATCGATGTCTTCAACCTGAAACTCGATCCCGGCGGTGCGGTTCGCGCCGGGCTCGGCACTGTTTTCTTTCCAGAGCGTGACCGTCTCGGCTGCGCCGATTGCGAGGTTGGCGCCCGGCGTCACGATCTTGGCGAACACCGGCGCGAGCCATTCGGCGGAACATCCGGTCACCATTTCGTAGAACGAAACCATGATTTTGATGTCAGTAGCGATCAGGCGAGTGGAGGCGAACTTCATGGCATGTCCTTTGGTTGACCGCAGATTTGAGCGGCATCGCGGGGCTCGTCGCACACCGCTGCTGCCACCCTGATGTCAGCAGTCACGATGCCGCGCCGAGCGCGCCGTGAATGGCGATGGCATTGCTCAAGCGCTAGAAAACGAGCCCTTCACGAAGCCCCACAGCGCTAACCGGGTCCTCAGAACGTGACGCAAATCGCAGAACTGGGCCACCTCACTCACGGGGGACACGGGGTTGTTTAGCCGTTGGCAGATGAACTCCCCGCGGAACTGACGCGACTAACCGCTATGGCCAATATTCTAGGCGAGCTTCTGTTTGCACTTATCCGCTCGATTGTTGCCGGATGGGCGTATGCGCTCTGGGTCAAACTGGCGACATGGCTCGAGCCGAAAATTCAACGGCGTTGGGTGAAGATTGCCGTAGGAGGCCTCCTCGGCCTGGCAGCCTTTTTTATGATTCCGATCGTGATGGCGCTGTTGGGCCTTTGAAGACAATGAAATCCGTTCTCACCGTCGCACTGGCAATCGGGGCCCTCGTCTCGACGGTGCTGCTCGTCATGGAGCAGCTAACCGACTACTCCACCCCTGTGATGGCATGGGAGATGCCGGGTATATCCGCAGCTTACCTTTTCTGGGGAGCTGTCGGCAGTTCCGTTTTCTTGGGCGTCGCCATCACTTGGGCCGTGAACGCCATCGTTTACGGGGCGCCCGCTTTCGTTGTCCTTACAGTCATCAAGCTGGCAATCCGCGATCTGCCGAAGTGACAGAACTGAGCTCGGCGCGGAGCCGATGCTCAGCGCGCTCAAGAAAATGAGCGGCAGCAGGTCATGCAAGGCGCCTGACGCGCCTTGCGTGATCGTCTGAAATTTCGCCTGCCGGCGAGCGGCCGGACGGCCGGCATCATGAACCACGACGGAGTTCGAGGCGACGAATGCCCGTAAACGAAGGTCTCTCGTCGTGAAATGGTTTAGACGATACGCAGTTGGCTGCCTGATCGCGGTGCTCCTGTTCTCGGGCCGAGACAGTTACAAACGGCCCGGCGAAGACATGCGCTACGGGGCCATCCTTATGGTAGCCGCCGGTTGGCCTGTTGTTGCCGCGATTGTCGTGGGAAGCACCATCGGTGACATCGTACATGACGTGAAGCAAGGCAAAGCAGGATGAGTGCCCGGCTCGCAAAGCGACAGGCCCCGATCCCGGCATTGAAGTTGTGGAATCGACATTGCGGGATCGTGCGCTCAATCGACGCTGTCTGTGCCCGACGAAATGCAGCGCGCTCAACGTTTGTGAATGCAGCGTTGGCCGAACGCCTGCAACCTTCCCGCGTCACTTCTGATCATCGGTGAGTCATGTTCTTCCGTCTCGCAGGGGCGGGGCGTACATGCCCGCTGTCTACTTCTCGAGCCCGGCCTTTTGCCGCATCGTGTCGATCAGCTCTGACGCCTCTGCCTTGGTCAGATCCTTCTTGGGGAGGGGCTTGTGCGCCTGCTCGGCGAGGGTCTTGAGGTAGGATTCCTGGGCGCCGGTCATCGGGTCGTCGCCGGAAACCCAATCCTTCGGATCCTTTTGTGTGTTGTCCCCGGTGTTGTCAGCTGTCTTGTCAGCCATCGCGATCTCTCCTTTTCCACCTAACGTCGGCGCGCGCTTGTCGTTCCTCATTTGTTCGTCAGTCGAAAACGTGCGGAAATTGAACGTCTCGAGATCTGCCATGAAGAACCGACCTACTGGCCAGCGCGGAACAAGCGCTCCCGCCAAGCGTAGGTTCTGCATGAGCGAGAACCTGTCCCATCTCATCGAACATTCCGTGCAGATCGCCTGGGATTATCTGGAGCGCACCGGACAAGTCAGCGACGCGCCGTTCACCAGCCGCTTTCTCTCGGCCGCCGTCGAAGAGATGGTCCGCAAGGGCGAGCACAGACGCCTCATGCTGGCCAACCGGGCCATCACGGCGTTCGAGCGGCTTTCCAATAGGCAAGCTGCATAGATCGGTCCCCGGCCTTCGGTCGTCACTGCGCGGCGGTCCTGCAGTTCTCCGAGTGCAATTTGTTGAACCCCGGCGAAGCCCGGCGCGACCAACCGCCATGCTGCAAAGCCTGCTCGGCATCGGAATTGGCTTCGCGGCCTATGTGCTGAGACACCAAAGAGGAAAGTCGTGAAGGCGATCACACTGCTCGCGGTGGCGGCCATGCTGCTGGTGGAAATCTTCGGGTCGAAGGCGAGCGTCGGCGGCTCGATGAGCTTCATGCTGGTCTTTGTGCTCGTGATGCTGGCTGTCGCGATCTACGAGGCTTGGTCGAACGAGCGCGGCGCGATCGGATGGATCGTCAACCTGTTCGCTTCGGCGGTTGGCGGGCTGGTTGCGGTTGCCCTGATCGGGATGGCCGTGGAGGCGATGCTGCCATACCTTCACCTCGAAGGTTCGCTCGCGTCCTCGCAACATCCCCTGAAATACGTCCTAGTCGCAGCCATTGCGATCTGCATGGTGCTGGGATCATGGCTGCCGCTGTTGGCCGTCAACCGGTTTCGTCACTGAAGGGCACCCGGCGTCGCGCTCCCTAGCGCTTTGCTTCCTGCTTGCCACGCCTGATTTCCTCAGCCTCGTCCACCAGCTTCAAGGCGGCGCCGTCGTAGCTCAGCTTGAGCCCACGGCCGACAGTCCATATCCATCCGTCCCCGGCGTCCCTGGTTGGCTGGGCGTTGAACTGGTCGGAGATCGATTTGACGGCAGCGTCTTGGGGACCCGGATTGTTCAACTCCGCAATGACGCGCCAGATGGGATGTTTGGGATCAGGATTCCCAGGGTCAACGTCGTCGGCAAAGATCGTGACCTTGGCGCCGTCGACTGCGCACTCCAGGACGTAGGAATCGCGAATCTGACGGCAGCGGTAGCGACGTTGCGTGACGAGCTTGTTGGTTTCGTCGAATGTCATCCCTGGCGAAAAGCCGAGGATGTCGGACTTCTTCACGAGTGCCATAGACGCAGGCTTTAGAAAGCCGGGCTGTACCGCCACGAGAACGGCGGCAACAACAACGATCAAGCCGGCGACAACAATGGCAATCTTCATCAGCCCCTCACAAGAAACGTTCGACCATACAACAGCCGGAGCGTTCTACCAGCCATCGCCCTGCATGCTTCGAGCCTCCGGCTATTTTTGTAGGACTGCACCTTCGGAGGATCACAGCTTCGGAAGATCGCATGGGCACGTATCGGCTGGTCATGAACGTGAAAAACCGCCCCTGACATGACCAGGGGCGGCTTTCACCAAACGGGGTTTCGAACGCGATCTAGTGACCGGTGCCCGGCTTCGTCGTCTTCGGCGGCTTGCCGTCTTCGATCCGGCCTTCGTTGCGCAAGTCGCGACCTTCCTGGGCCTTCTTCTGGCTCTCGGGGGACTTGCCGTGTTCGTTCATCTCTTCTTTGATGAATCCGGCGCCTTCCTTCACTTTACCTTCAACGCTCATGACGATCTCCTTGCTGGAGATGGGGCAACTCGCGGCAAGACCTGACCGTTCCGGTGCGCGCACGATTGTGAGGAGTGCATTCGACAGGTTCCAAAGACCCTTCTCATGAAATGGCCGCGCCGCTTGTGGAAGCGACGCGGCCGGGAAGCGAGCCGTACAGGAAACCGGCTTACTTCTTGTTGCTGCGGGTCTTGGTACCGCCCTGGTCGCTGCCCGGGCCGGAGCCGCCCTGGCCGGAAGCGTCGGGCCTCACCATTCCGCCCTTGCTCATGCCGTCATGGCTCACGCCGGTCGTGCCGCTGCTCATCGTGCCCTTGTCCGTGTTGGTCATGCCGGGCTTCTGCATGTTGTCGGACTGCGCGGCGGGGCCGGTCTGGGTCTGGGCCAAGGCAGAGCCGCACATGATGCCGAGGGCGGCGGTCGCAATGACGAGCTTCTTCATCTCAAACTCCTGGTTGGTTGTGTGGGCCAACGGGAGCGCAGAAACCGTGTTCCTAAAACAAGGCGTTCTGGAGTGCAAAAATTCTCGTCTGCAACGAGGCGTTGTCGGTTCTGCTTGAATCAGAACTGCTCCAGATTGTTGTGACGCGTTTTCGTCCCGCGAACTTGAAAACGCTCTAAGCCGCAAGCCGCTGATCGGCCGGGCCCGTCAGGTGCTTGAGCACTTCCGCGTGCTCCAGGTCGGGAACCGCAATGGCCGTGTGGCTGTAGCTCGTATTGGTTCGTGAGTTTGCAATCCTGTCCAGGATCTCGCCGCCCTTGATGACGTGGAGACCCATGCCCTCTCCCGACGGGAAGATCGCGAGCACCACGTCATAGGCTGTGATGACGGCGCGAAGCGCTTCGGCCTTGTCTTCGGCAATGTCGACGAACACGCGAACATCGGCCGCGAGTTCACGCAGCTCGTTAAAATTCAGCACTGTGGGGTACTCCAACACAACGATACTAAGAGGAGCTTGGAGGCGTTAGGTTACCGAAGTCTCAACGGCGCATGCCCAGCCAAAGGTTTATCGACCAGGCGCTCCCGTCCAGCCGATAGGACGCGCGGGCGTTGCCGCTTGCTCGGCAAGGCGCCGGCACGGAAAGAACCTATGGAGCGGGAGGGACGAAGCGCGCCTCATACCCATACGGGCGTCACGCGATACGCGCGTGACTCATGCGCGGTTTACTTGGCGTATCCCTGGGAGCGGAGCCACGCGATCTTGCGGTCGCCATTGATCCAGTCGTCGGCGTCTGCCTTGCTGGTGAAGCCCTTGATTTCGCGCTGTTCGCTGTCCGGGTAATCCGCCAGGATTTTCCAGTCGTTGTCTGCAATGCGGACGGTTTTGAAGGTCACTTTTGTTTTTGCCATGCCGCATTATGCAGGAGATGGCCGGAAAAGAGAACCTGCCTTGTGACGGTCACCGGGGTGGCCGGGCGCAGACCTCGGGGGTCAGCCTGATCGGCAGTGCGGGGCCGGGTCCAGGCAAAGACGAAAGCCCCGCCTGGGGAAGCGGGGCTCTCTGATGGGGGGTGAAGCTTGGGGACTTCAAAGAGTTAGACGCCTCGGGGAGAAAATGGTTCAACGCGAAAACGGCGGAAGCTGCGGCATCTTTGCCGGGGCGTCCGGCCCTCCGCAGAACCCCTGCTTGCGTTTTGGGCGTCGATGGGTTCTAAGCCCCGTCACTTCATGAAAGTTGGCATGAAACAGAAGCGCGTTGCGCGGTCGGACCGCGTCCTGAGCAAAGCCTGCTCGCGCGCACAGAAGGAAATTCAGACATGGCGAAGATGACGAAGACTCAGTTGATCGATGCAATTGCCGAGGGCACGCAGCTGTCGAAGAACGACGTGAAGTCGGTCATCGAGTACATGGCGACGGTCGGCTACAAGGAGCTCAACGAGTCCGGCGAGTTCGTCATTCCCGGCTTCGTGAAGATGTCGGTGGTGAACAAGCCGGCGACCGAAGCCCGCATGGGCGTCAATCCCTTCACCAAGGAGCCGATGCAGTTCGCCGCGAAGCCGGCGAGCAAGTCGGTGAAGGCCTCGCCGCTGAAGGTGGCCAAAGACTCCGTCTAAGGGCTCGCGTTTTCGTTGCGGAGGCTTCTTTTCGCGGAGCGCTGCAATGATTGCTTGCTTGTGCTGAACCAATAAGGAACTCTCTTAAGGAACTCTAGGGCGTCGTCAGGCTTTGCTTCCGAAAGGGAGAAATCACATGACTGGTCTCAGCGAAGAAGAGATTCGAAATCGGGCCTATCACCTCTGGAAGGAGGCTGGCGAGCCCGCAGGCACGATGGACACCTTCTGGTATGAGGCCGAAAAGGAGCTTCTCGCCGAGCGGACCAAGCAAGGCGAAGTCCCACCCGGCATGACCGACAATTTGTCGGTCTGACTTTGCTGGTTTAACAGGCGGACAGGGGCGAGCGTCGACAGTTCTCAAAGCAGCCACCCGGCATAACACCCGGGTGGCTGCTTTGCTGTTCGGGCCCTCGTTCGAATCGAGTCGCCTCCGTGCGGCCGCCTCAAAGAAAAACCCCGGTCTTGGGGACCGGGGCTCTTCAAGCTGGTCGGCCGCGTTGCGACATGCCGCCAGCACCACCGAATTCGACCTGACAACGCGGGGCGGGAAAACTCGTTCCGGCCGCTAGTCCGGCGATACGGACACGTCGATGATCGCCGGCGTATCGACCTGGCGCTCGCGCCAGACGATGAGATCGCATTTGGGATTGAGCCACTGATATTCGGAGCCGCGCGCCTTCAGGTGCGCGAGCGCTGCATCATGTGCGGCGGTCTGATCCGGCGCTTCGACCATGATCTCCACGGTCTCTTCGATCTGACGCACCACTTCGACGGCGTAGTATTTTCTGGTCACGATCCCTAGCTCCGGAATGACTAACGGGGAGGGCGGTGGCGCGTTCCCCAAAAGAAAAACCCCGCGCTTTCGCACGGGGCCTTCTTGGCTGGCGGGGAAGGGATTTCAGCGCCTAGCCGCCGCGCCGTGGCTCGAACTTAAGGTTGAAAACCTAAAAAGCAACCGTCGGCGCGCGGAAGGCTCAAGGCGATGTGCCCGGCGAATTTCACGGGAGGGGCTGGACTTGTTGTTCCCATTTTGTTCTAGTGAGGCATCTCTTTTGGCAGCGACATTCTTTGGAGGTGCCCATGACTGTCGAGAAACAACGCGAAGTGATCAGGCTCTGGAATCAGCTCAGGAAGCTTGATGGTCCGGCCGCGGAAGAACTCCGCATCCAGATCCTCGAATGCTTTTCGGAGAAGGCTCTATCGAAGGATACGGCGAAGCGAGCGGCGTGATGAGCATCGCACTATCTCGATGACAACAGGCAATCGCGCGCGCCTTCACCGATCGTTAGGGATCGTTTTGCGCTGGATTTCTCGACTCCGATTCGTTCCTTGCGAACGAAATGGAGTCGGATGCAGAACAAGTCGTGGCTTCTGTGTCGATCCGGGACACGCCTTTCCTGACCAAGCCGGCGTGATGCTTCGCACAGTCCCGTTCGCCTGTCCTCGCTACGAGTGAGGCGAGGGAGACGCGACATGGATGCGTGCTGTTGCTCGAGATGTTCGCCGAGATCGCAAAAGTGTTTTGGTACGACCGGCACCCGCGCTTGCGCAACGACAGGCCCTCGGTGCCGCCGGTGCCACCGCGGTCGAAGTCCGAAGACGCGATGTGAGCGCGCGATCGTTGGCGACTGCGGTCGTTTGCGTGCGAACGATATATTAAGGCTTGCTTCGTGCCGATTTCTGCGATTCCGATTCGTTCTCCGAGAACGAAAGGCAGGCGAAGCTGGAACAAAGCCCGACGACGGATCACCACACCTTCGCTTCACCGTCTCGACGCTCTCCGTCTCCGGCGCTATCGTTGCCCCGGCGGACGCAACATGAAGAACGGGCTTTATTCCATCCACATCCACATGCTCGACGGCGTGAAGGGCCGCGACAGCGGCGTGCTGATCCTGCGTGACGGCGTTCTGCTCGGCGGCGGGCCGTATTTCTGGTCGCGCGGCGCCTACACGATCCGGAACGGCAATTCGGACAACGGCCCTTCGGAGCACGGGACCTGGAAGGGTGAGCTTGTCACCACCAGCATACGCCGTTTGCGGATGGCTTCGCCCGGCCACTGTTCGGCGGAGTGGAGGCAACGAGCGGCTTCTCCGGGACGTTCAGCGACGACACGGCCGAGGTGTTCGGCACCGTGCTGGTCGCAGGCCATCGCAGCCTCGGTTTTCGCGCGAGCCTGAAGCGGCTCGCCGAGTTCTGAAGACGCTTGTTCTGAAGAGGCTTGGCGAACTCCTAACGGAAGCTTGCCGCGAAGCCGATAACCCTATTCGGTTAGGTTAAAAGCGCAATCGCGTTGCACTTGCCGCCACTTGCGATAGGTGTCTGGCGAAGACGCGATCCGACTTTGGCCAACAAGCGACTTTGGCCAACAAGCAATTTTGCCAAGAACGAATTCATGACACCTTTTTCAGAACCGTCCTTTTATCAGGGCGACCGCCACACCTACCGGCGCGTCGCCATCGTCGGCACGCTCTTTTGTCTGGCTTTCGTGGTGATCAGCGTCTCGCTGCGGCCACAGCTCGAGGACACGCGTGTCGCGGTCAAAGCCGACAGGCTGATGCGCACGGCGGGCCAGCCACCGCACACGAATTAACGGTCGTCGGTGGAGGTCTGATGGTCGGCGGAATTGCTCGGGCACGCGGTGCCGTGTGAGGCGAGCGCCACGAAGCCGGCATAGCCGGACAGGTTGAGCAGGATTTCGAGCCAAACGGGCATGTCGGCCTCCTTTCTCCTTGAAGGCTACGCCAACGTGCGCGCGAAGCGCATGTTCCCGGACAAGGCGGACCGGCGCCTCAAAGTGGGGTGGTGGGGTCGAGCCGCCGGCCGAGGGCGCCTACGGACTCGCTCGACGGCTGTTCCTTAAGGAACTCGGCAATCGCCCGCGCCAGTTCGCCGTCGCTCATCGGGGTCGGCGGCGGGCGCAGCGTGCCGACACCGAAACTGCGGACGATCTCGTCGTAATGCTGATCTCCGGATCTGGGAACGAGCCTGCGGATACGGGCCAGCAACGTGGATATCGGCACTTTATCCTCCTCGGCTCCCCGCTGGCAGCAATTGTGGCGCATTGCGAATGCTGTGCGTGGAACTGAAAACCCCGCCAGCATCGGTGATGCTGACGGGGTCTTCGTGCTGTTGCCTCAACCGGACGGCGGAGGCTTCCGCACTTGAGCAAACAATTCGCGGAACGCGTGCCCGTTCCATGCGTGGCCGGATTTATTCCGAACTCGGTTCCACAGGCTTGCGCGCAACCATAGCAACGCGCCGGCGTTGTCTGTGCGAGATACGAAGGAGGAGATTCATGATGAGGAAGACACTGGCAGTTCTGGCTACCGTCGCGGCCGTTGGCGTGACCGCGGTCGCGGCGCCTTCGCCTGCCGAGGCGCGCGGCCGCGGCATCGGTCCGGGCCTCGCGTTCGGTCTTGCCGCCGGCGCCATCACCGCGGGCGCCGTCGCCGCGTCGCATCCTTACGGCTATGGCTACGGCCCGCGGTATGGCTACTATGGCGGCCCCGCTTATGCCTACGGCCCTGGTCCCTACGCTTATTACGGTGATGCACCATACTACCGCCGCCACCATTATTACCGTCACTGGTAACGGCTGAACAAACGAAAAGCCCGGAGCAATGCTCCGGGCTTTTTTCATGCTCGGTGATCCGGTGTCGTTACGGCCAGAGCGAGGGTCGTTCCGCCTTGCGCGCGTTGTCGAGCGTCGACACGAAATACTCTTCACGTTCGCGCTTGAATTTTTCCTGGGTGGCACGGAAGGCGGCGACACGGGCGGCGATCTCTTCGCGTTCGCGGATTTTGCGTTGTTCGTCCTCGGTCATGTTAAATCCCCTCTGCACGTGAGTATGTGTCCTACTGAACCCAAGCACTGCCGCCGCAATCACGTTGAGTCGCGTCAACACATGCATTGGCGCTTCTGATTGGGGCGTCAATGGGGAGGAGGCATTGCAGGATTGTGATAAGCGAGGGTCGGAAAAAATTGCCGACCATGTCTTGCGTGGCGGTGGAGAACAGCGTCAATAATCTTGTCGCTTGCGCATGTTGCAGCTAGCGCAAAAACAAATCAGTAAAACAAAAGCAAAACGGGAGGCGGCGTTGATTGCATCGGATCTTCGCAGCGGCGTCGAGCGTCTTGGCGACATGATCGCCGAAGCCAAACGGATCGTGCCGTTCACCGGCGCCGGCATCTCGACCGAATGCGGCATCCCCGACTTTCGCTCGCCGGGCGGAATTTGGACGCGCAACCGCCCGATCCCGTTCGACGAGTTCGTCGCCAGCCCGGAGGCGCGCGACGAATCCTGGCGCCGGCGCTTCGCCATGGAGGAGGTCTTTGCGGCGGCCAAGCCCGGCCGCGGCCATCGCGCGCTCGCCTCACTCTACCGCGCCGGCAAGGTTCCCGCGATCATCACCCAGAACATCGACAATCTGCATCAGGCCTCCGGCGTCGCAAGCGATCACGTGATCGAACTTCACGGCAACACCACGTATGCGCGCTGCATTGGATGCGGGCAGGCCTATCCGCTTGATTGGGTGAAGCGCCGCTTCGACGAGGAGGGCGCCGCGCCGAACTGTACCGTGTGCGACGAGCCGGTGAAGACCGCCACGATCTCCTTCGGCCAGACAATGCCCGAGGACGAGATGCAGCGCGCGACGGCGCTGTCGCAAGCCTGCGATCTCTTCATCGCGATCGGTTCCTCGCTGGTGGTATGGCCGGCCGCGGGCTTTCCGATGATGGCGAAGGAATCGGGTGCACGCCTGGTGATCGTCAATCGCGAGCCGACGGAGCAGGACGACATCGCCGACCTCGTGATCCGCCACGACATCGGCGAAACGCTGGGGCCCTTTGTGGGTAATTGAGGCAGCAATTTGATTCGCGGCTGTGCAAGCTGTTCATAGGTTCCGCCGAATCTCTTTTTTGTCTATGCGTCGCAACCGGGAGTGTTATCTTTTGAGTCGAAAGATTCGCGTCGCGTCGAGTTGAGAAGATTCTCTAAAGACGCGTGATTCGGCGCCGCCATTCAGGCGGGTTGCATGGCATGTGTGGGGTCCGGGGTTATGGGGTCGTCGGACGGATTTGAGTCCAAGAAGGTCGGAGTTCCCGCGGTGGGCGAACACGGCGGTGGCGGTCGCGACAGTGCACTCAGTCCGTTCACCGGACTTGGTGAGAGCAGCGCCAACCTCGTCGAGGTTCACGGCGTCATCAAATGGTTCGACGCCTCAAAAGGCTACGGCTTCATCGTTCCCGACAATGGCTGGCCCGACGTGCTCCTGCACGTCACCGTGCTTAGGCGCGACGGCTTCCAGACCGCCTACGAGGGCGCCCGCATCGTCGTCGAGTGCATCCAGCGCGCCAAGGGCTACCAGGCGTTCCGCGTGGTCTCGATGGACGAGTCGACTGCGATCCATCCGGCGCAGATGCTGCCGCCGCGCACCCATGTCACGGTGACGGCGACCAGCGGGCTGGAGCGGGCTCAGGTCAAATGGTTCAACCGGCTGCGCGGTTTCGGTTTCCTGACCTGCGGCGAGGGCACCCCCGACATCTTCGTGCACATGGAGACGCTGCGCCGCTTCGGCATGACCGAGTTGCGGCCCGGCCAGTATGTCCTGGTCCGGTTCGGGCCCGGCTCCAAGGGCATGATGGCGGCCGAGATCCATCCCGAGACGGGATCGCCGGTTTCGTCCCACTAATTCCATTCCCGCGATCGTGAGCAGAGGCGCGCTGGCTGGCCGGCGCGCCTCTGGCTTTTCCGGTGACCGCCACGTAAGGACTGGTCCAGTCCCACGCCTCGAGAGCCATCCATGAATTTCGATCGAAAGGCCGTCTTCGCCCTTGCGAAGGGCTGGCTTGCCGCCATCCTTGTCATCGCCGGCTGTGCCGTCGCGAGCGCACCCGTGCGCGCCGCCAGCTTCCAGCCCCTCGAGATCGTCACCAGGAACGGCGTGCAGGTGTTCTCGGTCGAGGTCGCGACGACGGAGGAAGAGAAGCAGACTGGCCTGATGTACCGTAAGGAACTGGCGGACGGCAAAGGCATGCTGTTCGACTTTAATCCCGAGCAGGAGGTGTCGATGTGGATGAAGAACACCTACGTCTCGCTCGACATGATCTTCATTCGCGCCGACGGCCGAATTCTGCGCATCGCCGAAAATACCGAGCCGATGTCGACAAAGATCATCTCATCCAGGGGGCCCGCGCGGGCTGTTCTGGAGGTGGTGGCAGGCACGGCGCAGAAATATGGCATCCGCGCCGGCGACCGCGTGGGCCACCCGCTGTTCGGCAGCAAGTAGGCGGGAGGGCTTATTGCCCCGTCCTGGCGGTCTTTTGGGAAGCTTGCTCGCGCCTTTGGAAGGCTTGCTGGCGCTTTGGGAAGCGTGTATCGACGGGGCTCGCCGGACATTCGGGGTATAGCGCAGCCTGGTAGCGCGGCAGTTTTGGGTACTGCAGGTCGTTGGTTCGAATCCAGCTGCCCCGACCAGTCCGAGGTGGGCCAGACCCGCGCCTCAGAACAATAGCCAATCGGCGAGGCGCCAGGCGAGCGCAGCTCCAGCCGTGCATGGCGCGCGTTCGATGCCGATGCCCGCAGCCGCCAAAGCCTTCCTAACCCTCGGCGCTCATTCCCTGCGCAACGCGACTTTCCGCGCGACATTTCAAGGCATTGGGGCGGGTCGGGCGGCGCGGAATGCGTAAAACTTTGTCGAACCTTTAGGCGTCGTCCTAGACATATTGGTGTTGGGGATTTCAGCGCCCAATGCCTAGCGGACGCCGCCAAGCGATGATATTCCGCTTGCGCGGCGTTACGCTTTTCCAACCATCAGTTCGTCGCGTACCAGCCGAACGGAAACGGCAGGAATGGCCAGGCCAGCTGATTGTCGTTGGCGACCTTCCGCGGCTCCTGCTCCGGCGTCTTCGCGGGCAGAGCAGGCGGCGTCGAATGCAGCGCCAAGCGCAGACATGCACATTGCAAATTCATCGTGGTGGCCCCCGCCCATCAATCGTTTTCAAAAATTCGCGTCAGCCTGGAAATCAACGCGCGTCCTCAAAACGACGCGCTCATTCTCAAATCGCACACAGTCTAGGAAAATCGGCGGCCGCTTTCAACCGGTCTCGCCACGCGCTCACAGGAGGTAAGGTTGATCGGTTAGGTTAAGAGCGAGCGGTTGTTGCGGGCGCCTTCGCGACTGTTATCAGATCGGTTCGGCTTGCGACGGTCTGCCTGAAATTCGTGCTCACACGACATCACAGTTCGTCGCAGCGCTCGTATCCTGTGAGTTCTGTATCATGTCTCTCGATCGCAACGTCCGAACCGTCGGTCCGCAGGCGAGCTGGACCGAGATCTGGCACCTCTGGACCGTGTTCGTGCCGCGCCGCTCGATCAACGGGCAGCTCGTTTACGGCAAGGTCTGGCGCCGCCACGACGGCCGTGACTGGATCTACAAGAAGTTTACCGAGTACGACAGCGAAGCGGCGGCCTGAAGCGGCGGCGCTGTCGTCCGGCGGGATCGGAGCTGCCCGTTCAAGCCGCCTTTGCGGCCGCAGTCTTGGGCGGCGGCGGCTTCAGCGGCTTGTCCTGCTTCTTCGACCAGGAGATGTAATAGGCCACCGTCGTCATGATCGCGATCCCGGCGACGCTGACGAAGATCTGCGCGAACAGCGAGCCCGAGCTCATCGACAGCTCGAAATGACCGACGAAGGACAGGAACACGCCGACGCAGAACACGGCGAGCGACTGCTGGCCGCACACGATGATGGGGTCGAACCCTTTCCATTCCAGGCCCGGCCAGTCCTTGGGAACGAAGCGGATCACCAGGATCACGATCACGACGAAGTGGATAAAGCGGTAGGGCGCGAGGTTGGTCTTGTCGTTCGGGTTGAACGCCGAGAACAGCCATTCCGGGAACATGCCGCCGAGGGTCGGGAAGCGGCCGGCCATGGTCATGACCAGCGCAAACAGCATGTAACCAAGACAGAGCCACAGCGTGACCGGTGCGTTGATCAGCGTCATCGAGCGCCGCGCGCCGCCCATGGCGCACCAGGCGCCGAACACGAACAGCACCTGCCAGCAATACGGGTTGAAGTACCACTGTCCGGCCGGATAGGCGTTCAGGTTCAGGCCGAAATGGCGCGCGGTCAGCCACAGCACGATGGACAATGCCATCGTCAGGTCCGGCTTGCGCAGCATGAACCAGAGCACGGGCGGAAACAGCCCCATCAGCACGATGTAGAGCGGCAGCACGTCGAGATTGAGCGGCTTGAAGCGCAGGAACAGGCCCTGGCGCAGCGTCTCGGTGGCGTTGTCCACCAGGCCGGCGACGTTGAACTCGTTGATCATCTCGGAATCGCCGAAGCGCAGCGCCAGATAGCTGATCGAGGCGATGTAGATCACGAACAGGATGATGTGGGCGACGTAGAGCTGCCAGACCCGCTTGGTCAGCCTCGTAGCACCGACCAGGAAGCCGCGCTCGAGCATCATCCGCGCATAGACGAAGGAGGCGGTGTAGCCGGAGATGAAGACGAACAAATCCGCGGCGTCGGAAAAGCCGTAGTTGCGGGTGGTGATCCAGTTCACCACGTTGTCGGGGATATGGTCGAGGAAGATCGCCCAGTTCGCAATGCCGCGAAACAGGTCGAGCCTGAGGTCACGGCCCTTCTCGGGGAGCGTGGCGTTGATGTTCAGGAAGGACATGCGACGGGAGCTTTCGGAGGGGACGGACAGGTAGATGTCAACGAAGCAGGGCCACCGGGCGAGACCCCGGCGCGGAAGGCGGGTACGCAATTGTCACGATGCAGCATAATGATTATACCCATCGGCGAGCCATCCCGGGGGGCCGGAATCACCGATCAGTTCCCTAAAGGTGTCTCTATACTATGCCCGCGGTTTCCACCAACTGCTACCGTGACGCATCGAAATCGAACGAAAAGACGAACAAGAGGCCCGGACCGTCCATGACCGCACGCATTTTCAAGCCCGCCAAGAACGCGATGCAATCCGGCCGGTCGAAGACCAAGGAATGGCAGCTCGACTACGAGCCCGAGCAGCCGCGCGCGGTCGAGCCGCTGATGGGCTGGACCTCGTCCGGCGACATGAAGCAGCAGATCACGCTGCACTTCCACAGCAAGGAAGAGGCGGTCGCCTATTGCGAGCGCAAGGGCATCGCCTACCAGGTGATCGAGCCAAAGGAATCGGTGCGCCGTCCGGTCGCCTATGCGGACAATTTCTCGTTCCGCCGCGGCGAGCCGTGGACGCATTGAGGGCGGGCAACGAAACTCTCGTCATGCCCGGGCTTGTCCCGGGCATCCACGTTTTAGCGTCCACGTAAAAAGCCCGCGGTTGGCCGGGACAAGCTCGGCCAACCACGCCGGTTCTTCCCATCGTCCTGCCCTTGGCAGCCATTCCGCCCCGTGCTTCGCTGTCTCGCATGATGCGACCATGACGAGGTGGGCTATGGCGGGGCGTGACCAGCTCGACGGCGTCGATCTGAAAATACTCTCCGAGTTGCAGCAGGACGGGCGGGTTCGCAATAACGAGCTGGCGCTGCGCGTCGGGGTGTCCGGGCCCAACTGCGTGAGGCGGCTGAAATCGCTGTTCAGCCGCGGCGTGATCCGGGCGGTGCGCGCCGTTATCGACGAGCGGCTGCTCGGCTACGAGGTGGTGTCGTTCGTCTCGATCCAGCTCGGCAGCCAAGCCCAGCCGGTGCTGGCGGCATTCGAGAGCTCGATCGCCGCGATCCCGCGCATCCAGCAGTGCTGGCGGATTTCGGGAGACACCGACTATCTTCTCAAATGCGTGGCGCCGAGCGTCGAGAGCATGCGCCAGCAGCTCCTGCATTTCGCCGCGATGCCGAACGTGAAGAACGTCCGCAGCTTTCCGGTGCTGGGCGTGGCGAAGGACGTGCCGCTGCCATTGCAGGAGATCGCGGCGGCAGGATAGTTCGGCGGCGACGGGTCCCAAAACGTAGCTCGCGTAACGACGTCCAAACATCCGAAGGCGCGGGAGTGACTCCCTTACCGGGATACAGGTTCGGATAAGGCGGATATAAACATAAGTAACTCACCTAACTGTGACATGTGATTTGCGAAGTTCTGCAATGCGCCGAAGCGTGATTGCCGGTTCCTGGTGCTGGCCTACATGCGAGGTGTGAACCTCAGCCTGCGTCGCATGCCGAGGCCTCTTTTGTGGGACCCTGAAGCAGGAAAAGACAACATGACCTCGATCTCGAAGACGTTCGTCGCATCCGCTGCGACGCTGTTTGCATCTGCGTTTCTCATGATGACCGCGCCGGCTGCCCAGGCAGAAGACTACTGCATCACCAATGGTGCCCAGGCCGCGCATGGCTGCGGCTATCCGACGATGGAGGCCTGCCGGGCCGCGGCCGGCGGCATCGGCGGCTCGTGCTCACAGAGCGGCGGCGCGAAGACGTCGGCCGACGCGCTGGCCTTCCAGCCGAAGCAGACGCACTCGCGCACCAAGCTGCGCCCGGGCGGGCAGACCAACTCGAACTGAGCGAGACCGTTTGGAAATGTTGCGGCCTCCAAGTTGGATCTCGGAGGCCGCAACAGCATGACAACCCGCGCTTCAGCGATACCTGCCGCGAAACTCGCGCGGGGAGGCGCCGGCCCAGGTGCGGAAGGCGCGAGAAAAGCTCTTCTCGTTGCGGAAGCCGGCGATCTCCGCGATCCGCTTGATCGGGCTGCGCCCGCGCATCAACTCCTGCTTGGCGAGCTCGAATTTTGCCTCTTCCTTGAGATCCCGCAGTGAGGTCGCTTCATCGCGCAGGCGCCGATGCATGGTGCGGGTGGAGAGTGCCAGCTCGCTTGCGACATCCTCGGCGCCGAGACTGCGTCCGCGCGCATTGCGGAGTACGCGGCGAACGCGCTCGACCAGCAGCCGGTCGCGCCGATAGGGCAGTACGGTCAGCCGCAGCGCGCCCTTGAGCATGTTGTCGAGGTCCGCCGCGCTCCGGGTGAGCGGCAGCGACAGGTAATGCTTGTCGAAGGTGATGGAAGCGCGGTCCGCACCGAAGCGGATGTTTCGGCAAAAGATGGTCGGATAGACCGAGACGTGGCCGGGCTCGGGGTACGGAAATTCCGCGGCGCGGAGCGCGATTTGCGAATCCACGGCCCAGCAGGAGAAGCCGAGAACATAGCGGAGCAGGGTGACCAGGCAGAATTCGCGTAGAGGTCCGAGGTCGGCCAGTTCGCGGATGGACACGACCGCGGTCTCCTCGCCGACGGCGAGATCGAGCAGCACGTCCTCGGTGAGCAGACGATGGTGCCGGCACCAGCGCTTGAGCGCGACCTCCAGCGTCGGGGCGGTGATCGAGGCGCGGCACAGCATGCCGTAGGTGCCAAAGGGCAGCCGCCGCGAGAACCAGCCGAGCGCCTCGTCATCGAGTTCGCGCATGGCATGGCCCGCCAGCGCCTCGAACTGGCCGGCCGTGACCCGCCCATCCGGAGAATTGACAAGGTCCGGCGTTACCTGACCCCGGCTCAGCGCCTCGGTCGGATCGCGGCCGTAGCGTTCGTAAGCGGCAACGACGCCGCGGACGAAGGCGGCAGGGGTCACGGCACGGCGCGGGATCGCGGTTGCGACTTGAAAAGGCATCGGAAAATCCTCTGGGAAAATCCTCGCCAAGTTTGGCGGAAAATGCAACCTTTTCGACCGCAGAAGGGCCCCGATGCCGCTAGGTTCGGTCCCCAAAATAGGGAGGAATCGCCTTGAATATCCCGAGCATCGATTTCGATCTGGGCGAAGACATCAGCATGCTGCGCGACACGCTGCGCGCCTTCGTGGAGGCGGAGATCGCCCCGCGTGCCGCCGATATCGAGAAGGCCAATCTATTCCCGGCGGACCTCTGGAAGCGCCTTGGCGACCTCGGCCTGCTCGGCATGACCGCGCCGGAGCAATATGGCGGCTCCAACATGGGCTATCTCGCCCATATCGTCGCGATGGAGGAGATTTCGCGCGGCTCGGCCGCGGTCGGCCTCTCCTATGGCGCCCACTCAAATCTCTGCGTCAACCAGATCCGCCGCAACGGCAATGATGCGCAGCGCGAGCGCTATCTGCCAAAGTTGATCTCCGGCGAGTATGTCGGCGCGCTCGCGATGTCCGAGCCCGGCGCCGGCTCAGACGTCGTCTCGATGAAACTGCGCGCCGACAAACGCGGCGACCGCTACGTGCTCAACGGCTCGAAGATGTGGATCACCAATGGCGGCGATGCCGACGTGCTGGTGGTCTATGCCAAGACCGATCCGGAAGCGGGCCCGCGCGGCATGACCGCCTTCCTGGTCGAGAAGGGGACGAAGGGCTTCAGCCACGGCCAGCATCTCGACAAGCTCGGCATGCGCGGCTCCAACACGTATCCGCTGTTCTTCGACGAATGCGAGGTGCCGGAGGAGAACGTGCTTGGCAAGGTCGGCGAGGGCGTCAAGGTGCTGATGTCCGGCCTCGACTATGAGCGTACGGTCCTCTCGGGTGGACCACTCGGGATCATGGCGGCCTGCATGGACGCGGTGGTGCCCTATATGCACGAGCGCAAGCAGTTCGGGCAGCCGATCGGCGACTTCCAGCTCATGCAGGGCAAGCTCGCCGACATGTACGCGACCTGGCAGGCCACGCGCGCCTATGTCTATGCGGTGGGGCGTGCCTGCAACCGCGCCGATCACGCGCGCAGCTTGCGCAAGGACGCCGCCGCTGCGATCCTCTATTCCGCCGAGAAAGCGACGTGGATGGCGGGTGAGGCGATCCAGGCGCTTGGCGGGGTCGGCTACACCTCCGAATTTCCGGTCGGACGCCTGTGGCGCGATGCAAAGCTCTACGAGATCGGCGCCGGCACCTCGGAGGTCCGGCGCATGCTGATCGGTCGCGAATTGATGGCTGAGACGGCTTAAAACCTTCACGCAATTGGAACCAACATGCCGCTCCATTCCAGCATCGATACGTCTTCTTCGGACTTTGCGCGCAATTCCGAGGCCATGCGCACCCTCGTCGCGGATCTGCGCGAAAAGCTGAGCCAGGTTGCGGGCGGCGGCGGCGAGGTCTCGCGCAACCGCCACACCTCGCGTGGCAAGATGCTGGCGCGCGAGCGCGTCGACCTGCTGGTCGATCCCGGCACCGCGTTCATGGAGCTGTCGCCGCTCGCGGCCTATGGCCTTTACGGCGGCGACGTGCATTCGGCGAGCGTCGTCACCGGGGTCGGGCGCATCGCGGGCCGCGAATGCGTGATCGTCGCCAACGACGCCACCATCAAAGGCGGCACCTATTATCCCATGACCGTGAAGAAGCATCTGCGCGCGCAGGACGTGGCGCGGCAGAACAATCTTCCCTGCGTCTATATGGTCGATTCCGGCGGCGCCTTCCTGCCGCTGCAGGACGAGATATTTCCCGACGAGCGGCATTTCGGCCGCATCTTCTACAACCAGGCGCAGATGTCCTCGCAAGGAATCCCGCAGATTGCCATCGTGATGGGTTCCTGCACAGCCGGCGGCGCCTATGTCCCCGCGATGTCGGACGAGAGCATCATCGTGCGCAACCAGGGCACGATCTTCCTCGGCGGGCCGCCGCTGGTGAAGGCCGCGACAGGCGAAGTGGTGACCGCGGAGGAGCTTGGTGGCGCCGACGTGCATTCGCGGCAATCGGGTGTGACCGATCATTATGCCCAGAACGACGCACACGCGATCGGCATCGCCCGCCGCATCGTCGGCACGCTGAAGCCGTCGGTACGACCAAACCTCAACATGCATCCGCCGCGTGATCCCTTGTTCGCGGCGGAGGAGATCTACGGCGTGGTGCCCGTCGACGGGCGCAAGCCGTTCGACGTGCGCGACATCATTGCGCGCGTCGTCGATGGTTCCGAGTTCGACGAGTTCAAGAAGCTCTACGGCACGACGCTGGTGTGCGGCTTCGCCCACATCTGGGGTTTTCCGGTCGGCATCATTGCCAACAACGGCATCCTGTTCAGCGAGAGCTCGCTGAAGGGGGCGCATTTCATCGAGCTGTGCTGCCAGCGCGGCATTCCGCTGGTGTTCCTGCAGAACATCACCGGCTTCATGGTCGGCAAGAAATACGAAGCCGGCGGCATTGCGCGTGACGGCGCCAAGCTGGTGACGGCGGTCGCGACCGCGTCGGTGCCGAAATTCACCGTGGTGATCGGCGGGTCCTACGGCGCCGGCAATTACGGCATGTGCGGCCGCGCCTACTCCCCGCGCTTCCTGTGGATGTGGCCTAACGCGCGCATCTCGGTGATGGGCGGCGAGCAGGCCTCGATGGTGCTGAGCCAGGTCCGCCGCGACAATATCGAGGCCAAGGGCGACAGCTGGTCGAAAGAAGACGAAGATAAATTCCGCGAACCGATCCGCGCGCAATATGAGAGCCAGGGGCACCCGTATTACGCGACCGCGCGGCTGTGGGACGACGGCGTGATCGACCCGGCCGACACAAGGCTGGTGCTCGGTCTCGGCCTCTCGGCGGCGTCGAATGCGCCGATCGAACCGACGAAATTCGGCCTGTTCAGGATGTGATGCGATGGACCGCTCAAAGCTCTACCGCCGTTTTCGCACCCTCCTGATCGCCAACCGCGGCGAGATCGCCTGCCGCGTGATCCGCACCGCGCGCGCCATGGGCCTGCGCACGGTCGCGGTCTATTCCGAGGCGGACCGCGACGCGATGCATGTCGCGCTCGCCGACGAGGCCGTGCTGCTCGGGCCCGCACGTGCCCGCGACAGCTATCTTAATGTCGAGCGGCTGATCGAGGCCGCGCGCAAGACCGGCGCGGAGGCGATCCATCCCGGCTATGGCTTCCTGTCGGAGAATGCCGAATTCGCCCAGGCGTGTTTCGACGCCGGACTGGTCTTCGTCGGCCCGACAGCGCCAATGATGACTGCCATGGGCTCGAAGTCCGGCTCCAAGGCGCTTATGGAGAAGGCCGGCGTCCCGCTGGTGTCAGGCTATCACGGCGAGGCGCAGGACGATGCGACGTTGGCGAAGGCGGCCGAGAAGGTCGGTTTCCCGATTCTGGTGAAGGCGTCCGCTGGCGGCGGCGGCCGTGGTATGCGCATCGTTCGCTCCGCGGATGAACTTGCGCCTGCGATCGTCAGCGCGAAGCGCGAGGCCAAGGCCGCGTTCGGCGACGACCGCATGCTGATCGAAAAATATGTCGATAACCCGAGGCATATCGAGGTGCAGGTGATCGGCGACAGCCACGGCAATCTGCTCTCGCTGTTCGAACGCGAATGCACCCTGCAGCGCCGCCACCAGAAGGTGATCGAGGAGGCGCCGTCGCCGACGCTCAATCCCGCCCAGCGCGAGACGGTCTGTGCCGCCGCGCGAAAGGCCGCGGGCGCCGTCAACTATGTCGGCGCCGGCACCATCGAGTTCGTGTCCGACGGCAAGGACGTGTTCTTCATCGAGATGAACACTCGTCTCCAGGTCGAGCATCCCGTGACCGAGCTGATCACGGGGATCGACTTGGTCGAGTGGCAGTTGCGCGTCGCTTTCGGCGAGGCGTTGCCGCTGAAGCAAGACGAGATCAAGCTTCACGGCCACGCCGTGGAGGCGCGGGTCTACGCGGAGAACCCGACCAAGAACTTCATGCCGTCGGTGGGCAAGATATCAACCTGGCGTCTGCCCGCTGAAGCGGGGGGGCTGCGCATCGACTCCGGCTATCGGGAAGGCGATACGGTTTCGCCGTACTACGATGCGATGCTGGCAAAAATGATCGCCTGGGCGCCGACGCGGGATGTCGCGATCGAGCGGCTGAACCGCGGGCTGGAAGAGTCCGACGTCCGCGGCATCGTGACCAACATCCCGTTCCTGTCGGCGCTGATGACGCATCCGAAGGTGAGGGCGAACGCGATCGACACCGGCTTCATCGAGCGCGAACTGACGGTTCTGACGCAGGCCCCGGCGGCGCCGGGCGAGCTCGAGCTCTGCGCCGCGGTGGCCGCTGTGATCAACCACGAGCGGCAGGCTGCACAGGCGGACGCGAATTCGCCCTGGCAGACCTTTGGCTGGATGCCGGTCGGCCGCCGCCAGCGCAATTTTGCGTTTCGCGCGGGTCATGGTGTTGGTCATGGGTCCGAGCAGAAGATCACGCTGAACTATGGCAGCGGACCAGCGACGCTGGTGATCGGCGAACGCGAGCTGGCATTTGCGATCGCGCCCCGGGACGGCGGCTTCGACGTGACGCTTGACGGCGTCAAATCGTTCGTCGCGGCCGTGATCGACGGCCATGAGCTGTATTTGCGCACGCGCAACGGGCGATTCGACCTGCATTGGGTCGATCCGTTCGGCGGCGAGATGGAGGAGCAGGCCGGCGCGGACAAGATCGCAGCGCCCTTGCCGGGCACCGTCGTCGCCGTGCTGGCGGAGGAGGGCGCCAAGCTCGAGAAGGGCGCGCCGATCCTCACCCTGGAAGTGATGAAGATGGAGCAGACGCTGCGTGCGCCCTATGCCGGCGTGCTGAAATCCATCAAATGCAAGGTCGGCGACATCGTCCAGGAGGGCGTCGAGCTCGCCGTGGTCGAGCCTTCCGGAGAATGAGATGAGCGATAAGGTCCGCATCATCGAAATGGGGCCGCGTGACGGCCTCCAGAACGAGAAAACGGCGGTCAGTGTCGAGGCCCGGATCGCCTTCATCGAGGCGCTGGTCGCGGCCGGCCTCAATACAGTCGAGGTCGGCGCCTTCGTCTCGCCCAAGGCGATCCCGCAGATGGCGAGCTCGGACGCCGTGCTGCGCGGCGTTAGCCATTTGACCAGTGCCGAATTCCACGTGCTAGTGCCGAACGAGAAGGGCTATGACGCCGCGTGCGCGGCCGGCGCAAAGATCGTCTCGGTGTTCGCCGCGGCCTCCGAGGGCTTTTCGCGGGCCAACATCAATTGCACGGTCGCGGAGTCCATCGAACGGTTTAAGCCGGTGCTGGCGCGCGCCAGGGACGATGGTGTCAAGGTCCGCGGCTATATCTCCTGCGTGCTGGGCTGTCCGTTCGACGGTGAGATCCAGCCGAAAGCGGTCGCCGATCTCGCCACCACGCTGTGGGAGCTCGGCTGCTACGAGATCTCGCTCGGCGACACGATCGGTGTCGGTACGCCTGCCAAAGCCAAAGAGATGCTGCGGGCGGTCAGCGCCAACATCCCTCCCGCCAATCTCGCGATGCATTTTCACGACACCTACGGCCAGGCGCTCGCCAATCTCTATGCGGGGCTGGAGGAAGGCGTCCGCGTCATCGACGCCGCCGCCGGCGGCCTCGGCGGCTGCCCCTACGCGCCGGGCGCGACCGGCAACGTCGCGACCGAGGACGTCGTCTATATGCTCGGTGGCATGGGGATTAGGACGGGTGTCGATATGGACCGGTTGCTGGCGGCAACCAACGAGATGAGCGGCGTGCTGGGCAAGCCGCCGGTGAGCCGCGTGGCCTCCGCACTGAACGCGAAGAGGAAGCGCGCCAGCTCCTAGTTCTCCGTTATTGCGAGCGCAGCGAAGCAATGATGGTGGACGCAGCTACCTGCTCCCGTCCGGCCCCATCACCAGGTCCGGCAGTGCGGTCGAGATGCCCGGCACGAAGCAGAGCAGCAGCACCGCGAGCATCATCAAAAGCACGAACGGCAGCGTGCCCCAGATCACCTCGCGCAGGGGAATATCCGGCGCGACGTTGCGGATGACGAAGATGTTGAGGCCGACGGGTGGATGGATCAGTCCCATCTCCATCACGATGGTCATGACGACGCCGAACCAGATGATGTCGAAATTGGCGGCGCGGAGCGGCGGCAGGATGATTGGCGCGGTCATGAGAATAATCGAGACCGGCGGCAGGAAGAAACCGAGCACGACGACCATGACGAGGATCGCGAACAAGAGGCCCCAGCGGGGCAAATGCATCGCGACGACGGATTCGGCGGCCGATTGCGAGATGTGCAGATAGCTCATCACGTAGGAATAGAGCAGCGACATGCCGATGATCATCATCAGCATGGTCGATTCCCGGATCGTCGATTTCAGGATCGGGGCAAGGTCGCTCGGCCGCCACACGCTGTAGATCGCCGCGATCAATGCCAGCGCCAAGAGGCCGCCGAGGCCGGCAGTCTCTGATGGCGTGGCGTAACCGCCATAGAGGGCGATCATGACGCCGGTGAGCAGCAGCACGAACGGGATCACGCGCGGCAGTACGCTGAAGCGTTCCGCGAGCGTGTACTCGTCGCGGGCGAGGATCGCAGCTTCCGGGCCGCCGTTCTTGTAGATCGCTTCGGCCGCGGCGTATTCCTGGCGGAAGCGAATCACGGCGTAAACGCCGAACAGCGAGACCAGCAGCAGGCCGGGCCCGATACCGGCGAGGAACAGCCGTCCTAGCGATTTTTCGGCGGCGACCGCAAACAGGATCATGGTGATCGACGGCGGCAACAGAATGCCGAGCGTGCCGCCGGCGGCGATGATCCCCGCGGCAAAGCCGCCGGAATAGCCGCGCTTGCGCATCTCGGGGATGCCGGCCGAGCCGATTGCCGAGCAGGTCGCGGGCGAGGAGCCCGCCATCGCCGCAAACAGCGCGCAGGCGAACACATTGGCGACGCCGAGCCCGCCGGGGACGCGGTGCAGCCAGGCGTGCAGGGCCGAGTAGAGATCCTGGCCGGCGCGCGACTTGCCGATCGCGGCGCCCTTCAGGATGAAGAGCGGGATCGACAGCAGCGTGATCGAGGCCATTTCCTCGTAGACATTCTGCGTCACCGTGTCGAGAGAGGCGGCGGGCATGTAGATGCCCATGAACACGACTGCGACCGCGCCGAGCGCGAACGCGATCGGCATGCCCGAAAACATCACGACGAGCGTCGCGATCCCGTAGGCGAGGCCGATACCGAAAACGCTCATGAACGCCTGGCTCCAGCGAAAGGCAGCGCAAGCTGCACGAGGATCTGGACGCAGAGCAGACTCATGCCGAACGCCATTAGCGAATAGGGGATGGCCAGCGGCGGCGACCACATCGAGTTCGAGACCTGGCCATCGACATAGGCTTCATGCGCCAGTGTCCAGGACTTCCAGGCGAAGAAAGCGCAGAACAGAAGCGTCACGGCATCGACCAGCCAGAGCCTGATCCGGTTCGCCAGTGGTGAGAGCAGGCCGACGAAGGCCTCGATGCCGATGTGACCGCGGTTCTGCTGCACGTAGGCGGCCGTCATGAAGGTCGCTCCGACCAGCAGGAACACCGCGGCCTCGTCCTGCCAGTAATTGGCAGCCTTGAACAAGGCGCGGCTGAGCACGCTGTAGCTCAGGATGGCGCAGGCGGCGATCAGCGCAATCGCGGCGAACACGACGATGATGTTGTTGAGGATGGCGAGACCGCGATCGATCGCTGCCGCAAGGCCGGTCCTTGCGGCAGCGTTTACCTGGCTGTCACGATCCGGAAGCGGACCGTGGCTCATGCGGCGACGTCGGTCGCGAGCTTGAGCAGGTTGGCAGATGTCGCGGTCTTGGCGCCGTAGTCCTTCCATGCGGTGTCGCGGGCGATGTCACGCCACTTGCCGACGGTCGCGGCATCAAGCGCCGAGACCTTGGCGCCGGCCTTCTCGTAGACCTTGGCGACCTCGACGTCGTCGTCCTGCGCGCCCTTGCGGCCGAAGGCTTCGAGCTCGGTGCCGACCGCGAGCAGGACGTCCTGCTGGTTCTTCGGCAGCTTGTCGAAGATCGCCTTCGACATCATCAGCGGCTCGAGCATGAACCAATAGGACGCGCCTGCGCCCGAGGTCAGCGATTTCGCGACCTCCTCAAGCCGGAACGAGATCAGGCTGGTCGAGGAGGTGATGCCGGCATCACACGCCCCCGTCTGCATCGCTGCGTAGATTTCGTTCGAGGGCACCGACAGCACGGATGCGCCGGCAGTCTGCAGCACCATGTCCATCTCGCGCGAGCCGCCGCGCACCTTGAGACCCTTGGCATCTTCGGGGGCCACGATCGGCTTGGAGCGGCTGGCGACGCCGCCGGCCTGCCACACCCAGCTGAGCAGGATGATGCCCTTGTCGGCGAGGAAGTCGGTCAAGGCCTTGCCGACCGGCTCCTTCTTCCAGCGCATGCCCTGGTCGTAGGTGGTGACGAGGCCCGGCATCAGGCCGATATTGGTTTCCGGCAATTCGCCGCCGGCATAGGGCATCGGATAGAGGCTGATGTCGAGCGCGCCCTTGCGCATCGCGGAGAACTGCGCGTTGGTCTTGATCAGCGAGGAGTTCGGATAGATCTCGGCGGCGATGTCGCCGTTGCTGCGCTTGCTGACTTCGGCGGCGAACACGCGACAGAGCCGGTCGCGGAAATCGCCCTTGTCGACGGTGCCGCCCGGGAATTGATGCGAGATCTTCAGCGTGGTCGCGGCATGCGCGGTGCCGGTGCTGAAACGGAGAATGGCGGGTGCGGCGACGGCGGTCGCGATCAGGTGGCGGCGCGTGAACATGGCGTGATTCCCTTGGACGGTTCTTGGAAGGTTCTTGTTTGCTTTGCCGTGATTTTGGGCCGGTCTTGGAGACCGCGCTGAGGCCCATCCTAGCCGGTCTTTCAGACAATGTTCTCTAGTCTGATAGTTCGAGACCGAATGCCGCGGCAAGCGTCGGTGATGCTGCATTGCACACTCCTGATCTCCTACATCCGCAGAACCAAGGATGGCGGCGGGCTCGCGGAAATTTATCAGCGGCCGCGTAACAACGCCCCGTGGCAATCCGTCGAGATCAGATAGCGGCGTCCGTCGCTGACCAACATCCATCTCGAAGGGAAGACCAGTCATGACCATTCGTACCCGCATCGCGCTCGGCGTTTCGGCGGCCGTTCTCTCGCTCGGCCTCGCGCTGTCGCCGGCCGCCTTTGCCCAGGACAAGATGGACAAGGATGACGGCATGATGAAAAAGGACACGATGTCCAAGGACGGCATGAAGAAGGACACCATGTCCAAGGACGACGGCATGAAGAAGGACACGATGTCGAAGGACGGGATGAAGAAAGACGACGGGATGATGAAGAAGCACTGATCTTCCAACGTCGAGAGGCGCTTGCGACAGGCTGACGCGCGCCAAAAATCCGGGGGCGGTCACGTAGACCGCCCCCGGAGCATTTGTTTCAGTCCAAATTCAATTGAACGTGACTTGCGCGCGTTAGACTTGCAAACGTTACTTGCGCTTCGCCTTGCGGGCGGCGTAGCGGGCGTCCCGCTTGGCTTTTTGCTCGGCCTCGGCTTCGGCCGCCTTCGCGACGGCTTCTTCGGCCTCGCGGGCGATCCGCGCGGCCTCGAGCGCGGCAGCTTCTTCTTGAAGGCGCTTCTGCTCGGCCTTTTCCGTGTCGCGCGCAGCCTTTGCCTCGGCGCGCTTGGCCGCAAGGGCCTCGCGCTCCGCACGCTTCGCCACAACCGCGGGATCATCCGGCCCCGGCTGCGACTTGAATTTGTTCAAAAGGTTCTTGCGTGCTTCCTGTGCCGCCTTTTGCCGGTCGGAGAAGCCTGGTTCCCTAAATCCACTCATCGGCGAACCTTGTCATCCTCGCTTTCGATCCTACATCACTGCCTGTTGGTACGTCGGCTGGGCATAGCGGGCGCCGCGCGACGCAGATGCGTGTACATCGGCGCGCGCCGTGATGCCACCTATAATCGCAGCCGATCAGGTAGACGAAAATCGCCGCCCCCGACGATCTCTCGTAGCCCCGAAAAACTGCCGAATTGTGATGTCCCTCATAAGGGGGCACCAGGGCGGTGCCTAGCGTCCGCCCGGGTATGAGACGCGGAGCACGGGTATGACGATCTCACGACTGAGCCTGAAGGCGCTCGCAATCGCCGTTGTGGTGGCAGCCTTGGCCACTGCCGCGCTGCTGCTCGCCCGTCCGCAACCAATCGAAAGTGCCGTCCTGGGCACGGATTGGGAATGCACCCAGACCGCGTTTGTGCTTACGACCTGCGCTCCGCGCGTCCAGCAGGCGATCCCGGCGGCCGAAACCTCCCGCAAGGAAGCGATCCGGCCGACCCGAGGCTAACCGGGAGAAGCTGGACGGGATGTGACGCCACGCCGCAGAGGTGATAAAGCCCGCTCGCCCCCGTGATCGGTCAGCCATGTCCAAGCCCGAAGCCAGTTCCGAAGCCAACTCCGAAGCTAAGCCCGAACCGGGCGCGAAGCCGAAATCCACTCCAAAACCTCAATCCGGTGACAACCGCCGCGGCGCCATCGCTGGCTTGATCATCGCGATCCTGATCCTCGGCGTCGGCTGGTGGCTCGCCCGCGATCTCACCTCCGCGAGCAAGATGCAGGACTGCCTGATGTCCGGGCGAAGCAACTGCAATGTGATCGAGCCGGCCCACTAGAGGCATGCCAGAGCGACCCGCGCGGACGAAAAATGTCGTGATCTTAATCATTTGTAACGGGACTTAGCCGACCAAAGCAGGTCAGTCATGTCAGCCGGCATCAGCTCAGCGCGAGCCGAATCGTCTATCGCGCCAGGCATCACGGCGGTTGACGGCAATCGAAAGAGTAGGGGGCAAGCACGCATGAGTGTGTCCAGTCGCATCAAGATCATCATTCCCTTGGTTTCGGCGATGTCATTGCTCGCCGTCCCGGCGCAGGCTCAGGACGCCAGACCGCCGAGAGACGCCGCCCAGCCATCGGCCGGGCCAGGCGCCGGCGCGCCGCCGCAGAACATGCGAAAGGGGCCGCCGCCGCAGCAGGCTGCCCGGCCGGCGCCACAGGCCGGCGTCCAGCCCTACGCCGGCGGTCTTGGTCATGCTGGTCCGGGTCCAAATCCTGCTCTCGCGAGTCCAGGTCCTGGCCCTCGCAATGCCGGCGGTCCGCCGCCCGGACGCAATTACGCCAGGGGTCCCGCACCGGCGCGCGACTGGGGCGGACACACCTATCGCGGCCATCTCGCCTGGGATGGCGGACGCTGGCGCCACGAAGTCCACAACGGCCGCTCTGGCTGGTGGTGGGATGTGGGCGGCGCGCGGTATTATTATCCGCAGCGGATGGACGGGCCTCCGGCCTATATCTCGGAGGATTATTACGACGACGTCCCCGTGGCCTATGCTCCGCCCGTCGCCTACGAACCGCCGCCGCCGCCGCCACCGGCCGATCCCGGCGCGAGCGCGCTTGGCGGCGCTATCGTCGGCGGCGTGCTGGGCGGCCTGATCTCGGGCAACGCCTCGGGTGCGGCCGCAGGCGCTGTGATCGGCGGTGCCACCGGCGCGATCGCCGGCGCGACGGCTGCTTCGCGCCCGGGCTACTATCTGGCCCAAGGCAACTGCTACTACCGCTATCCGAGCGGCCAGTACGTGCAGGCTGATCCACGGGCTTGTTACTGAGCACGCCAGGCGAGGGCTGAAGCGAAGAGGCGGCGAAAAGCCGCCTCTTTTCGTTTTGGCGCTGGCCCTCAGCTGGCCGGGAATTGATTCAAGGGGATCGCTCCGCGCGTCAGGACACTAGCCAGCTGAAGAACGCGATCGCGGCCCAGACCAGGCCTGCGATCCAGGCCAGCATCACGATGCCGATGGTCGCAAGATAAGCGATGCCGAGCGGGTCGGATCTTTCGCCTCGCGTCGGGACGGGAATTTCGGCTGCGGCTTCTTGCGTCATGACGGGAATATCTCCCAAGCCTTCTCGCTCTCTGGGAGCGCTGAGGACTGTTTAGCGGAGGCGCCGTGCGCCGGCTGTGACGCACTTCACAGATCGGTACGCATCAAGCCCCCAATCGGGGCGGGTCGTTCGACAGATGCGTGAATTGGATTGCGTCGCAAATCCGCGAGGACGGCATTACCCCGCAATCATACGGACGAAATTGCCACGCGCTTGTCCAGATCGTCCGGCTAGAATTGGCTTCATGTGTACCAAGTACGATCCACAGCATGAAGCCGAGACGGCGATGAAGCGCGCCGTGGCGGCCGAAGGTCCTGACCGGCAACGTCTCATCGAGCTGGCCCTGGCCTGGCATCAACTCGCCCGCGACCGGCGCGAAGAGCGGACGGACTGAGCTCTCTCTGTTACGAGAGAACTGGTATTCACAGAAAAACCCCGTGCTCGGGCACGGGGTTCTCGAGAGCCGATCGGGGCTGGCAAATCGGCACCACTGGATTTCGAACGCGCCGATCGCAAGTTCGTTCCGCGCCCCCTTCAATTTTTTCGCGCGAGAACGCCGCCATCGGCGCCTATGCTCGTGACACTCGACGCCTGACGCGAGCCGCCGAAACGCTCCGTTAAGACTCGTTCGGACGACGATTTTCCGATCGCGATTCGTTTCGGGGAACGAAGCGGAGCAGGACCGTGAACAAACAAAAAGTCCCCGACGGGCTGCACTGTGTCAGGCAGCTTCCGACTTCGGCACCGCCTCGGCATTGACCGAAAGCTTGACGACATCGGCTTCGACGGCACCGACATATTTCGTGTCGATGTAATGATGATGGTCCTTGTGACCTCCCGGGTTGTCCTTCCGCGTCAGCTTGATACGGTTGCCCTCGACGCGGTCGACGGTGCCGACATGTGCGCCGTCCTTGCCGACGATCTTCATGTGCTCTCTGATCTCGCTCATGATGTTCTCCTTGTGCCGTGTCAACGGCGAGGACCGGTCTTCGTTGCAAGGATAGGCGGGCCCGGCTGTTGGAGCCAATGCGCTCGCCGAACGTTGAATGGCAGTCGCAATTGCCAAGATCCGCATCAAGACGCTTATCAAGATCCGCATGGAGACCTCCGAGGCCTATCTCGATCGAAAGCACAGGGAAATCGGGCTGCTGAACGATTGCCTGAGGAGCCCGCTGCATTTGGCTCGGCCGCAATCGGTCGACGAGGTTGTGGTCTCCAAGTTTCAGCTCGCCGCCGCACTACGCGCGGAACATGCGCTGCAGGACTGGAGAGCGACGGAGACGGCCTGGTCGCATGCGGCGTCTCCCAGCAGCGGTCCGTTCGTGTTCAGCTACGACTATCAGCGCGCGGACCTCAAGGTGAGTGGTCCCTCGTTCTATGAACTCGAGCGGGGCTGCAGGGGCGAGGCGATCTATACCGCCTCCGGCATGGCCGCGATCTCCGCGCTGCTGCTCGCGTCCGCACGGATCATCGGCAAAGCAGACGTCGTGGTGCTGCCGGGCACTTACGGCGAGACACTGGAGCTGATCGAGAGCCTCGTTCCCCATTTGCGGCTTGTCACCGCCAGCCTCCCGCTGGGCGAAGCGTTCGCTGCGGCAGCCTTGCCACGCTTTCTCCTGCTCGATTCATGCGCCCCTGCCGGGGCGTTCGAAGCGGCTCTGCGTTGCGACGGTTCGGGGCTCGATCTCTTGATTTTCGACACGACATGTTTCGCTGGCAGATCGGGGCGCATCCGGCGCGTCCTGAGATGGGCCGCGCGATGGGACATTGCAGTCGTGTTGGTGCGAAGCCATAACAAGCTGGATTCGCTCGGGGTGGAATACGGCCGGCTCGGCTCTGCCGTGTTCGTGCATTGGAGCCGGAAGGACCTCAAGGCGGGCCAGCTGCTGTCCGAAAGCCTGGCGGCGGAAACCCGCAATGCCGTCCGGCTTCTCGGTGGCGCGGCGTTGCCGGCGCACTTCCCGCCATTCGTGGGCTCTGTGGCCTATTGGGCCCTGACGAAAAGGCGCGTCGCTGCGATTCTGCGCAACGGTCGCCACGCGGCGCGATATTTCGCCGCCGAGCTCGCTTCGCTCTCGGCCGAGCTGCATTTCACCCACGGCCTCTATGTCACGCTTCGCGGCAGGCGCGCCCTCGATGAGGCGACCGCGCGGCAGGCCGCCGAGGACATGAGCCGCGACCTGAGCGGCAAAGGCTTCCCCATTCGCCACGCCGGCAGTTTTGGTTTCGATTTCGCGGCGACCGAGTGGTTTCACGACGCGACGACGGATCGGTACAGCGTCCGGGTGGCGGTGCCGGATTTGCCGACTGAGTTGTGGAAGGATCTAGCAGCGGCGATTGCCGGGTGGTGGGCGCGACATCAAGGCGACACTGAAGGGTGAGTGCGGTGCAAGGCCATGACAGAGCGACCGAAAGCGTTTCCTTACAGGGAATGCACGTGGCATGTTTCAGACGAACAGTCCCGGCAATGGCTTGCGGTGCTTGAAAAGACGGGTGCAGCCAACGTCCGAGCGCGCCTTGCCCAGACCGACGCGGCATCCGCAGGAGCGATCGCGATCGGAACCACGCCCGTCATGACGATCGGGTTCGCCCAGGAATGGCTGAACTGGAAAGATAATCAAAAATCCGAGGCGGATATCGAACGGCACGAGCGGCAGATCTGGTGGACTCGGACCGCGGCAATCGCCGCATCGGTCGCCGCCTTGAGCGCACTGTTCGGCTGGATTTGGACGATCTTCATCCGGGGGAATAACGGCCTATAACAAACATGATTGTTACGTTGCGCATACATCCGCCAGACGAGAGGGGCGACAAACTGCGCTGTTTCAATCGATCGCCAGGCATTCTTCCACGGCCGGCTTCTGGTGGCCGCGACGCGCCCACGCTTGAACGGCGAAGGCGAGTTGGTGCTGACTCGCTGCCGCGTCCGCGATGGTGGCCCGGGCCGTCGCGATCGGCTTTGTGACCACACCGGAGTTCACGACTCCCGCGTCAACCGCCAAAAACGATATTGCTACAACCGCCACCGCCGACGCGATCGCCATTCTCGTCAAGTCGGATAGTGGCATCGAAGTCCTTATCGGGCGCACGTCGCTCGGCGAATAGATAGGGCTCGTTTGCCCGGATCAAAGGCCGGAGCGAGGCGGCCCACGCGTTCGTGAAGGACGGATTCTGCAGGTGCGCGCCGTAGATCGGGCTCACGATGAACGGATGAGACCGAAATTGGCGATCCCGGCAGGAATCGAACCTGCAACCCTCAGAGTAGAAATCTGATGCTCTATCCAGTTGAGCTACGGGACCGTCTTGAGCCGCCCTGGTTGGGGGCCGCTGTTCATCTACCATGCCATTATGAAAAATATCGTCTTTCGCCAAGCCTGAACCGAACCGTTTTCGTCGAAGCCGCGACAAAGCGGAACGGTGGGGTGTCAGGGTGCCGGGTTGAGCGGCAGCAGACTGGACGATGGATCACATCGCCGGGAATGCTGATCAGCTTCCGGGACACGGCCGCCGGACGACTGGTCGGATATTGCTGCGCCATCAGGACGGCGTGCGCGGCGGTAGCTTGATCGGTCTCCTCTGGGCGTGCCTTGTCATGGCGAATGCGACGGTTTGCACCTTTGGTTCCATCGCCTTGAGTCCGTCACCTTTCCGCGCATTTCATGCGACAAGCGGCGTTCGTCCGTGATTTCCGGGAGTCCATCCATGATCGGTCTTGTTCGCGCCGTCACACTCTGCGCCATGCTGGCGTTCGGCCTTAGCGTCGCGCAGGCCGCCGACAAAGCCTTCAAGCGGGACGACCTCGCCGATTCCGCGATCAAGCTGGAGGCGCAGATCAAGGGCGAGGCGGGGCCGGTCGCCAAGACCGGCGCGAGCTTGCGCACCGACGCCGATGCTGCCTTCCGGCGCAACGACTATCGCACCGGCCTGTCGGTGCTCGGCCAGATCGCGGCGACCACGCCGGAGGACGCCGGCAACTGGTTGCGGCTGGCAAAGGTCATCTTCCAGATATCGCCGAAGAGCTCGAGCGAGCAGACGTTCCTGCTGGAGCGCGCCTCGACCGCCGCCTACATCGCCTACCAGCGCGCCGGGAATGCGGGCGAGGAGGCCGACGCGCTCGCGGTGCTCGGCAAGTCTCTTTCCGAACGCAAGCTGTGGCGGCCGGCGCTGGATGCTCTGCGGCTGTCGCTCGACATGCGCGAGGTCGCCGACGTCCGCGGCCAATATGAGAAGATGCGCGACGAGCACGGTTTTCGGCTGCTCGACTACACCGTGGACTCGGACTCCGCCAGTCCGCGCGCCTGCTTCCAGTTCTCGGAGGAGTTGGCAAAACGCACCGATTTCGCGCCGTACCTCGCGCTGGCCGGCCAGGACAAGCCGGCCCTGTCGGCCGAGGCCAAGCAGCTCTGCGTCGACGGGCTGAAGCATGGCGAGCGCTACAACATCAATTTGCGCGCCGGCCTGCCGTCCACCGTGAAGGAAGGCCTTCCGAAATCGGCCGAGTTCAACGTCTATGTGCGCGACCGCAAGCCCTTCGTGCGCTTCACCGGCCGCGCCTATGTGCTGCCGAGGACGGGCCAGCGCGGCATTCCCGTCGTCAGCGTCAACACGCCAGCCGTCAACATCAACGTGTTCCGGATCGGCGACCGCAATTTGATCAACACGGTGGTCGACAGCGATTTCCAGAAGACCCTGTCGAAATACCAGCTCAGCGATCTCGGCGGCGAGCGCGGCGTGAAAGTCTGGACCGGCGAGCTTGCCACCGCGATGACGCTCAACCAGGACGTCACCACGGCATTCCCGGTCGACCAGGCGCTTGGTGAACTCCAGCCCGGCGTCTATGTGATGACGGCCGCGGCCAAGGGGCCGGGCTCGGACGACGACTATCAGCTCGCCACCCAATGGTTCATCGTCTCCGATCTCGGCGTCACGGCCTATTCCGGCAATGACGGCGTCCATGTCTTCGTGAATTCGCTGGCCTCGACCGATCCGGTCGGCAAAGCCGAGGTGCGGCTGGTCGCGCGCAACAACGAGATCCTGGCCACCCGCAAGACCGATGAGAGCGGCCATGTGCTGTTCGAGGCGGGGCTTGCGCGCGGCGAGGGCGGCCTGTCGCCGGCGATGCTCACCGTGACCGGCGAGAAGGCTGACTATGCCTTCCTCAGCCTCAAGTCCTCCGCCTTCGACCTGTCGGACCGCGGCGTTTCGGGCAGGGCCGTGCCTGCGGGCGCCGACGCTTTCGTCTATGCCGAGCGCGGCGTCTACCGCTCCAGCGAGACCGTCTATCTCACCGCGCTGTTGCGCGACGGGCAGGGCAACGCCGTCACCGGCGGGCCGATGACCCTGGTGATCGAGCGTCCTGATGGCGTCGAATTCCGCCGCGCCGTGCTGTCCGACCAGGGCGCGGGCGGGCGCACCTTGTCGGTGCCGCTCAACTCGGCCGTCCCGACCGGGACCTGGCGGGTGCGCGCCTTCACCGATCCGAAGGGCTCTTCGGTCGGCGAGACCACTTTCATGGTCGAGGACTACGTCCCCGATCGGATCGAATTCGACTTGTCTGCCAAGGACAAGCTGATCAAAGCTAACGCTCCAGTGGAGCTTAAGGCGGACGGTCATTTCCTCTATGGCGCGCCGGCCTCGGGGCTAGCGCTCGAAGGCGACATGCTGGTCGCGCCCGCGTCCGAGCGGCCGGGCTTCGCCGGCTACCAGTTCGGCGTCGCCGACGAGGAGACCACCTCGAACGAGCGCACGCCGCTGGAGAACCTGCCGGAAGCCGACGCCAACGGCGTTGCGACCTTCCCGGTCACGCTCGACAAGCAGCCGGCCTCGACGCGGCCGCAGGAGGCGCAGATCTTCGTCCGCATGGTCGAGACCGGCGGCCGCGCCGTCGAGCGCAAGATCGTGCTGCCGGTCGCGCCTGCTGCCGCGATGATCGGCATCAAGCCGCTATTCGGCGACAAGAACGTCGCCGAGGGCGACAAGGCCGAGTTCGATGTTGTGTTCGTCTCGCCCGAGGGTGAGAGGCTTCGCCGCGACGGCCTGCGCTACGAGCTCCTGAAGATGGAGTCGCGCTACCAATGGTATCGCCAGAGCAATTACTGGGAGTACGAGCCGGTCAAATCGACCTCGCGCGTCTCCGACGGCGACGTGACAGTTGCCGCGGACAAGCCGTCGCGGATTTCGCTGACCCCACAGCCCGGCCGCTACCGGTTGGACGTGAAGTCGAACGACGCCGACGGGCCCGTGACCTCGGTACAGTTCGACGTCGGCTGGTATTCCGACGGCAGCGCCGACACGCCGGACCTCCTGGAGACCTCGATCGACAAGCCGCAATACGCCTCGGGCGACACGATGACCGTGTCGGTCAACGTCCGCAGCGCCGGCAAACTGACGGTCAACGTGCTCGGCGATCGCCTGCTGACGACGCAGACCATCGACGTCAAGGAAGGCACCGCCCAGGTGAAGCTCCCGGTCGGCAAGGACTGGGGCACCGGCGCCTATGTTGTGGCAACGCTGCGCCGTCCGCTCGATGCGGCCGCGCAACGCATGCCGGGCCGGGCGATCGGACTCAAATGGTTCGGTATCGACAAGCAGACCCGTACATTGCAGGTGAAGCTGACGCCGCCGGCTCTGATCCGGCCGAATGGGCTGCTGAAGATCCCCGTCAAGCTCGACGGGCTCAATCCGGGCGAGGACGCCAAGATCGTGATCGCCGCGGTCGACGTCGGCATCCTCAACCTCACTAATTACAAGCCGCCGGCGCCAGACGACTATTATCTCGGCCAGCGCCGCCTGAGCGCGGAGATCCGCGATCTCTATGGGCAACTCATCGACGGCATGTCGGGCACGCGCGGGCAGATCAAGTCCGGCGGCGACGCCGGTGCCGCCGAGCTCCAGGGCTCGCCGCCCGCGCAAAAGCCGCTCGCGCTCTATTCGGGCATCGTCACCGTTGCCGCCGACGGCACGGCCGAAGTGAGCTTCGACGTTCCGGAGTTCGCCGGCACCGCGCGCGTGATGGCGGTGGCGTGGACCGCGACCAAGCTCGGTCGCGCCAACACGGACGTGGTGATCCGCGACCCTGTCGTGCTGACCACGACCTTGCCGCGCTTCCTGCTCAACGGCGACCACGGCACGGTCAATCTCGAGATCGACAATGTCGAGGGGCAGGCCGGCGATTACGTCATCAACGTGAAGACCGGCGGGCCAGTGAGAATGACCGGCAATCCCGCGACCACGGTCAAGCTTGCCGCCAAGCAGCGGAATTCGTTCACGCTCGCCATCGACGCGACGGCGGCGGGGCAGGCGACACTCGACGTCGACATCAAGGGGCCGAATGGCCTGGCGCTGGCGCGCCATTATGCGCTCGACGTCAAGGCGGCGACGCAAGTGCTGGCGCGGCGCTCGATCCGGACGCTGGCGAAGGGTGAGAGCCTGACGTTGACCTCGGATATGTTCGCCGATCTCGTGCCGGGCACCGCTAGCGTCTCGGTCTCGGCCAGCCTGTCCACTGCGCTCGATGCGGCGACGATCCTCAAAGCACTTGACCGCTATCCCTATGGCTGCTCGGAGCAGATCACCAGCCGCGCCATGCCGTTGCTCTATGTCAACGAGCTCGCGGCCGGTGCGCACCTGGCCATGGACACCGAGGTCGACCAGCGCATCCGCGACGCCATCGAGCGGCTGCTGGCCCGCCAGGGCTCGAACGGCTCGTTCGGGCTGTGGTCGGCAGGCGGTGACGATTCCTGGCTGGACGCGTATGTGACGGACTTCCTGACTCGCGCCCGCGAAAAGGGCTTTGTGGTGCCGGATGTGCTGTTCAAGACCGCGCTCGACCGCATCCGCAACTCGGTCGTCAACGGCAACGAGCCGGAGAAGGACGGCGGCCGCGATCTCGCCTACGGCCTCTATGTGCTGGCGCGCAACGGCGCGGCGCCGATCGGCGACCTCCGCTATCTCGCCGACACCAAGCTGAGCAACCTCGCCACTCCCATCGCGAAATCGCAGCTCGCCGCGGCGCTCGCGCTGGTCGGTGACCGCAACCGCGCGGAGCGGGTCTATGGCGCAGCCCTCGACAGTCTCGCCCCAAAGCCGGTGCTGGAGTTCGGCCGCACCGACTACGGCTCGCAGCTCCGCGATGCCGCAGCGCTGGTGTCGCTTGCCAGTGAAGGCAACGCGCCGAAGGCAACGCTGACGCAGGCGGTGTCGCGGGTCGAGACTGCGCGCGGGCTGACGCCCTACACCTCCACGCAGGAAAATGCGTGGCTGGTGCTGGCGGCGCGCGCGCTCGCCAAGGAGAACCTGTCGATGGAGGTGGACGGCCAGCCGGTCAAGACCGCGCTGTACCGCAGCTACAAGGCCGCCACTCTGGAAGGCAAGCCGCTGAAGATCACCAACACCGGAGACGCGCCGGTGCAGGCGGTGGTCTCGGTGTCGGGGTCGCCGGTGACGCCTGAGCCCGCGGCATCGAACGGCTTCAAGATCGAGCGCAGTTTCTTCACGCTCGACGGCAAGCCCGCCGATATCAGCAAGGTCAAGCAGAACGACCGCTTCGCCGTGGTGCTGAAGATCACCGAGGCCAAGCCCGAATACGGCCACATCATGGTGTCCGACTATCTGCCGGCCGGCCTGGAAATCGACAATCCAAAACTGGTGTCGTCGGGCGACAGCGGCACGCTGGGCTGGATCGAGGATGGCGAAGAGCCCGAAGATACCGAGTTCCGCGACGATCGTTTCACGGCTGCCGTCGATCGGGCCTCGGATTCCAAGGCGGTCTTCACGGTGGCCTACGTCGTGCGTGTGGTCTCACCCGGCAAATACGTGCTGCCGCAGGCCTATGTCGAGGACATGTACAATCCCTCGCGCTACGGCCGTACCGGGACCGGCACGGTCGAGGTGCGGGCGGCGAAGTGAGTGGTGATGGGATGAGCGACAAGGAGCCACATGCTCCGCCGTCATGCCCGGGCTTGTCCCGGGCATCCACGGACTTTGGTGCGAGAGGCAAGAACGTGGATGGCCGGGACAAGCCCGGCCATGACGGAGCAAGGGGCAGGGGCCCGCGTGTCCTCTCCGCGCTGGCATTCTCGCTCATCCTCACCATCGTCGGCGTCGTCGCGTGGGTTTACTCCCTCGGTCCGCTGCCTTTCGACGACGCCCGCCAGGTTTCCACCACCATCGTCGATCGGAATGGCAAGCTGCTGCGCGCCTATGCGATGGCGGATGGACGCTGGCGACTGCCGGTCGAGACAAAAACGAACGTCGATCCGACCTATCTGAAGCTGCTGCTCGCCTACGAGGACCAGCGCTTTTACGCACATGACGGCATCGACCCGGTGGCGCTGGGGCGCGCTGCGTTTCAGCTTGCGACGCGCGGCCACATCGTCTCGGGCGGCTCGACCATCTCGATGCAGCTCGCGCGGCTGATGGAGCCTCGGCGGCAGCGCTCGCTCCATGCAAAGCTGCGGCAGATCGTGCGTGCGATCGAGATCGAGCGCAGCTTGAGCAAGGAGCAGATCCTCGACCTCTATCTGGCGCTCGCGCCTTACGGCGGCAATCTCGAGGGCATTCGCGCTGCCTCGATCGCCTATCTCGGCAAGGAGCCGAAGCGGTTGTCGCTGGCTGAAGCCGCGTTGCTGGTCGCGCTGCCTCAATCGCCGGAGACCCGCAGGCTCGATCGCTATCCCGATGCGGCGCGCAAAGCACGTGACCGCGTGCTCGACCGCATGGTCGAGGAGCAACAGATCAGCCTCGACGATGCGAAGCAGGCGAAAGCCGTTCCTGTGCCGAAACTGCGCAAGCCGATGCCGATCCTGGCGCCGCACGCCTCCGATGCGGCGCTTGCGACGGTCAAAGACGCGCCAGTCATCAAGCTGACGCTCGATGCCACCCTCCAGAAGGTGCTGGAGCCGCTAGCGCGCGATCGTGCCATTGCGTTGGGGCCGAACATCTCGGTCGGCATCATCGTCGTCGACAATGAGAGCGGCGACGTGCTCGCGCGCGTCGGCTCGGCCGATTATTTCGACGAGCGCCGGGCAGGGCAGGTCGACATGACCCGCGCCATCCGCTCGCCGGGCTCGACGCTGAAACCCTTCATCTACGGGCTGGCCTTCGAGGACGGTTTTGTTCATCCGGACAGTCTGATCGACGATCGGCCCGTGCGCTTCGGCTCCTACGCGCCGGAAAATTTCGACATGACGTTTCAGGGCACGGTGCCGGTGAAGAAGGCGCTGCAGCTGTCGTTAAACGTGCCCGCGATCGTGCTGCTCGACCGCGTCGGCGCGAGCCGGCTGGCCTCGCGGCTGCGTCAGGCCGGTGGCAATCTGGTTCTGCCCAAAGACGAGGCGCCGGGACTTGCCATGGGCCTTGGCGGCGTCGGCGTGACGCTGCAGGACCTCGCCCAGCTCTATGCGGGCTTCGCCCGGCTCGGCACCACCAAGCCGCTGCGCGAGATCATGAGCGACGGGGACGAGCGCGAGCCGCTGCGGCTGCTCGATCAGGTCGCGGCCTGGCAAGTGGGCAATGTGCTGCTCGGTACCCCGCCGCCGGCGAACGCGGCTCATAACCGCATCGCTTTCAAGACCGGCACCTCCTACGGCTACCGCGATGCCTGGTCGATGGGCTTCGACGGGCGCATGACCATCGGGGTCTGGGTTGGCCGGCCCGACGGCGCGCCGGTTCCGGGCCTGACCGGTCGGGTTGCCGCCGCGCCGATCCTGTTCGACGCCTTCGCCCGCACCGGCAAGACGCTCCTGCCGTTGCCGAAGCCGCCGAAAGGAACTCTCGTGGCCAGCAACGCCAAGCTGCCATTGCCCTTGAGGCGGTTCCGCCCGGTCGGGGATCTGGTGCGGACCGGGGGCGAGCAGGCCCTGCACATCCAGTTTCCGCTGAACGGCTCGCGGATCGACGTCGATCGCTCAGGTGGCGAGGGGGGCGCAGCCATGCCGGTCAAAGTCGCCGGCGGCGTCCTGCCCATGACCGTCATGGTTAACGGAACGGCGCAGGGTGAGATCGACGGACGTCGTCAGCGGCTGATCGATCCGCCCGGTCCCGGCTTTGCGCGGCTGACCGTCATCGACGCCACGGGCGCCGCGGACACAGTTGTCATTCGAATTCAATGACCCTGCCTCAAGCGGTTGTGGCGATGGCGGTTTCAGCGTAAGCGGAACCGATGGCCGAGACCTACCCAACACCCCGTTTTGGAGCTCCCCGCGAGCCGAAATCCCCGGTGAATCCGGGCAGCCGGCTCGTGTCCATGTTCGACATCGCCACGGCCAGCCACGTCCGCGCGGTCGCCTTCCTGCTGCTGTGCGCGCTGCTGCTATTCCTGCCGGGCTTCTTTACGATTCCGCCGGTTGATCGCGACGAGGCGCGCTTTGCGCAGGCCACCAAGCAGATGGTCGAGAGCGGCGATTATGTCGACATCCGCTTCCAGGAAGACGTCCGCTACAAGAAGCCCGTCGGCATCTACTGGCTGCAATCGGCCGCGGTCGAGACGGCATCGGCGCTCGGTCTGCCGCGGGCCGAATTGCGCATCTGGGTCTATCGGCTTCCCTCGCTGATCGGCGCGATAGGCGCCGTGCTCATGACCTATTGGACGGCGCTCGGCTTCGTCACGCGGCGCGCCGCGGTGCTTGCAGCACTTCTGATGTGCGCCTCCGTGCTGCTCGGCGTCGAGGCGCGGCTTGCGAAGACCGACGCCATGCTGCTGTTCTGCGTGGTCGCCGCGATGGGCGCGATGGCACGGGCGTATCTGTCGTGGCAGCGCGCCGAGGACGAGACCCATCCGCCCTGGAGCTGGCCCGCGATCTTCTGGACGGCTCTCGCTGTCGGCATCCTGATCAAGGGCCCGCTGATCCTGATGTTCGCAGGCCTGACCATCATCGCGCTCGCGATCCAGGACCGCGATGCCTCCTGGCTGTGGAAGCTGCGCCCGCTCTGGGGCCTGATGTGGATGCTGGTGCTGGTGCTGCCCTGGTTCGTCGCGATCTTCTGGCGCGCGGGCGATGCCTTCTTCGCCGATTCCGTCGGCGGCGACATGTTGAGCAAGTTGGGCGCGCAGGAATCCCACGGCGCGCCGCCCGGACTGTATCTGGTGCTGTTCTGGATCACGTTCTGGCCCGGCGCGCCGCTCGCGGCGATGGCCGCGCCCGCGGTCTGGCGCGCGCGGCGCGAGCCCGGCGCGCAATTCCTGCTGGCCTGGCTGGTCCCGTCCTGGATCGTGTTCGAGGTGGTGCTGACCAAGCTGCCCCATTACGTGCTGCCGCTGTATCCTGCGATCGCGATCCTCACCGCGGGCGCGCTCGAGCGGCGGGTGCTGTCGTGGTCCTGGCTGATGCGCGGCTCGGCATGGTGGTTCGCAATCCCCGTGGGCGGCTCGATCATCGCGGTCGTCGGCGCGGTGATGCTGACGCGGCAGCCTGCTTTCGTGGCATGGCCGTTCATCGCGGCCTCGCTGATCTTTGGCCTGTTCGCCTGGTGGCTTCACGACAACAATCACGCCGAGCGCTCGCTGCTCAACGCGCTGGTCGCAGCCCTGATGCTCGCGCTAACGGTCTACGGCATCGTGCTGCCGTCGCTGACGCCGCTGTTTCCGAGCATCGAGATCGCACGCGCCCTTCGCAACGTCACCTGCGTGGGCCCGAAGGCGGCCGCGGCCGGCTATCACGAGCCGAGCCTGGTCTTTCTGACGGGTACGCAGACGCTGCTCACCGACGGTTCGGGTGCGGCGGATTTCCTGCGGCAGGGGAGCTGCCGTTTCGCGCTGATCGAGCAGCGTTCGGAGCGCGGCTTCGTGCAGCGCGCCGAGGCGATCGGGCTGCGCTACAAGGTTGGCACCCGCATCGACGGCTACAATTTCTCGCAAGGGCGCGCGATCTCGATCTCGATCTTCCGCTCGGAAGGCACCGAGTAGGATGTCGGCACCAACCGACATCTCGCCGCGCGCGAGCTATCCCGCACAATTGCTCACGCTCTCGGGGCGCGCCCTGGCACAGCTCGTGCGCACGCCCTCGCATTCGCGCCGCGCCGAGGCCGCGCGAAAGCTGGCGCGGCATTCGCTTTGGCTGAGTGCTGCAGGTGCAGCCCTGGTCATCGCGCTGATGGTCGTGTTCGACCTGACCGAGATCCAGCTGATGCCGCCGCGTGGCACGCCAGGCCTGTGGCCGATCCGCATCCTCACCGATTTCGGCAAGGACGAGTATGTGCTCTCGGTGCTCGGGGGTGTGCTGGTGGTGCTGGTGCTGGTTGCGGCGGGATTGCACGGCACAAGCCGCGCATTGCTGCTCGGCCTCGGCACGCGGCTGCAGTTCGTGTTTCTGTCTGTTGCCGTGCCGATATTCGTCGCCGAGATCCTGAAATATCTCATCGGCCGCGGACGTCCGTTTGTCGGCGGCAAGGCCAATCCCTTCAACTTCATCCCGTTCGAGGGGACCGGGGCCTATGCCAGCTTGCCGTCGGGGCATGCAGTGACGGCGTTCGCCCTGGCGTTTGCGGTCTCGGCGCTGTGGCCGCGCCTGCGCGTGTTCATGTTCACTTACGCGATCGTGATCCTGCTGACGCGACTGGTGCTGCTTGCGCACCACCCGAGTGACGTGGTGGCCGGCGCCCTGGTCGGCATGGTCGGCGCGATGGCGGTGCGCTACTGGTTCGCGGCCCGCAGGCTCGGCTTTGCCATCCGTGCCGACGGGACCATTGTGCCTCTTGCGGGGGCAGTCTCAGGCCGCCTCAAAAGGGTTGCCCACGGGGCATCCGCCCCATAAAAGCGGCTGCCTGCCGGGACCGCCGGTTCCCGAGCCAAGCCAATTCCAACCACGAGCTTCGATTTGTCGTCCCAGCCTTCGGTTTTCCAGCCCTCGGTTTCCATCGTCGTTCCCGTGCGCAACGAAGCCGACAACATCGTGCCGCTGATCGAGGAGATCGGCGCGGCGCTCGACGGCCGCTGGGCCTATGAGATCATCTACGTCAATGACGGTTCGACGGACGCGACCGGCGAACGGCTTGGCGCGGTCATGAAGCAGCGGGACAATCTGCGCCAGCTGCGCCATGCCAGATCAGGCGGCCAATCCGCGGCCGTGCGCAGCGGGGTGCGTGCGGCACGCGGCGCGATCGTGGCGACGCTCGACGGCGACGGCCAGAACAATCCGGCCTTCCTGCCGGACCTGATTTCGGCTGTCGAGAACGGAAGCAAGGTCGGACTTGCGGCTGGACAACGCGTCGGCCGCAAGGATACCGGCTTCAAGAAATTCCAGTCACGTGTCGCCAACGGCGTCCGCAACGCGATCCTGAAGGACGGTACGCGCGACACCGGCTGCGGCCTGAAGGCGTTCCGGCGCGAGGTGTTCCTGATGATGCCCTATTTCGACGGGCTGCACCGCTTCCTGCCGGCGCTGGTGCGCCGCGAGGGTTACGAGATCGCCTATGTCGACGTGATCGACCGTCCGCGCCGCTCCGGCGTGTCAAACTACGGTTTCTTCGACCGGCTGTGGATCGGGATCATGGATCTCGTGGGCGTCTGGTGGCTGATCCGCCGCAAGAAGCCGACGCCGGATGTGACTGAGGTGACGGCATGATCATCCAATACGGTCAGGCGCTGAGCAATTATTTCTACGATGTCTTCGTGGCCAAGTTCGACTTCTGGCTCGCGTTCGGCCTCGTCGCGCAGCTGTTCTTCACGGCACGCTTCCTGGTGCAGTGGATCGCGAGCGAGCGCGCCGGCAACAGCGTGGTGCCGATGGCGTTCTGGTTCTGCTCGATGGGCGGCGGGCTGATGACGCTGGTCTATGGCGTCGTCAAGCGCGAGCCTGTCATCATCCTCGGCCAGGCGCTCGCGACCATCATCTATATCCGTAACATCATGTTGATTGTGAAGAACCGCGGCCGCGCGTCAAAGACGCTGGAGCGCTGATCCAGGCTAGCGCGGCAACGCGGACGCCGCGCCCGGCGCGGGCAGGGCGGCGGTCTCCGCTTCGTGCCTGCGATGGGGCTCCCCGGCCGCGTCGAGCACGGGATAGGCGACCGAGCAGATATGCGAGTGGATGCGGCGCAGGTCCCGCAGCACGTCGAGATGCAGCGACGTGGTTTCGATTGTCTCGGGGCGGCCCTCGCGCAGGCGGTCGAGGTGGCGCTCGACGGCGGCAAGCTCGGTATTGCGCAGCGCAGTCTTCTCCACCAGCAGCTTGCGCGCCTCGTTGGCGTCGCCCGACATGAAGACGCCGAAGGCGATGCGCAGCGAATCCATCGTGCGCTTGTGGAAGGCGGCGAGCTCCTCGGCGCCCTCGGGCGAGAACTGGAAGCGACGCTTGATCTTCTTGGTCGCGAGCTCGCTCAGGCTCTTGTCGATGATATCGCCGATATGTTCCAGATTGATGGCGAAGGAGATGATCTCCATCGCGCGCCGGCCCTCGCTCTCGTCGAGGCTGCCGCGCATGAGTTTAGTCACGTAGAGCTTGATGGCTTCGTCGAGGCCGTCGACGATGTTGTCCATCTTCGAGACCTGGTCGACCAGCGCACGGTCGCCGCTCATCATCGCCGCCATCACCTTGCGCAGCATGATCTCGACGAGATCGCCCATGCGCAGGGTTTCGCGGCCGGCATCGGCCAGCGCCAGCGACGGCGACTCCAGCGCGGTTTCGTCGAGATAGCGCGGCCGGGCCGGATCGGCCTCCTGAACACGATCGGGCAGGAGCCGGGTCAACAGGCGCGACACGGTATCGAGCAGGCCGATGAAGATGATGGCCGTGCCGACGTTGAAGGCGATATGAAACGCCGCCGTCATCCTGGCGAGATCGGGCTGCCAGGCGTGCATGTGCTCGGCGATCGGGCCCAGGAAGGGCAGGACCAAGGCGATCCCGATCACGCGGTTGACGAGATTGCCCACCGGCAGGCGATAACTGGCGGGATCGTCACGCTTGGCGCCTTCGAATACGGGATTGATGGCGCTGCCGAGATTGGCGCCAAGCACCAGTGCGAGCGCCGCGTAAGGCGAGATGAACTGCGAATAGGCGAGCGACATGATCAGCAGCACGCTGGCGACGCTCGAATGCACCGCCCAGGTGACGAGCGCCGCGATCACGATGCACAGAACGGGATCGCCCGTGATGGAGGACATCACGATGCGGACGCCCGGCGCGTTCTCGGCCGGCGCCAGCGTGTCGAGCAGGATGTGCAGCGACAGCAGCATCAGCCCGAGGCCGATCAAGACACGGCCAACGTCCTTGATCCGTGAGCGTGGACCCACGCGGAAGGCGACCAGTCCGAGCACGAACAGGACCGGCGCGACGGCGGCGATGTTGAACGACAGCACCTGCACGATCAACGTCGTGCCGACATTGGCGCCGAGCATGATGGCGAGCGCGGTGACCAGGCTGAGCAAGCCCTCGGCTGCGAACGAACTCGTGAGCAGCGCGGTCGCGGTGCTGCTCTGGAGCAGGGCAGTAAGGCCGAGACCGGCGGCGAACGCGTTGAAGCGGTTACCAAGCGCCTTGCCGAGGAGCCGTCGCAAGTCCGGGCCAAAGGCGCGCAGAATCCCGCTGTGGACCATGTGCAGGCCCCACAGCAACAGCGCCACGCCGCCCATCAGATCGAGCAGTACCAACGTTCCCATGCTCCGTGTCCGGATTGGAGTCGATTGGTGAGGCTAGCGCCAAATGCTTGAGGTTCAAACCATTTGTTGGCGCGTCGGCGTTAACGTTTGCGGCTTCTGCACGTTCCCACGGCGTGATGCCTTGTGAGCAGGCTCACATTGCTGCCTTGAGGGCAGCGAAGCCGCGATCGAGGTCGGCCTTGAGGTCGTCGACGCTTTCGAGCCCGATATGCAGACGCAGCGTCGGGCCGCCCGGCGACCATGTCGTGGCGGTGCGATAGGCGTCGCAATCGAAGGGAATCGCCAAGCTCTCGAAGCCGCCCCAGGAAAAGCCCATGCCGAACAGTTTGAGCGTATCGAGCATGGTGTCGACCGCCTTCTGCGGCGCCGGCTTCAAGACGATGCTGAACAGGCCCGAAGCGCCGGTGAAGTCGCGCTTCCAGATCGCATGACCCGGATCGGTCTCGAGCCCCGGATGCAGCACGCGCGCGACCTCGGGACGGCTCGCAAGCCAGCGCGCCATGTCGAGCCCGGAGCGATGATGCTGCGCCAGCCGCACCGACAGCGTACGCAGGCCGCGCAGTGCCAGGAAGACGTCATCGGGACCGGCACAGACGCCGAGCAGGCGGATGCCTTCGGCGATCTGCGGCCATGCCCTGGCATTGGCCGAGATGGTGCCGAACATGATGTCGGAATGACCGCCGATATATTTGGTGGCGGCCTGCATGCTGATGTCGACGCCCTGTTCGAGCGAGCGGTGATAGAGCGGCGTCGCCCAGGTGTTGTCGTCGATGACGATCGCGCCGCGGGCATGCGCGACCTCGGCGATGGCGCGGATGTCTGGCATCTCGAACGACTGCGAGCCTGGCGCCTCGACCAGCACAGCGCTTGTGTTGGGCCTGAACAGCTTGTCGATGCCGGCGCCGATCATCGGATCGAAATAGGTGGTCTCGACGCCGTAGCGGGTGAGCATGCCGTTGCAGAAATTGCGCGAGGGCCGATAGACGTTATCGCAGACCAGGATGTGGTCGCCGGCCTTCAGCACCGAGAGCAGGGTGGTCGAGATCGCCGACAGACCCGACGGCACGATGCCGACGCCGGCGCATTGCGGCCCCTCTAGCGTCATCAGCGTCTCCTGGAACGCCTTGGTGGTGGGGGAACCATGGCGGCCATAGGTGAACTCGCCGCGATGGGCGTGCAGGTCCTCGGCGGTCGGATAGAGCACGGTCGAGCCGTGGAACACCGGAGGATTGACAAACCCCTTCTGCGCCTTGGTGTCGCGGCCGGAGGTGACCAGCCGGGTCTCGGCGTGCTGTTCGGAGGGGGGTGAAGAATCCATGCGTCTGCTTTCAAAAGCGCGTTTCCACCAGGCACGCTGCGCCCGCGGGCTGGCCGAAAGGCCGCTGTCGTTAATAACAGAACACAGAAGAGTCCCGTCAACCCCTTGACCCGGCAGGCCAGTCGTTCTGTTATCGCAGGTGCTATTCAGTCGCCGCATGTTGAGGGGCCTGCCGCGACCTTCGATCCATCGCCTGACCGGACCAAGCGCCACAGCCGTAACGGCGGGCGCCTGTCGGCGGGGATTAAGGCAGGGCTTCCCGGGATCGGCGGGTGATCGGCAAGGATTTCCAGCATGACTCTTGCAGGGCTGGTCTTGAGACGGCTAGCCCTGGCAGAGGCGATCGCAAAGACAACGTTCCTGACCTTGAGACGACTTTGAAAGGCCCAAAGCCCATGAAACGCGTAACCCTGGCTCTCTCTCTCGCCCTCGCCGCCGGCCTGTCTGCCCAAGCCGCCGATGCGCAAACGCTCAAGACCGTCAAGGACCGGGGCATGCTGTCCTGCGGTGTCAGTCAGGGTCTGCCCGGCTTCTCCTCGCCGGACGACAAGGGCAACTGGACCGGGCTTGATGTCGACGTCTGCCGCGCGATCGCCGGGGCGATCTTCAACGATCCGACCAAGGTCAAATACGTGCCGCTCTCCGCCAAGGACCGTTTCACGGCGCTGCAATCCGGCGAAGTCGACGTGCTGTCGCGCAACACCACCTGGACCATTTCGCGCGACACCTCGCTCGGCGCCAACTTCACCGGCGTGACCTATTATGACGGGCAGGGCTTCATGGTGAAGAAGTCGCTCAAGGTGAACTCGGCGCTCGAGCTCAACAGCGCGTCGGTCTGCGTCCAGACCGGCACCACGACCGAGCAGAATCTCGCCGACTACTTCAAGGCCAACAACATGAAGTACGAGGTGATCGCGTTCGGCACCAACGACGAAACGGTCAAGGCCTACGAGGCCGGGCGCTGCGACGTCTTCACCACCGACCAGTCGGGCCTGTACGCCAACCGCCTGAAGCTTGCCAATCCCGGCGATCACATGGTGCTCCCGGAAATCATCTCGAAGGAGCCGCTCGGTCCGATGGTGCGCCACGGCGACGACCAATGGTTCGACATCGTGAAATGGACGCTGTTTGCCATGATCACCGCCGAAGAGCTCGGCGTGACCGCGAAAAACGTCGACGAAAAGGCGAAAGGGGAAAATCCTGAACTGAAGCGCGTTCTGGGTACCGATGGCAATTTCGGTGAACAGCTCGGCATAAGCAAGGATTGGGTGGTGCGCATCGTGAAGGCCGTCGGCAATTACGGCGAAGTGTTCGATCGCAATGTCGGCGCAGGCTCGCCGCTCGGTATCAATCGGGGTCTCAACAATCTCTGGAACAAGGGCGGTCTCCAATACGCCCCGCCGATCCGCTGATCCCGCCTGACCCGCGCTCGCGGCGATGAGCATCGAGGCTCGCAAACCCCCGCCCCAGATCGCGCTGAAGATCAGGCGCGTGCTGGGGGGCAAGACAGGCTGGAACGGCATCGCCGTCCAGTTTGCCTTCGCTGCGATCCTGGGCTGGATTGCCTATGAAATCGTCTCCAACGCCCGCGCCAACCTCGAGAACCAGCATATTGCCGCCGGCTTCGGCTTCCTCGCGAACAACGCCGGTTTCGACGTCAATCAGACGCTGATCTCGTATACCGGCTCGGACACGTTCCTGCGCGTATTCCTGGTCGGGCTCCTCAACACGCTCGTGGTCTCGGTGGTGGGCATTGTGTTCGCCACCTTGATCGGCTTCATCGTCGCGCTGTGCCGGCTGTCGCCCAACTGGCTGCTCGCGCGCATTGGCGAAATCTATGTCGAGATCATCCGCAATTTGCCGCTGCTATTCCAGATCCTGTTCTGGTACCTGGCGGTGCTCGCGGCCTTGCCCAATCCACGACAGAGCATTTCGCTGCTCGGCATAGCTTTCGTCAGCAATCGCGGTCTCGTCATTCCCCGCCCGATCGGCGAGAGCGGCTTCGAGGCCTTTCTTGTGGTGCTGGCGCTCGGCATTGTGGCTTCGGTGGCGTTGCGCATCCGTGCGCGCCGGGCGCTGTTCCAGCGGGGTCAGGTGATCCGGATCTGGCCCTATGTGCTGGGCCTGCTGTTCGGACTGCCGCTCGTCACCATGCTGGTAGCGGGTCTGCCCTTCAGCTTCGAGCTGCCGCAGCTCAAGGGTTTCAATTTCGCCGGTGGCTCGCGGATCATCCCGGAGTTCGTGGCGCTCACGTTGGCCTTGTCGACCTATACGGCCGCCTTCATTGCCGAGATCGTGCGCGCGGGCATCCTCTCCGTCCACAGCGGACAGATGGAGGCGGGATCGTCGCTGGGCCTGAGCCGCGGCACGACGCTCCGCCTGGTCGTCGTGCCGCAGGCGATGCGTGTCATCGTTCCGCCGCTGACCAACCAGTACCTCAATCTCACCAAGAATTCGTCGCTGGCCGTCGCGATCGGCTATCCCGACCTCGTCTCCGTGTTCGCCGGCACGTCGCTGAGCCAGACCGGGCAGGCCATCGAGATCATCGCCATGACGATGGGCGTGTATCTCCTGATCTCGCTGATCACCAGCGCCGTCATGAGCGTCTACGGTTGGCGCGTCAGCCGGAGTCTCGGCGCATGAGCGATATCACCTCGTCCAGTTTCGTTCGCCGGGATCTTCTGGATGAGCGTCCCGCGCCGGTGAAGACCACGGGCTTCGTCGGCCTGGTGCGGACGCGCCTGTTCAACTCGCCGACCAACATCCTGCTCACGATCGTCGGCGCCTTGCTGCTCTGGTTCACCATCATTCCTTCCGTCAAATTCCTGATGGTCGATGCAGTCTGGACCGGCAAGGATCGCACGGCCTGCCTCGCCGAGAACGCCGGCTTTACGGTCGGCGCCTGCTGGCCCTACATCCAGGCCAAGCTGCCGCAACTGATCTACGGCTTCTACCCCGAAGCCGAACGCTGGCGGGTCAACCTCACGCTCGTGTTGTCAGTAGTCCTGTTGGTGCCGTTGCTCATTCCGCGACTGCCGTCGAAAGGATTGAACGCTGGCCTGTTCTTCCTTGCGTTTCCGGTGGTCGCATTCTTTCTGCTGCATGGCGGCGGCATCAAGGGATTTGGCCTGAGCTGGACCGCTGACCTGCTGCAATTGTTCGACGACAGCATCATCGGCGCTGGGCAGGCTCTGCTCGGTCTCGGCAAGACCTCCTCTGCCGCACCGCTGTTGTGGGTCGTCGGCAATGTCATCGTGCTCGTGGGTACCGCGATCTACTGGCTGATCTTTCCGCTGACCTGGCTGCGTGACCAGTTGCAGGGGACAGGCCAGTCGGTCTGGGCCGATTTCGCCATCACTGCCGCGATCGTCTCACTGATCGCCTTCGTTCTCGGCGGCGGCCTCCGCACCGGGGGGCGGGCCCTCACATCCAGCATCGTCACCTTCGCCGCCATCGCAATCGTGATCAAGCTGATGGGGCTTGATCACGGCGGACTGCCGATCGTGCAGACGAACCTGTGGGGCGGACTTCTGGTGACGCTGGTGGTCTCCGTCACCGGCATCGTCACCTCGCTGCCGATCGGCATTGCGCTGGCGCTTGGCCGCCGCTCGACCATTCCGTTGATCCGGATCTTCTCGATCGCCTTCATCGAGTTCTGGCGCGGCGTGCCGCTGATCACCGTGCTGTTCTTTGCCACCTACATGCTGCCGCTGTTTCTGCCGGGCAATTTCACGGTCGATGGTCTCGTGCGTGCGCTGATTGGAATCTCTCTGTTCACGGGCGCCTATCAGGCCGAGAACGTCCGCGGCGGGCTGGCTGCGATCCCGCGCGGGCAGGGCGAGGCGGCCGCGGCATTGGGGCTGTCCTGGTGGAAGACGACCTCGCTGATCGTGCTGCCGCAGGCGCTACGCCACGTCATTCCGAACCTCGTCAACAGCTTCATCTCGCTGTTCAAGGACACTTCGCTGGTCTCGATCGTGGCGCTGTTCGATCTCCTCGGCTCGCTGCGGGCGTCGTTCTCGGATCCGAAATGGTCGTCGCCATCGACCGCTTTCACAGGGTTCGCCTTCGCCGGGATCATCTACTTCATCTTCTGCTTTGGAATGTCACGCTACTCGCTCTTCGTTGAGCACCGCCTCAACGCTCACCGCCGCAACTGATCGAGGTCACCATGTCCGACCCCATCGTCAAGATTTCCGGCCTGAACAAATGGTACGGCGAGTTTCACGTGCTGCGCGACATCGACCTTACGGTCGAGAAGGGCGAGCGCATCGTGATCTGCGGCCCCTCCGGCTCGGGCAAGTCGACGCTGATCCGCTGTATCAACGCGCTCGAGGAGTTTCAGGAAGGCGAGATCGTCGTTGACGGCATCGAGCTCGGGCCGAACCTCAAGCACGTCGATGCGGTGCGGCGCGAAGTCGGCATGGTGTTCCAGAGCTTCAACCTGTTTCCGCACCTGTCCGTGCTGGACAATTGCACGCTGGCGCCGATCTGGGTGCGCAACATCCCCAAGAAGGACGCCGAGGCTGCGGCGATGAAGTTTCTGGAGCGGGTCAAGATCCCGCACCAGGCCAACAAGTTTCCGGGACAGATGTCCGGCGGTCAGCAGCAGCGCGTCGCGATCGCCCGCGCGCTGACGATGAACCCGAAGGTGATGCTGTTCGACGAGCCGACCTCGGCGCTCGACCCCGAAATGGTCAAGGAGGTGCTGGACACCATGGTCGACCTTGCCGAGGAGGGCATGACCATGCTGGTGGTCACCCACGAGATGGGCTTTGCCCGCGAGGTCGCCAACCGCGTGGTGTTCATGGACGCGGGCCAGATCATCGAAGCCAACACGCCCAACGAGTTCTTCGCGGCCCCACAGCACGCCCGAACAAAACTGTTCCTGAGCCAGATCCTGCGCTGAGCACCTGCAATCCGGTGGCGTCGCGGGTCTAACCGGCCCGCCAGCTTGGCACCATGCGAATCGGCCAAGCTCTTTTCGGGCCATCCTCCGGAGAGAGACTTTGCAGAGCAGCGCCGGCGCGCGCGCATTCCAGAACGCGCGATTGCAAAAGAAATTGAAGAAGCAGGCGGACGCACTCATGTCCGCCGCGGTTCAGGCACTCGGCCAGGGCAGATACGCGGAGGTCGAGACACTCTGCCGCCGGATTTTGACGGAGGTTCCGGATCATTTCGACGCCGCGCACTTGCTCGGTCTGCGCGCGTATGATGGCGGGCGGCTCGATGAGGCGCAACAACTGCTCGAGCGCGCGACCGTGCTCGATCCGCGTTCGCCCGATGCCCATGGTAATCTCGGGGCGGTGTATTTCACCCTCCAGAAGTTTCAGGAGGCTCGCGCATGCCAGGAGAAGGCCGTTGCGCTGAAGCCGAATTCTCCGATCGCCTTGACCAATCTCGGCAATACGCTGCTGCACATGGGCCTCGCCGAGCAGGCTATCGAGCTGCACGATCGCGCTATCAGGCTGAAGCCGGACTATGCCGATGCATTTTGCAATCGGGGCATGGCGGAGCTGATCGAAGGCCAGTCCCAGCGCGCCAACTACAGTTTCGATCGCGCCCTCGCGTTTCAACCGCGTCACGCGGAAGCGATCGCAGGCAGGGGCATGGTATGCATCGAGCTCCGGCACTACGAAGAGGCGGCCGCGGCGATCGCGGCAGGGCTCGCGATCAAGCCGGATTCGCCGAAGATTCTGGCGCAGCGCGGACGGCTCAATCTCGATCTGTTGCGGCTGGAGCAGGCGCTCGCGGACTTTGATGCGGCGCTGGCGCTTTCGCCGAGGCTCGAAGTGGCCTTGCAGGGAAAGGCGCAAGTCAACCTTGTCAAGGGCAACACGGCCGAGGCGATTGCGGCCGTCGAGACCTTGCTGGAGGAAAATCCGCGGTCCGACATCGGAATTGCGCTCCTTGCTTCCTGCTATGCGAGCCAGAGAGACATCGCGACGGCGCTCGAACATCTCGACGCCGGGCTGGCAATGGCGCCTGATTATGCGGACTTGATCGGGCGCAAGATATTCTTCCTGGACTATCTCCCGGAGGCCGATTTTTCGGTTCAGCAGGCTGCGCGAAAACAATGGTGGGACGCGATCGGCGCCAAATTGGCGCAAAGGGCGTTGGCGCCCCGCACGCTTGATCCGGACAAGCGGATTTTGATCGGATATGTCGCTTCCGAATTCAGGAACCACTCGGCAGCGTTCGCTCTGTTGCCGGTGCTGCGCCATCATGATCACGCCAGGTTCGAGATCGTCTGCTATTCGTGCTCGCCGGTAAGAGATGAGATGACCGCCGCATTTAGGTCCTCGGCGGATGTCTGGGTCGACGCCTGGCAGATGTCGGATGACGAGTTGGCCGATCGCATCCAGGCCGACAAGGTCGATATCCTGATCGACGTATCCGGGCACACGACCGGCAACAGGCTCCATGTCTTCGCCCGCAAGCCGGCCCCGATCCAAGTCTCCGGGTTTGGTCACGCCACGGGCACGGGCCTTCAGACCATGGACTACGTGCTCGCGGATCCCGTCTTCATTCCGCAATCGGCACGCCATCTGCTGGCTGAAAAGGTCTACGACCTGCCGTGCCTGATCACGATCGATCCCATTTTGGATCTACCTGCATCGGAGCCGCCCATGCTCCGCAACGGCCATGTCACCTTCGGCGTGTTCAACCGCATCTACAAGATCTCAGACGAGGCCATCGAGGTGTGGTCGAAAGTGATGCGCGAGGTGACGGGTTCGAAGATCATCATCAAGCATACTCTGCTTGACGATCCCATACTGCGCGACAATTTGGTCGCGCGGTTCGTGGCACAGGGCGTTGCCGAGGAGAATGTCACCTGCCTGGGCTCGTCGCCGCGCCCCGAGCACCTGAGGGCGTTTGCGAACGTCGATATATCGCTCGATACATTCCCGCAAAACGGCGGCGTCAGCACCTGGGAATCGCTCTATGCGGGCGTTCCGGTCGTGGCCAAGCTTGGCAACGGCGCCTCGTCGCGTGCCGGTGGTTCGATCGTGGCTGCGGTCGGTCTCGACGACTGGGTCGCCGAGGACGACGAGGGCTATGCCGCGATCGCCTGCAAATATGCGGCGCAGCCGGCGTATCTGGCGAGGTTGCGCAGCGACTTGCCGGCCCGGATCGCAGCGTCCCCCGCCGGCAATGTCGAAATCTACACGCGCGAGGTCGAAGCGGGCTATCGCCAGTTCTGGCGCGACTATTGTCCCGCGGCTGTCGAAGGCAGCGAGGTTGCGTAGGGGACCGGCAGCGCCGGGCCGCTGAGCCCCGGGAAATCCCGGGGGTGTCACCGTGCCAGCTGACCGGCAGGTCGGGCTTGCGAATCAGTTAGACTCTGCCCCGGGCCATCTTCCGGAGAGACACCTTGCAGAGCAGCGGCGGCGCGCGCGCATTCCAGAACGCGCGATTGCAGAAGAAATTGATGAAGCAGGCGGACGCCGTCCTCTCCGCCGCGGCTACCGCCTATGGCCAGGGCCGATATGCTGAGACTGAAGCACTCTGCCGGGAGATCCTTAAAGCGCTGCCCGATCATGTCGACGCTCTGCACCTGCTCGGCATGTGCGCGCATGACGGCCGGCGCCTGGAGGAGGCGCAACAGCTGCTCAAGCGCGTGATTGTGCTCGATCCGCGCCTGCACGATGCCCATAACAACCTCGCGACCGTGCATTTCGATCTCGGCAATTACGAGGAGGCGCGGCGGTGCCAGGAGAGGGCCATCGCGCTAAAGCCGAATTTTGCGGTCGCGCTGACCAACCTCGGCAACACGCTGATGCATCTGGGGCAGTACGAACAGGCGCTCGAGCTGCATGAGCGCGCCATCAAGATCAAGCCGGATTATGCCGACGCGTTCTGCAATCGCGGTATGGTCGAGATTGTGCTTGGACAGATCATGCGCGCCAAGGAAAGCTTCGACCGCGCCCTGCTGTTTCAGCCCCGTCACGCCGAGGCTATCGTCGGCAGCGGCATGGTCAGCATGGAGCTGCGGCACCACGACGAGGCGGCCGCCAAATTTGCCATGGCGCTGGCGATCAAGCCCGGCTCGCCGAGGATCGTGGCCCAACGCGGGCGGCTCAGTTACGAGTTGCAGCGCCTGGAGCCCGCGCTTGCGGATTTCGAGGCGGCGCTTGCGATCTCGCCCAAGCTCGAGCTGGCGCTACGCGGCAAGGCCCAGGCCTGCCTCGTCATGGGAAAGACCGCGCAGGCGATGGCAGCCGCAACGGCCCTGATCGAGCAAAATCCGCGCTCCGAGGTGGGGCTGGCGCTGATGGGCTTCTCTTATTCGAACCAGGGGGACATGGACGCAGCGATCGAGTATCTCGATCGCGCGCTGGCAGTCCGGCCGGACTATGGGGATGCGATCAGAGGAAAGATCTTCCTGGAGGACTACCGCGCCGAGGCCGATTTCGTGGTCCAGCAGGCGGTGCGAAAATCCTGGTGGGACCAGATCGGCTCCAAGCAGCCGCGAAGGGAGTTGCCGAAGCGGCCGCTGGACCCGGAAAAGCGGATCGTGGTCGGCTATGTCGCTGCCGAATTCCGGCAGCACTCCGCGGGGCTCACGCTGCTGCCAGTGCTGCGCCATCATGATCACACTAAATTTGAAATCATCTGCTACTACTCATGGCCGGGCGCGGACGAGTACACCGCCATGTTCAAATCATTGGCCGACGTCTGGGTCGATGCCTGGGGGCTTTCGGACGACGAACTCGCCGATCGTATCCAGGCCGACAATGTCGACATCCTGATCGACGTTTCGGGCCACACGACCGGTAACAGGCTGCAGTGTTTTGCGCGTAAGCCGGCCCCGATCCAGGCCACTGGCTTCGGACACGCGACGGGCACAGGCATGCCGATTATGGACTACGTGCTCGCGGATCCCATTTTCATTCCGCCGTCGGTTCGGCATCTGTTTGCCGAGAAAATCTACGATCTGCCGTGTCTGATCACCATGGAGCCTGTCTCGGATCTGGCGCCTTCGGAGCTGCCGATGCTCCGCAACGGCTACGTCACCTTTGGCGTGTTCAACCGCATCTACAAAATATCGGATGATGCGATCCGTGTGTGGTCGCGCATCATGCGGGAGTTGCCGGGATCGAAGATGGTCCTCAAGCATGGTCTGCTCGATGATCCCCTGCTGCGCGATAGTCTGGTCGCGCGTTTCCTCGCGCAGGGCGTTGTCGAGGAGAACATCACCTGCCTCGGCACCACCTCGCGCGACGACCATCTGGCGGCTTTCGCCCAGGTCGATATGTCCCTCGACACGTTCCCGCAAAATGGCGGCATCAGCACCTGGGAATCTCTCTACAAGGGCGTTCCCGTCGTGGCCAAGCTCGGCATCGGGGCCTCCTCGCGTGCCGGCGCCTCTATCGTGACTGCCGTCGGCCTCGGCGACTGGGTGGCCGAAGATGACAATGGCTATGTCGAGATTGCTCGCAGGTTTGCGTCACAGCCCGATTATCTGGCGAAATTGCGCACGGAATTGCCGGCCCGGATCGCGGCTTCGCCCGCCGGCAATGTCGAGACCTACACGCGGGAGCTCGAGGCGGGTTACCGAAAGTTCTGGCGCGACTATTGTGCCGCCGCCGCGGATAACGCTGACGTTGCGTAGGCGAGGCCCGGGTTGGGCACCGGCATCTTCCGGGGGATTGCCGGGCCGCCTAAACCGGCGGCTCTGGCCGCGAATCAGCTAGAATCGTCTCGGGCATCCTCCGGAGAGAATCCTTGCAGAGCAGCGGCGCCGGCGCGCGCGCGTTCCAGAACGCGCGATTGCAGAAGAAATTGAAGAAGCAGGCGGACGCGATCATTTCGACCGCGAATGCGGCCTATGGCCAGGGCCGGTATGCGGAGACCGAGGCGCTCTGCCGCCAGATCCTGAATGAACTTCCGGAGCATTTCGGCGCCTTGCACCTGCTTGGCTTGGGCGCGTTCGCGAGCCGACACTTCGAGGCAGCGAAACAGGCCCTCAAATATGTCGTGACGGTCGACCCACGCTCGGCACAGGCTTTTTCCGATTTGGGAGCCACGCATTTCGCACTTGGGGAATATGAGGACGCGCGTACGTCCCTGGAGAGAGCCATCGCGTTGAAGCCCAGCTTCCCGATGGCCTTGGCCAATCTCGGCAATACCTTGTTGCATCTAAACCGCGTCGAGCAGGCTATCGAACTGTACGATCGCGCGATCGGGCTGAAGCCCGATCATGCCGATGCGCTTTGCAATCGCGGCCTGGCAGAGGTCGCGCTGCGCCAGCTTGATCGCGCCAAACAGAGCTTCGAGCGCGCACTGTTGTTTCAGCCGCGAAACGTCGAGGCGCTCGTCGGCAAAGGTTTGGTCAATATCGAGCTCAAAAACTTCGACGAGGCCAAAGGCGCGCTGGAGGCGGCGCTCGCGATCAGGCCAGGCTCGGCGAAAATCCTGGCGAACCGTGGACGGCTCAATCTTGAGACGTCGAGGTTGGAACAGGCGGCGGCGGATTTCGACGCGGCCCTTGCGCTTGCGCCCAAGCTCGAGGTGGCCTTGCAGGGGAAGGCACAAGTCGCGCTCGCCATGGGAAACACGGCGCAAGCGATTTTAGCCTGCACCATGTTGCTGGAGGAATATCCACGCTCAGCGATCGCGATGGCGCTGCTGAGCGCTTGTTTTGCAAATCAGGGAGAGATCGCATCGGCGATCGAGCTTCTCGATGCGGCGCTGGCCATTGTGCCGGATGCATCCTTGATCGGCCGGAAGATCTTCTTCCTCGACTATCTCTCCGAGGCCGATTTCGCGGTTCAGCAGGCCGCACGAAAGCAGTGGTGGGACGCGATCGGCTCGAAGTTGCCGCGAAGGACTCTTGCCCCCCGGCAGCTTGATCCCGACAGGCGGATCGCGGTCGGCTATGTTGCTGCCGAGTTTTGGCATCACTCGGCGGCGTTCGCTCTGTTGCCGGTGCTGCGCCATCATGATCACGCCAGGTTTGAGATCGTCTGCTATTCGTGCTCGCCGGTAAGAGATGAGATGACCGCCGCATTTAGGTCCTCGGCGGATGTCTGGGTCGACGCCTGGCAGATGTCGGATGACGAGTTGGCCGATCGCATCCAGGCCGACAAGGTCGATATCCTGATCGACGTATCCGGGCACACGACCGGCAACAGGCTCCATGTCTTCGCCCGCAAGCCGGCCCCGATCCAAGTCTCCGGGTTTGGTCACGCCACGGGCACGGGCCTTCAGACCATGGACTACGTGCTCGCGGATCCCGTCTTCATTCCGCAATCGGCACGCCATCTGCTGGCTGAAAAGGTCTACGACCTGCCGTGCCTGATCACGATCGATCCCATTTTGGATCTACCTGCATCGGAGCCGCCCATGCTCCGCAACGGCCATGTCACCTTCGGCGTGTTCAACCGCATCTACAAGATCTCAGACGAGGCCATCGAGGTGTGGTCGAAAGTGATGCGCGAGGTGACGGGTTCGAAGATCATCATCAAGCATACTCTGCTTGACGATCCCATACTGCGCGACAATTTGGTCGCGCGGTTCGTGGCACAGGGCGTTGCCGAGGAGAATGTCACCTGCCTGGGCTCGTCGCCGCGCCCCGAGCACCTGAGGGCGTTTGCGAACGTCGATATATCGCTCGATACATTCCCGCAAAACGGCGGCGTCAGCACCTGGGAATCGCTCTATGCGGGCGTTCCGGTCGTGGCCAAGCTTGGCAACGGCGCCTCGTCGCGTGCCGGTGGTTCGATCGTGGCTGCGGTCGGTCTCGACGACTGGGTCGCCGAGGACGACGAGGGCTATGCCGCGATCGCCTGCAAATATGCGGCGCAGCCGGCGTATCTGGCGAGGTTGCGCAGCGACTTGCCGGCCCGGATCGCAGCGTCTCCCGCCGGCAATGTCGAAATCTACACGCGCGAGGTCGAAGCGGGCTATCGCCAGTTCTGGCGCGACTATTGTGCCGCGGCTGTCGAAGGCAGCGAGGGCCTGACCCTGCCGGTTGGGGCGTAGCCTCGAATTGCGCCGGCCACCTTAGTCCTCCGGAAACCATGCGGCGCTGCGCGACCGTGCCGGTTCATGGCTCCGAAAGCTATCTCTGGGCATGTGGCGCCAAAAGGGTGCGCCAATGCTCGGTTTCGTCTTCGGCTTGAACGCCCGGCTCGGGCGATTGCATTTCTTCCTCGCGACGGTCGCGCTTGCGATCGTGATGACGGCGATCTGCTTTGCAATCGCAATGGCCGTGCTGAACAACACCTCGCCCGGCGCGATCCGACCCGAAGACCTCACCAAGAGCTGGGCGATGATCGCCGCGATCGTGTTCTTCGGAGTTGCGACCCTCACGCTGCAATCGATGCGCATCCGCGACATCGGCTGGGATCCGGTCTGCGTGGTGCCTGCCTGGTTCGCGCTCATGATCGTCGACCATGTCGTCGCGGGCCGGTTTCCGGCCTGGGCGATCGGGGAGGAGCACCAGGCAACGGCGGTCGGCGCGCTCGTCAACCTCGCGCTGATGCTCGCGCTCATGTTCTGGCCGAGCGGCGACAGCGAGGGCTCCTACGGCGCTCCCCTCCCGCCGCGCACACGCGCGAACAAGCCTTCGCTATCGAACGAGCGCCTCGCGCGGGTGTCGCAGGGATCGTCTCGCTCGAACTGGAGCTAGACGGCCGGCTTCCGGAACGTTCTAGACGAACGGCAGCTTGATGTTGCTGCGCTTCTCCAGCCATTCAGGCACAGGAAGGCTCTTGGCGCGCATGAAGTCCGCATTGAACAGCTTCGACTGGTAACGGCTGCCGGAATCGCAAAGCACGGTGACGATCGTCTTGCCGGGCCCGAGCTGTTTTGCGAGACGCATCGCGCCGGCAACGTTGATGCCGGTCGAGCCGCCGAGGCACAGGCCTTCGTGCTGGAGCAGTTCGTAGATCACCGTGACTGCTTCCGCATCGGGAATGAGATAGGCGTCATCGACCTTTGCGCTCTCGACGATTGCGGTCGCCCGGTTGAGGCCGATGCCCTCGGTGATCGAGCCGCCCGGCGTCGCCTTGGCATCGCCCGTTCTGAAATATTCATACATGCCGGCGCCGTGCGGGTCGGCGCAGGCGATCCTGACGTCCTTGCTCTTCTCTTTCAGGAAGCGGCTGGTGCCGGCCAGCGTGCCGCCGCTGCCGACGGAGCAGACGAAGCCGTCGATCTTGCCGCCGGTCTGCTCCCAGATCTCGGGACCTGTGGACTCGTAATGCGCCTTCGCATTGTCGAGGTTGTTCCACTGGTCGGCGAACAGCACGCCGTTCGGCTCCGTCTTGCGCAGCTCGTCGGCAAGACGGCGGCCGACATGCTGGTAATTGTTCGGATTGGAATAGGGCAGGGCCGGCGATTCCAGCAGCTCGGCGCCGCACAGCTTCAGAAAATCCTTCTTCTCCTGGCTCTGCGTCTCCGGGATCACGATCAGCGTGCGGTAGCTGCGGGCGCTGGCCACGACCGCAAGACCGATGCCGGTATTGCCGGCGGTCGATTCCACGACGAGACCGCCGGGCTTGAGCTGGCCGCGCTTCTCGGCCTCGAGGATCATCCATTTGCCGGCGCGATCCTTCACCGACTGGCCGGGATTCATGAATTCGGCCTTGCCCAGGATGGTGCAGCCGGTCAGTTCGGAAGCGCGCTTGAGCTTGATCAGCGGGGTGTTGCCGATGGCTTCGACAACGTCGTTTTTGATGGTCATGTCAGGGGAAATCACTGGCAAGGGGTTGATTAGGTTGGCCAGAACCTAGTGCTTGAAATGCCAAAGGGGAAGGCTTTTGCGCTGCGGCGAAACCCGCGAAAATCCCCGTAAGCAGTGAAAATTTGGAAGGAGAGATCGCCGCTGCTGCTGTGCTACGCCGCGGGATATCGGTAGGAGGATGTGGCCGGCTTCTGCCAAAACATGGAAGATAAGGGTCGTCGCCAGCGCACCCTCCATTGGATGTCAGCCGTCGCCGTCGAAGAGTGCGGATAGTACGCGGGAGGCGGTCAAGATATCGGCACGACGAACGCTTATTCGTTTTCCGATAATGGACAACCTCGCGAAAGTGGCCAGGCCCGGTTTCGCGGCCGGACTGAAGCCGCATCGCGAGCGGTGCAGGCGGATTGGAGGGGGTTGGCGTCGGTGTGGCGGCAGTATCACATGAAATCTTGGTAAGCTCGAACGCACTCAGGAACGGCCCTGAAATTCAAGAAACACCTGCAGGACAGCACCCTTTTGTATTTTCTCAGCTCTAAGATCGTCGCGCTTTGGGGGGCACATCGCAACTGCGGGACTGTCCCGCGGTTCCGCGTCCGGCTAGTATGAGGCGCACAATTTCGCCGAAAGCATCACTTGTGAACGAGTTGTCCAAAGCCCCCCGACGACCGCGCTGCGAATCGGCTAATCCGGCCGCGCGGCGGCGGTTCGATCTGCCCGGCGGGGGGTGGATGTGACACAACGTGTTCCGGCGATCGCCGTGCGGCGGTCACCAGGCGCGACGTCCCGGACGCGACGTGCGGCGCGCTGGCTTGCGGTCGCTTGCCTCGCCGCCGGTTCGGGCGCCTGCGTGCTGACGCAGGATCTTCCTGATCCCGCGCTCGACGTTCCCACGCAATACAAATATGCCGGGAAGGCCGATGCGCCGCCGTCGCTGGATTGGTGGCGCAGCTTCCGCTCCGCGGAGCTGACACAGCTGATGGAAGAGGCGCACACCGTCAACCTCGACATCGCCGCCGCCGTTTCGCGCATCGTCGAGGCCGACGCTCAGGCGCGGCAGGCGGGTGCGGCGCTGCTGCCGAGCCTGTCCGGCACCGGGCAGGAGGCCTATTCGCGCACCTCCGGTTCCTCCGCCTCGGGGCTAACCAATGGCGGCCGTGAGGTCGTCAACTACCAGGCTTCGCTGAGCGCGAGCTACCAGCTCGATTTCTGGGGCCAAAATCGCGACGCCCTGCAAACGGCGGAAGAGACGGCAAATGCCAACCGCTTCGATCGCGACGTCGTTGCGCTGACCACGCTTGCAGGCGTCGCTAACGCCTATTTCCAGGTGCTGGCCTCGCAGGATCGCATCAGGACCTCACAGCGCAACATCGCGAGCGCGCAACGCATCCTCGATGCCGTCAGGGAACGGCGCAAGGCCGGCACCGGCACCGACCTCGACGTCGCCCAGCAGGAGAGCGTGCTCGCAAACCAGAAGGCACTGGTGCCGCCGCTGCGCCAGACGCTCGACCAGAACGTCAATGCGCTTGCAGTCCTGGTGTCGCGGCCGCCGGAGAGCGTGCGCGTGCTCGGCGGCTCGCTGAACCGGATCGCGATTCCGCGCGTGACGCCGGGACTGCCGTCGGAGCTCCTGACGCAACGGCCCGACATCCGCAGGCAGGAGGCCCAGCTCGCCTCCGCGACAGCGAACGTCGGCAATGCCCGCGCGCAGTTCTTTCCGACCATCCAGCTCACCGGCAATGGCGGCTATCAAAGCTCGGCCCTGGTCTCGCTGTTCCAGCCGCATGCGGCGTTCTTCCAGCTCGTCGGCAGCGCGACGCAGCCGATCTTCGACGGTGGCAAGATCCTCGGCAATTTCGAATTTGCCAAGGCGCGGCAGGACGAATTGCTCCAGACTTACCGCAAGACCATCATCCAGTCCTTTGCCGATGTCGACAACGCGCTGTTCTCGATCAAGCAGACCACGATCAGGCTGCAATTGCAGCGTGACGTCCTCAACGCCTCCCGCCGCGCATTCGATCTCTCCGAGCAGCAGTTGCGCGCGGGCACGGCCGACATCGTCACCGTGCTCAATACGCAACTGACCCTGTTCCAGGCGGAAGACGCGCTGTCGCAGGCGCAACTTGCCCGCCTTCTTGCTATCGTCAGCCTGTATCAGGCGCTCGGCGGCGGCTGGGAGCCGAGGATGGAGAAACCGGTCAATGCTCTTTAAGCCGGATACCAAGCAAGGCGTGAAGGAGGGAACGGCGAAGAAGTCGCGCGGGCGCGGCTTCGTCATGACCCTGATCACGCTGGCGATCCTCGGCGGGCTCGGCTACTACGGCTGGACCACCTGGCACCAGCAGCCGCAGCAGGCGAACGGCCGCAATCAACGGCCGGATCTGCCGGTGCCGGTGCTGGCGGCGACGCCCCGCATCCAGGACGTTCCCGTCTATCTCGACGGCGTCGGTGCGATCCGCGCGCTCAACACCGTGACCGTCCGCTCGCAGGTCGACGGCAAGCTGATCGCGGTCAATTTCACCGAGGGACAGGACGTCAAGAAAGGCGACGTGGTCGGCGAGATCGACCCGGCGCTCTATCAGGCGACGTACGATCAGGCGGTCGCCAAGAAGGCGCAGGACCAGGCCCAGCTCGCCAACCAGCGTATCGACCTCACGCGCTACGAGCAGCTCGCCGCGTCCAACGCCGGATCCAAGCAGCAGGCCGACACCCAGCGCGCGCTGGTCGCGCAGACCGAGGCGCTGGTCAAGGCCGATCAGGCCGCGATCGACAATGCGGCGGCGACGCTGAGCTACACCAAGATCGTGGCGCCGATCTCGGGCCGCGCCGGCCTGCGCCAGGTCGATCAAGGCAACATCATCCACGCCTCCGACACCACCGGCCTCGTGGTGATCACGCAATTGCAGCCGATCGCGGTGTGGTTCAGCTTGCCCCAGCAGCAGATCATGCGGGTCAATGCCGCCGCGTCGAAGGGCGCGCTCGCGGTCGACGTGTTCGGCAATGATGGCCTCACAGTGATCGACACCGGAAAGCTCACCGGCATCGACAACCAGGTCGACCAGACCACCGGCACGCTCAGGCTCAAGGCCGAATTCCCCAACGCCAATTACCAGCTCTGGCCGGGCCAGTTCGTCAATGTCCGCCTCAAGGTCGAGACCCTGACCCAGGCACTGGTGGTGCCGACCTCGGCCGTGCAGCGCGGACCGATCGGCACCTTCAGCTATGTCATCGGCGAGGATAACATCGTCTCGGCCAAGCCGGTGACGGTGACGCAGCAGAACGAGCATGACGCCGTCATCGCCAGTGGCCTGTCGGCGACCGACAAGGTCGTCACGACGGGCTTTGCCAATCTGTCCGACGGCTCCAAGGTGGTCATCGGGCGCGACGATCAGACCCCGTCGGCCGATCTCGCGCCCCGCAAGCGCTCGCGCGGGCCGGATGGTCAAAAGAAGGACGGCGCAAAAGACGGCCAGAAGGACGGACAAGACAAGGACGGCGAGTTCCGCGCCAAGCGCAAGAGCAGCGAAGGCGACCAGAAGGGCCAGACCGGACCGGCACCAGGGCCTCCGTCAAGTCCGGGTGCATCGGGAAGTGGAGCTAAGCAGCCATGATCCCGACAACAGCCGCCTGAGCGGCAGGCGCATCCCATGGGCGTCTCCGAACCCTTCATCCGCCGTCCGATCGCGACCTCATTGCTCGGCATCGCGCTTCTGATTGGCGGGCTGCTCGGCTATTTCGCGCTGCCGGTGTCCGCGCTGCCGCAGGTCGATTTCCCGACCGTGCAGGTGACGACGCAATTGCCCGGCGCGAGCCCCGACGTGATCGCCTCGCTGATCACCGCGCCCTTGGAGCGGCAGCTCGGCCAGATCCCGTCGCTGTCGGCGATGAACTCGACGAGCTCGTTCGGCGTCAGCCAGATCTCGCTGCAGTTCGATCTCAACCGCGACATCGACGGTGCCACCCAGGACGTCCAGGCTGCGATCAACGCGGCGGCCGGCGTGCTGCCCAAGACGCTGCCTTATCCGCCGACCTACGCCAAGGTGAACCCGGCCGATGCGCCGGTGATGACGTTGGCGCTGCGCTCCGACACAATCTCGTTGCGGGCGATGAGCGACATCGCCGATACGCTTCTGGCGCAGCGGCTGAGCCAGATTTCCGGCGTCGGGCGCGTCTCTGTGCTCGGCGGACTGAAGCCAGCCGTCCGCATCCAGGCGGATCTCGCGCGGCTCGCCGCCTATGGCATAGCCATGGAAGACCTGCGCACCGCGATCGCCAGTGCCAACGTCTCCGGGCCGAAAGGCTCGCTCGACGGCGCGCAGCAATCCTACATCATCGCCGCCAACGACCAGATCGCCGCCGCCGACGCCTACAAGCCTGTCATCATCGCCTACCGCAACGGCTCGCCGGTCACGATCGCCGACGTCGCCCAGATCGTCGATGGGCTCGAGAACGACCGCACCGGCGGCTGGTACCAGGGCTCGCCCGCCGTCATCATCGACATCCAGCGTCAGCCCGGCGCCAATGTGATCGACGTCGTCAGCCAGATCCGGGCGGAAATCCCAAAGGTCCAGCGCGCTATTCCGGCCGGCGTGAACCTCACCATCGTCTCCGACCGCACCGTCACCATCCGTGCCTCGGTGCGCGACGTGCAGTTCACGCTGATCCTCAGCGTCGTGCTGGTGACGCTGGTGGTGCTGCTGTTCCTGCGTTCGCTACGCGCCACGCTGATCGCCGGCGTGGCGCTGCCGCTGTCGCTGATCACGAGCTTCGGCATCATGTATTTTGCCGGCTTCAGCCTCGACAATCTGTCGCTGATGGCGCTCACCATCGGCACCGGCTTCGTCGTGGACGACGCCATCGTGATGATCGAGAACATCGTCCGCCACATGGAAAACGGCGACAGCGCGATGGAGGCTTCGCTGAAGGGCGCCAGCGAGATCGGCTTCACCGTGATTTCGCTGACGGTATCGCTGATTGCGGTGTTCATCCCGCTGTTGTTCATGTCGGGCCTTGTGGGCCGCATGTTCCGCGAATTCGCGCTGACCCTGACGATCGCGGTCGTGACCTCCGCCGTGGTGTCGCTGACGCTGACGCCGATGATGTGCTCGCGCCTGCTGAAGCATGCCCATGAAGAGCTGGCAGTGCCGGGTCTTGCCGCGGTCAGCCGCTTCATCGACCGCACCGTCGGGTTCTATCACCGCACGCTGCTCTGGGTGCTGGAGCGCCAGCGCGCGACACTGGTCGTGACTTTCGCCACGCTGATCGCGACCCTGGCGCTCTATGTCGTCGCGCCAAAGGGCTTCCTGCCGCTGCAGGACACCGCCTCGATCACGGCGGTGACCGAAGCCGGTCCCGACGTCTCGTTTGCGGAGATGCAGAAGCGGCAGGCCGAGGCGGCCGACGCCATCAAGGCCGATCCCGATGTGACCGGCGTGGTCTCGGTGATCGGTGCAGGCTCGGTCAATCCGACCACCAATGTCGGCCGTCTTGTCATGACGCTGAAACCTCGCGGCGAGCGGCGCGACGATGTCAGCGTCGTCATCACCCGCCTGAAGGGGCGGGTGGCCGCCATCCCCGGCATGACCGTCTATTTCCAGCCGGTGCAGGACGTGCAGATCTCGACCCAGTCGAGCCGTTCGCAATACCAGTACACGCTGACCGGCACCGACGCCGCTTTGGTGTCGGAATGGGCGCGCAAGCTGGTTGCCGAAATGCGGCGCGATCCGCTGTTCCGCGACGTCTCCTCGGAAGCGCAGGAAGGCGGTCTGCGGGCGCAGCTCACGGTCGACCGCACCCGCGCCGGCCAGCTCGGCGTCAGCCTTCAGGGCATCACCGACACGCTCAACGACGCCTTCGCGCAGCGCCAGATCTCGACCATCTACGGCCAGGCCAACCAGTACCGCGTGGTGCTGGAAGCGCTGCCGATGTACCAGCGCGATCCCTCGATCCTGTCGAAGCTTTATCTGCCGGGCGCGGCGAGCGCGACCGCCGGTGCGCCCAACGCGCAGGTGCCGCTCTCCGCCGTGGCGACGCTGACGCGCACCACCGCGCCGCTCGCGATTTCGCACCAGGCGCAATTCCCGTCGATCTCGCTCAGCTTCAACCTCGCGCCGGGCGCGGCGCTTGGCGATGCCGTCGAGGCCGTGAAGACCATCGAGACCCGGATCGAGATGCCCAACAGCATCGTCGGCGTCTATGCCGGCGACGCCGCCGAATTCGCCAAGGCACTCGCCGGCCAGCCCTGGCTGCTGCTGGCCGCGGTGATCACGATCTATATCGTGCTCGGCGTGCTCTACGAGAGCTACATCCATCCGATCACGATCCTCTCGACGCTGCCGTCCGCCGGCGTCGGCGCGATCCTGGCGCTGATGCTGTGCGGGCAGGATCTCTCGGTGATCGGGCTGATCGGCATCATCCTGTTGATGGGCATCGTCAAGAAGAACGCGATCATGATGATCGACTTCGCGCTCGAGGCCGAGCGCGGGCAGGGGATGTCGCCGAACGAGGCGATCGTACAGGCTTGTCTGCTGCGCTTCCGTCCGATCATGATGACGACGCTGGCCGCCCTGTTCGGTGCGCTGCCGCTGGCGATCGAGAGCGGCACCGGCGCCGAGCTGCGCTTCCCACTCGGCATCTCCATTATCGGCGGCCTGCTGCTCAGCCAATTGCTCACGCTCTACACCACGCCGGTGATCTATCTCGCCCTCGACCGCATCAACCGCCGCCTCGAGCAGGCGCTGCCGCCGGCCGAATCCGGCGGTCCGCCCGTCGCGGGCGCGACCGAGGGGATGCAGTGATGGCATCGATCTCGGAGCCCTTCATCCGCCGCCCGGTCGCGACCACGCTGCTGTCGATCGGGTTGTTCCTGCTGGGTATCGTGGCTTACGAGTTCCTCCCCGTTGCCTCGGTTCCGAACATCGATTTTCCCGCCATCTTCGTCTCGGCCAGCCGTCCTGGCGCCGACCCGTCCGTCATGGCCGCGACGGTTGCCTCGCCGCTGGAGCGGCGGCTCGGCGAGATCGCGGGCATCAGCCAGATCACCTCGACTTCGTCACTCGGCACGACCAGCATCCAGCTCCAGTTCGACATCGGCCGCAACGTCGACAAAGCCGCCCGCGACGTGCAGGCGGCAATCAATGCGTCGCTGGTCGACCTGCCGAGCGATTTGCCGACGCTGCCGCGCTTCCGCAAGGCGAACACCGCAGGCGCGCCGGTCTTCGTGCTGGCGCTGACCTCGAAGACGCTGTCCGCCAGCGCGGTCTACGACGTCGCCGACACCGTGCTGGCGCAGCGCATCTCGCAGGTGCCGGGGGTGGGCAATGTGACGATCTCGGGTGCCGACCAGCCGGCGGTCAGGATTCAGCTCAATCCTGTCGCGCTGTCCAATGCCGGCATCGCCACCGACGACGTGCGAACTGCGATTATCAACGCCAACCCGCTCGGTCCGGTCGGCATCTTCAACGGCGAGCGCCAGAGCGAGACGCTGTCGCTCAACAAGCAGATGCGGACGGCGAAAGAGTTCCGCGACATCGTCATCAAGAGCGCGAAGGGCAATTTCGTCCGGCTCTCCGATGTTGCCGACATCGAGGACTCCGTCCGTAACGCCCGTTCCATCGCCTGGTTCAACAAGCAGCCGGCTGTGCTGATCCAGATCACCAAGCAGGGCGATGCCAACGTCATCGATACCGTCGACCGGGTGAAGGCGCTGATCCCCGCGCTGAAGCAGTGGATCCCGGCCGGGGTCGATATCTCCACCTTGGTCGACCGCACCAGTACGATCCGCGCCAGCGTGCTCGACATGCAGTGGACCTTGCTCGCGACTGCCATTCTCGTGATGGTCGTCGTGTTCGTATTCCTGCGACGGCTCACGCCGACGATCGCAGCCGGAATCTCGGTGCCGCTGGCGCTGGCCGGAACCTGCGCCGGCATGTGGGTCGCGGGCTTCTCGATCGACAATCTTTCGCTCATGGCGCTGGCGATCTCCGTTGGCTTCGTGGTCGACGACGCCATCGTCATGATCGAGAACATGTACCGCAATCTCGAGCACGGCATGCGCCCGCTCCAGGCGGCATTGGACGGCGCCCGGCAGATCGGCTTCACCGTCGTGTCGATCAGCCTGTCGCTGATCGCGGCCTTCACGCCGCTGATCTTCATGGATGGCGTCGTCGGCCGGCTGCTGCGCGAGTTCTCCCTGACATTGACCTTCGCCATCCTGGTCTCGACCCTGGTGTCGCTGACGGTGACGCCGATGATCTGCGCCCATTACATCCGCCAGACCACGTCTGGCACGGCGACCCTGTTCGACCGGATCATCGAGGGCTCGCTGTCGCGCATCGTCGCGTTCTACACCCGCACCTTGCGCACCGTGCTGGAATATCCGCTGCTGACGCTGCTGGTGTTCTTCGCCACCATCGGCCTAACAATTACGCTCTACATCAAGATCCCTAAGGGCTATTTCCCGACCGACGATTCCGGCTTCGTCATCGGGGCGACGCGCGCCTCGGCCGACATCTCGTTCCAGTCGATGCTGAGCCTGCAGCAGCGGCTCGCCGACATCGTGATGCAGGATCCGGCAGTGGCCGGCATCGGCTCCACCGTCGGCAGCGGCGGCGGACCGGGCGGCGCGACCTCCAATCGCGGCACCATGTTCATCAGCCTGAAGCCGCCGGAGGAGCGCGACCACGTCTCGACCCAGGTGGTGATCGACCGTCTCAGGCGGGCGTTATACCCGGTGCCCGGCATCCGCCTGTTCATGTTCGCCGCCCAGGACGTGCGCGCCGGCGGACGGCAGAGCGATTCCGACTACCAATACACGCTGACCAGCACCGACCTCGGCCTGTTGCAAAAGTGGGCGCCGATCGTGGCCAAGCGCATGGAGAGCGTCGAAGGCATCACCGACATCTCCAGCGACCGCGATCCCGGCGGGCTTCAATTGACCTTGTCGATCGACCGCCAGAAGGCCTCCGCACTCGGCGTCCGCGTCCAGGATATCGACAACGCGCTCAACAACGCGTTCTCGCAGCGGCAGATCGGGATCATCTACACCCAGCGCAACCAGTACATGACCGTGCTGGAGATCGACCCGAAATTCCAGGTCGACCCCTCCAACCTCGATCGCATCTATGTCGCCGGCGCGGGCGACGCGCAGGTGCCGCTGTCGGCCGTGGTGCATGCGACGCGCGGGCTCGCCGCGCTCGCGGTCTATCATTCGCAGTCGTTCCCATCGACCACGGTGTCGTTCAACCTGTTGCCGGATGTGCAGATCCAGGCCGCAACGCAGAACATCCAGCGCGCGGTCGAGGAGCTGCACATGCCGGAAGGCATTCGCGGCAGTTTTGATGGCAATGCTGGCGATTTCGCCAAGACCAGCGGCCGCCAGCCGCTCCTGATCCTCGGCGCGCTGGTGGCGATGTATATCGTGCTCGGCGTGCTCTACGAGAGCCTCGCCCATCCGCTCACGATCATCTCGACGCTACCCTCGGCGGGACTTGGCGCGCTGCTGGCCTTGCAGCTCACCAACACGCCACTGACCGTGATCGCCTTCGTTGGCATCATCCTGTTGATCGGCATCGTCAAGAAGAATGGCATCATGATGGTGGATTTCGCGCTCGATGCCGAGCGCCAGCGCGGCCTGTCGTCGGCGGAGGCGATCTTCGAGGCCTGCCAGGCGCGCTTCCGGCCGATCCTGATGACGACGATGGCGGCGCTGTTCGCCGGCATTCCGCTGGTGGTCGCGACCGGGCCCGGCACGGAACTCCGCCGTCCGCTCGGCATCACCATCATCGGCGGGCTGTTCGTCTCGCAGATCCTGACGCTCTACACCACGCCCGTGATCTACCTGCTGGTCGACCGCCTGCGCCGCCGCTCCGAACCGCGCCCGCTGGCCGCGCCGGCGGAATAGGCGGGTTGTTGAACCGCCGTGCAGAGCGTATAGCGGCGACTATGTCGAACCCCACCGCCGCCGCGCCGGCCGATCCGATCCCCGAATGCCCGCACTGCCAGAAGCCGATGCCGTTGTGCATCTGCGACAGCGTCACGCCCATCAAGAACCGGCTCTCGCTCCTGATCCTTCAGCATCCGCAGGAGCAGGACAGGGCGCTCGGCACTGCGCGGCTGCTTGCGAAGCATTTCGCCGGTGCCACGCTGCGGGTCGGCCTGTCCTGGCCGAGCCTGTCGAAAGCGCTGGGGCAACCCATCGAGAACGCCTCGCACTGGGCGGTGCTCTATCTCGGCTCGGCGCACGCCACCGATCTCGAGGCCGAGGGCGAAATCCTGGCTCTCAACCGCAAGAGCGAGGTCGCGGACAACCAGCGCGCGCGCCTCGGCAAGCTCGAAGGTGTGGTGCTGCTCGACGGCACCTGGAGCCAAGCCAAGGCCCTGTGGTGGCGCAACCCGTGGATGCTGAAATGCCAGCGCGTCATCCTGAACCCGACCACCCCATCGCGGTACGGGCGCCTGCGCAAGGAGCCTCGGAAGGACGGACTGTCGACCATCGAGGCTGCGGCGACGATCCTCTCCGCTCTGGAGAAGCGCCCGGACATCGCCGAGACGCTGAATGCCAGCTTTGAACGGATGTTAACCCGCTACCGCGAGGTCCAGACCGAGATGCCCGAATTGGCGCCAAAGCCGCCGGTGAAGGACCGCCGGCGCGGTGTCCGGCGGGTCAAGCGAGCCTGACTCCGGTCCGGATCATCCGTACGGCCGATTGTCCCGCGAGAGGCGGGCGGATAGAGACCGTCGGCCAATAGGCCGCTATCTGCTATGCTCTCGCACGATCGGAACGCCGGAAACGAAGGGGCCGTCGCATTCAGCTTGCAGCCAAGGAGATCCTTGCCCAGGCGGCGCGGTTCGATCGTTGGGGCACGCTTGCCCTGATGGACGTTTCGCTGCGCTATCGGCGTACCGTGATCGGCCCGCTCTGGATCACACTGACGCTCGCGGCGACCATTGCCAGCGTCGGCACGGTCTATGCGGCACTGTTCAGACAGGACATCACGAGCTTTCTGCCGCACTTTGCCGTCGGCCTGATCGTCTGGACGCTGATCGCGACGACGCTCCAGGAAGGTTCCCACATCTTCGTGGCATCAGGCCATTTGATCAAGGCGGTGCCGGCGCCGCTGATCGTGCACGTGCTCCAGATGATGGCGCGCAACGTCCTCATCTTCGCGCATCATCTGGTGATCGTCGTCCTGCTCTATCTCCTGATGCCGTGGCCGCTGCATGGGAGCATGCTGCTCGCGGTACCGGGCTTCGCGATCCTGCTCACTGTGCTGCTGGGTGGCTCGGTCGCGCTCGGTATGCTCTGCGCGCGGTTTCGTGACATCGGCTCGGCGATCGTCAGCGGCCTGCAATTCGTCTTCTTCCTGACGCCGATCATCTGGACCGAAGACAGCGCGCGCGGCACCGCGTTTTATTGGCTGATCCGCGCCAATCCGTTCGCGACGCTGCTCGATCTGGTGCGCAGGCCGCTACTGTCGCAGTCGACCGATGCGGAGCAATGGCTCCTCGGGGTCATCTATGCGACCGTCGTGGCCGTCATCGGCCTCGGCTGCTACGCGAAATACCGCCATCGTGTGGCGTATTGGCTGTGAGGCACGAGATATGACCCCCGCAGCTCATATCGCGCTTCGCAACGTCTCGGTAAGGTTTCCGGTGCTGTCGTTCCGCGACCGCTCGCTGCGCAGCCGGTTCGTCAACGCGATGACACTGCGGCGGACCACGGCGACCCCGCACATCGTCTCCGCGTTGAATGACGTCAACCTCGACATCCGTGCCGGCGATCGCGTCGCCATCATCGGCGCCAATGGCGCCGGCAAGACCACGCTGCTGCGGGTGCTCGCCGGCATCTACCATCCGACGTCGGGCAGCGTGGACGTGCTGGGCCGCTGTCTGCCGCTGTTCGATCTCTCGGCCGGATTCGACGAGGAAGCGACCGGCTACGAGAACATCATGCGGCGTGGCCTCGTGATCGGCGCACGGCGCTCCGAGATCGACGCCAAGCGGGGGAGATCGCCGCATTCACCGAACTGGGCGACCGGCTCGACCTGCCGCTGCGCACCTATTCCAGCGGCATGATGCTGCGCCTGATCTTTGCAGTCGCAACCGCCGTCGAGGGCGAGATCGTGCTGCTCGACGAATGGATCGGCGTCGGCGACCAGCAGTTCCGCAAGAAGGCGCGGCAGCGGCTCGACGAGATCGTTGTACGCGCCGGCATTCTGGTGCTCGCCTCGCACGACATCGAGTTGATCAAGAGCACCTGCAACCGCGCGATCCTGCTGGAGGAGGGGTGGATTGTGGCCGCCGGCGCGACCGATGAAATTCTCGGCCAATATCTCGGCGGCGCGAAGGCGTAGCTGGTCCGGTCGGGGTTGCCTAAACCTGTGATCCCCTATATTGCTCCGCCCTCGTTGGGGCCACGTGGCGGAGTGGTTACGCGCCGGTCTGCAAAACCGTTTACTCGGGTTCGAGTCCCGACGTGGCCTCCATCTCAACCTCCTGATATTTCAGCAATATTCGATCGTATCGCGGCTGCCATCGGCCCGCGCGGGCGATGCGTGCTGGCCGCGCACACCGGGTTTGCCTGGGGCCCGGCGGAAACCCGCCATTCAGCCCGCTGGCATAGTCTTCGCATCTGCGAAGTGATGCATCCCAACGATCGAGCGCTGGAGAGCACGTGAGCGAAACCGTCCGATTTGTCCCGAAATCCGAGCTGGAGCGGGCCCGCCTCATCCGCGAGGCCCGTGCGATCTATGACAGCATCTTTCCGCCGGCCGCACCCGACCAGGCGCCGCAGGACGGCGGAGAGCGGGTCAAGACCTGATCGCGATCACGCTGGATTTTCACCGCGTAGCTGCCATAGCAAAACGCCCGCGGAGCGCGGGCGCGTCGGCTCACGGTGAAATTGGCTTCAGCAGGCCGCGTACCAGCCGTCCGGGAAAGGCACCAAGGGCCAGGCGCCCTCATTGTCATTGGCGGCTTTGGGCTTCGCGGAGGCGTTGGGCTTCGCGTAATACGTCCACGAGCGCGGCACGAGATCCTCCCCCGGCACGAACGCCAGATCTTCATGGACCATGGCGTCCTGGACGGCATCCAGCAGCAAGTTGAATTCGGCTTCGCTCATCACACCCTCCGGACCGCGGATGGCGCAATATCGCAAAGCCGGTTTGTTTCCCGGTTGAGCCGATCGATCGCATTTTAACGATCCGCCAATCGGGTCCCGATTGGTTAGCGATTGATGAAATCGCGTTGGGAAACTTAGGTTCCTGCCGGGGTGCCCGCACTGTGAAGGATGTCACATCTTTCGCTGTTTATTTCTCCTACCCCTTTGCACACCGGCCAATACAGGCCGGTCGGGCAAAGCAGACGGGAGACTGGTCATGAAGGCGCGGTTCTTGCGATTTGCGGGCGTGAAAAGCCGGGCGCGCCGGGCCTCGACGGTCGGGCTGTTCCTGACGCTGTTTGCCTCCGCCGCCCATGCGCAGCAGGGAACACCCGAGCAGCGCCGGGCCTGTACCCCCGACGTCTACCGGCTCTGCGCCGGCGAAATCCCCAACGTCCGCGCCATCACGGCCTGCCTGCGCCGTAACAGGCCAAGCTTGAGTGAGGCTTGCCGCATCGTGTTCGATCAGGCCGGCGGCTGACATACCGGCCCTGTGGGTTTGTGCGCAGCAAGTGGCTCGCGCGGGCAGGCGAATCCGGCATAGTCGTCCTGTGGATACACCTGTGGGTATGCTGCGGACAGGCTGGGGACGGCGGGGGATGTGCTTCGGATGTCGGCCGCAGATGCGTCCTTTGATTGTCATATCTCTGTCAAATGACCTCACCGCATGATTCGCTGATCGTGCAGATCGCGGCGTCACGCAAGATCATGTGGTTTCCCCGAATTCGCAATTGCGCGCTACAGCGTCCCGCATTCACGAACACTTTTTGAGCAGCTGCCTGCCCAAATGGCGGGCTCCCTCCATCCAATTTTTTGTACGCCCGCGGACAAGCTTTCCGGTCCGCTCTCCTCCTAGGCTCGCTTCCGCGATCTGGAACATGGCCATTGCCATGACAATTCGAAGGAGCTGGAGATGGAGAGACCCGTATTGCCCCAGGCGCGGGGGAACGCACGTGCATCGCTGTCTTGGCACAAGGCCGCGCTCGGCGCCGCGGTCACTTTCGGCGCGCTGGCAGCCGCGCCCCTGAGCGCGCAGGCTGCGGCGCCTGCGGCCTGCGCCGCGCTCCAGGACAAATATCCGGACTGGAAGGGCAAGACCCTCGTCAACGCCATCAACCCGCACACGCCGGGCTATGAGACCATCGATCCGAAGGATCCGAGCAAGTATATCGGCTTCGACATCGATCTCGGCGAAGCCATCGGCGAATGCCTCGGCTTCAAGTTGACCTACAAGCCGGTGACGTTCGCGGCGCTCCTGACGACGCTGGCCGCGGGACAAGCCGACATCGTGATTTCCGACATCTACGCCACCAAGGAGCGCGCCAAGGCCGCCGACTTCATCACCTATTCGAAAGTGTTCGACGGCGTGCTGGTCGCCAAGGGCAATCCGAAGGGCATCAACGGCATCAACATGTCGATGTGCGGCGCCGCTGCCGCTGAAAACACCGGCTATGTCGAGGTGCCGCTGATCCAGACGCTGATGCCTGAGTGCAAGAAGGCCGGCAAGGCCGAGCCGACCGTCCAGCTCTACGACAACAACGCCAACTGCATCCAGGCGATCCTCGCCGGTCGTGCCGACACCTATGTCAACGACGTCAACACCGTCGACAGCGCGGTGAAGGCCTATCCGGACAAGCTGGAGAAGGCGACCGCGGTGACGATCCCGTATTCGGTCGGCATCGCCGTCCCGAAGGACAAGCCTAAATTCCGCGACGCCGTGCTCGCAGCCCTGATCGAGGTGCAGAAGGCCGGCACGCATATGGAGCTTCTGAAGAAGCATGGGCTCGACGTGAACAACTTCAAGGAGCCTGACATTCTGACGGCCGACTGATGTCGCTATTCCTCCATTACCTGAGCATGCCGTATCTGCTCGAGGGCATCGAGCTCACCCTCGAGGTGACTGCCCTCGGGCTCGGCGGCGGATTGATCCTTGGATTGATCCTCGCCGGCATGCAGCTCTCCCGCTTCTGGCTGCTGGCGGCGATCGCCAGGGCCTACACCGTGATCTTCCGCGGCACGCCGCTGATCCTGCAAATGGTGTTCGCCTACGACGCGTTGCCGCATATCGGGATCAAGCTGCCGGCGGTGCTGGCCGCCGGCCTTGCGCTGGCCTGCAACGAGGCGCCGTTCATCGCCGAGATGCTGCGCGCCGGCGTGCTCGGTGTCGACCGCGGGCAGGTGACGGCCGGCCAGGCGCTCGGCATGACGCCGCGGATCCTGATGTGGCGGGTGATCGCGCCCCAGGCGATCCGCACCATGATCCCGGCCTTCGGCAACGAGGCCGTGAGTGCGCTGAAGAATTCGTCGCTCGCCTCCGTGGTCGCGGTCCAGGAGCTGACCCTGCGCTCGACCCAGCTTGCGTCCTCGACCTTCGACTTCTTCTCGATCTTCTTCGCCTCGGGCCTGCTATACCTGGTGCTGACCTTTGCCATCAGCATCATCCAGCTTTTCGTCGAATGGTTGCTCGATCTCGATCGTACCAAGGGCCGCCAGCGCAGGCTCGCCGATTACCTGCCCTGGCGTCGCGTCGACCTCGCCACCAAGCTCGAACTTGCCGCAGCGATCGTCGACGTCCAAGTGCCTGCACAGGCTGAGCTCACCGACACGCCACCGCTGGCCTTGACCCGCGAGGAACGCACCCGGCGCGCGGCGACGATTTCACGCAACAACATCGCGGTCGAGACCAAGGACCTCACCAAGAGCTACGGCGGGCAAAAGGTGCTTGCCGGCCTCGATCTCACCGTACGCGTCGGCGAGGTCGTCGCGCTGCTCGGGCCCAGCGGCTCCGGCAAGAGCACGCTGCTCCGCTGCATCAATCATCTCGAAAGCTGGGACGGAGGCACGGTGCGTGTCGGCGGCCGCCGCCTCGGTTTTGGCGACGACGGCAAGCTGCTGCCGCCCCGCGCGATCGCCAATGAGCGGGCAAGCGTGGGCGTCGGCATGGTGTTCCAGCAGTTCAATTTGTTTGCCCATCTCTCGGCCAAGGAGAACATCGCCGGGCCCTTGCGCTGGGTGCACGGCATGACCCGCATTGATGCCGATCGCCGCGCCGCCGAGCTGCTCGAGCGGGTCGGGCTGTCGCACCGCGCCGACGCGCTGCCGCGGCATCTCTCCGGCGGCCAGCAGCAGCGCGTCGCGATCGCCCGAGCGCTCGCCCCGAACCCCAGCGTGCTGCTCCTGGACGAGCCGACCTCGGCGCTCGATCCCGAGCTCGTCAGCGAGGTGCTGGAGGTGATCCGGCGGCTCGCCGTCGATGACGGCCTCACCATGATCATCTCGACGCACCAGATCCGCTTCGCCGACGAGGTCGCCGACCGCGTCGCGTTCCTGAGCGGCGGCACGATCATCGAGGAGGGGCCCGCGCACGAGGTGCTCTCCAACCCCCGCAATCCGCTGACCGCGCGTTTCCTCAGCGTGATGGAAGCCGACAAAACTCCGGAGGTGGTGCGATGAGAGCCGCACCCACACCGTTCAAGACCGCGTTTCCAGAAGAGGCCACCTCATGAAGCATGTCACGCTGCCGGTTTCGCCGAAGACCGTCCACTGGGGCTATTTCTCCAAGAAGGTCGCGCCGGCCCTGACCCTGCGCTCGGGGGATCGCGCCACCATCGAGACGCTGACCCATCACGCCAATGATGACTACGAGCGCATGATCCAGGGTGATCCCGGCGCCGAGAGCGTGTTCCAATGGACGCGCGAGCACAAGGCCGTCGGGCGGCGCGGTTCGGGCCCGACCGAAGGCCCGTTCATCCGCGGAGCAGGCGAGGGGATCGGCGTGCATCTCCTCACCGGTCCGGTCGCGATCGAAGGCGCCGAACCCGGCGACATCCTCGAAGTGCGCATCCTCGATATCCGGCCGCGGCCGAGCTGCAGCGCCTGTCATGCCGGGCGCTGCTTCGGCTCCAACATCGCCGCCAATTGGGGCTTTCACTATCACGATCTGATCGAGGAGCCGAAGCCGCGCGAGGTCGTCACCATCTTCGAGCTCGACACGTCAGGCGAGCCCTGCGCCAAAGCGGTCTACAACTACGTCTGGACGCCCCAGACCGACCCCGACGGCATCGTGCATCCGACCATCGATTATCCCGGCGTGCGCGTCGATCACGCCACCATCAAGAAGCGCGAGAACATCCTCACAAGCGTCAGGGTGCCGGCACGGCTGCATTTTGGCACCATGGGGCTCGCGCCGTCGGAGGCCGATTTCGTCAGCTCGATCCCGCCGAGCTATACCGGCGGCAACATCGACGACTGGCGCATCGGCAAGGGGGCGCGGATGTTCTATCCGGTCGCGATCCCCGGCGCCTATTTCTCGGTCGGCGATCCCCACGCCGCGCAAGGCGACAGCGAGCTTGGCGGCACCGCGATCGAAACCTCGCTGACCGGCGATTTCGAGTTCGTCCTGCACAAGAAGGCCGATCTCGCCGGCACCAGCCTCGAAGGTCTCGATCATCCGATGCTGGAGACCGATCAGGCGTGGTCGTTCTACGGCTTCACCTATCCGAACTACCTCGCCGCGCTCGGCGCCGACGCACAGACCGAGATTGCCAACCACTCGAGTCTCGACCGTGCGATGCGCGATGCGTTCCGCAAGCTCAGGAGGTTCCTGATGACCGTGCACGGTTTGAGCGAGGACGAGGCGATTTCGCTGCTATCGGTCGGCGCCGATTTCGGCGTCACCCAGGTGGTCGATGCCAATTGGGGAGTTCACGGCACGATCCGCAAAAACATCTTTCGGTGCGACTGATGGGCCGTAGCCCGGATGGAGCGCAACGCAATCCGGGTTTGTCACGCCGGACTCAAAAGGCCCCCGGATTACGCTTCGCTCCATCCAGGCTACACATCGTGCTCGACGTTGACATCGCGCTCCAACACTTTGAAGAACAGCTCATTTCCAGGATGAGGACGTGACAAAAGACCGTCATTTGCGGCCCCTCGCTGCGACGGATGACCACGTTCGTCTGGCACAGAGGTTGCTTCGATCCACTGCAATCTGGGTCGATCCGATGAGCTTCCGTCCTTTCACGAGCGAGTCCTACGCTCAAGACGACCGCCCCGAAGCCTGGCGGGACGTGCTCGCCGCGGTCGGCCTGCAGCCGGCGGCAGGCCATTGCTTCCTGGATGGGCACGCAACGGCGTCACATCGCCACGCCGCAGGCGTTGCGCTGACGCGCATGGCGGCCGGCGCCCAGACCATCGGTCCGCGTCCGCAGGCCAACGAAGACCTGCCGATTGCGCTGATGCCGGTCGAGGACGGCATGGTGCTCAAGAGCGCCGCCGGCCATCGCATCGTTCCGGTGGGCCATCTCGTGCTGCTGCCGCGGAGCGGGGACTGGAGCATCGTATTCCAGCGCGACATGCGCGCCGTCGTGCTGTCGGTGACCTCGGAGGCGCTGCACGGCCGCCTCTCGGGCAGGCCGCGGCTCGGCGAACCCAGGGTCGTTCCGCCCAGCGGCTTTGCCGATGTCTTCGCGCGCTTGATGGACGCGACCGCGCGCACGCTCGACACGCTGAGCGATGCCGAATGGAATGCGGTCACGCAGTCGCTCGTCGATCTGCTGCTGACACTCGCCCATCAATTGGCGGCTTCGACGTCCGACGCCGGATCGAGCGCGACGCAGTCGGCACTCCTGCACCGGATCTGCCAGACCATCGAACGCCGCCTCGACGATCCCGGACTGGTGCCGGCGCGCGTCGCGCAGGCCGAAGGGATTTCCGAGCGCTATCTGCAAAAGCTGTTCGAGACGGTCGGCGACAACTTTACTCATTACGTTCGCGAGCGGCGGCTGCAGCGCGCCTGGGCCGATCTGTCCAATCCGTCCGAGGCGCATCGCTCAATCTCGGAGATCGCCTACGCCTATGGGTTTGGCGATTCCGCGCATTTCAGCCGCGCCTTCCGCCATCGCTTCGGGCTGCCGCCGCGCGAGTTTCGCCAGCAGGAAGCGGAGCGGGCGACGACCCAGCAGGGGATAGCCGGTCAGCGCGGCTGGCCGCAGGATGCGCTGGCGCAGCTTCGCGTGCACCCGGCGAGCGCCGAGGCGCGCGGCAATCTCGCCCGAACCGACATCGACGAGCCGAGAACGGCCGAACGCAAGCATCATCATCTTCCGATCGAAGCCCACCGTGTTCATTGGGGATATTTCAGTCGCGCGTTACAGCCGCAGCTCGAGATCAATTCGGGTGATACGATCACGATCGAAACGCTAACGCAGCATGCCTCCGATGATCCTGAGCTGATGATCGCGGGCGATACCGCCGCCGAAAGTGTATTCGGTTGGACCAAGGCGAGGAAGAACGTGGATCGCCGCGGCGCGGGTCCGATGGATGCCAGCATATTCGGGCGCGGCGCCGGCGAAGGCTTTGGCGTGCACATCTGCACGGGGCCCGTGTCGGTGAAGGACGCCCAGCCCGGCGACGTGCTGGAAGTCCGGATCCTCGACATCGTACCGCGCACAAGTCGTCATCCGAAACATTCAGGGCGCGTGTTCGGCTCCTCGGTCGCGGCCTGGTGGGGCTATCATTACGACGAATTTCTTTCAGGACCGAAGCCGCGCGAGGTCGTGACGATCTACGAAATCCTGGACGATACCGATGCGCCGCATGCCCGCGCGCTGTATTCCTACCGCTGGGAGCCGCAGACCGACCCGTTTGGCGTGGTGCACGCCACCTACGACTATCCCGGCGTTCCGGTCTTGCCCGGCACCGTGAAGCGCCGCCACGCCGTGCTCGACGGCATCCGCATTCCCTTGCGCCCGCATTTCGGCGTGATCGCGGTGGCGCCGCGCGAGGTCGATTTCATCGACTCCGTGCCGCCGTCCTATTTCGGCGGCAATCTCGACAATTGGCGCTTGGGGAAGGGGGCGACCGTCTATCTTCCGGTCTCCGTTCCCGGCGCATTGTTATCGGTCGGCGATCCCCATGCCACGCAAGGCGACGGCGAATTGAGCGGCACCGCGATTGAATGCTCGATGACCGGAACCTTCGAGGTGATCCTGCACAAGAAGGCCGACCTCTCCGGCCAACCCTTCGCCGATCTCTCTTATCCCCTGATCGAAACCGAATCTGATTGGGTCCTGACCGGATTCAGCCATCCCAACTACCTCGCCGAGTTCGGCGCTCAGGGCCAGAGCGAGGTTTACGCAAAGTCCTCGCTCGATCTCGCCATGAAAGATGCGTTTCGCAAGATGCGACGCTTCCTGATGAACGTGAAGGGGTTGAGCGAGGACGAGGCGATCGCGCTGATGTCGGCCGCCGTCGACTTCGGCGTCACGCAGGTGGTCGACGGCAATTGGGGCGTGCACGCGATCATCAGCAAGCGCCTGTTTCTGGACGCGCCTTAAACCGAAGGATACTCCAGTGAAATTCCACATGATCAGCGGCGGACCCAAGCCGGTCGCGCCCTTCAGCCACGCGGTGGAGACCGACGGTTTTGTCTTTGTCACCGGCCAGATGCCGGACACGCCGCAAATCCCGGGCGTGCTGCCGGAGGGCATCGTGGCGCAGACGAGGGCGGTGATGGAGAATTTGAAGGTGGTGTTGGCGGGCCTCGATCTCGGTTTCGAGCACGTCGTGATGACACGCATCTATCTCACGCGTTTCAAGGAAGACTACACCGCGATGAACGAGACTTATCGCGCGTTCTTTCCGCCCGACCGCCTGCCGGCCCGCACCTGCGTCGGTGTCACCGGGCTTGCCTACGACGCGCTGATCGAGATCGACCTGGTCTGCCGCCGGCCGTGAGGAGATGATCCGTAGCCCGGATGGAGCGAAGCGCAATCCGGGATTCGTTTAACGGATACAGGGTCCCGGGTTTAGGGTGGCGGCCACCCGGGGGCAAACCCGTGGGGTTGCCCCCCGGGGAAACACCCCAACCACCGGGGTGTTTGCCCCGCCTTCGTCTTTTTTTTTTCTTTTCCTTTTCGGGGGCCCCCCAGCCCCCCCCCCCCCCCCCGGGGCTACAAGCCCTTGCGTTGCCCGACGGGCAAAACACCCAAACGACGGGTCAATCCGCTCGCGCGAAAAGATTCTACTTTACCGAAATTCGACTTTGGCGTATTCAGTCGCCACCTCATCCCTGTCAGCGGGGCGTATCGCGATCGTCACGAACGCGGGGTGAGCTGCGGTGGACGCTAGTCACATCGGCGCGAAGGGCTTTGCAGGGCGGGCAACCGTGAGCGAAGGCGTCGCGCACACGACCGGTGCTATTAGCGTACGGCAAAACCGTGTCGTCCTGACGCCCGGGGTCTGTGCGTCAAGTCTTGTGGTGATGTCGCTGCCCGACCGGGCACGCAGCATCAGCCATCCGCAAGGCGACGGGGGCAATAGTGCATCGCTCCCCGGGGAGAGCTCGGCATAAGCCGTCAAACCACTGCGCAGGGAAGGCCGTGTGTTGGGCTTCACCTGTATGCCGCTGTGCAGCCTCTTGTAGCGCAACCTTCGCACAGTGGACCGTGGGTGCCAGCCGGCACCCGGTCTTCCCTGCGCCCTCTGACGAGGAGGGTGTACGAAACAAAGCAAAGCTCGGGCGAGCCAAGCCGCGAGGGCGCGAAGCTGTGTCTGCGACAAGAATCATATTCGCGCGGTGCCGGGCGCCCGCCCCGGAGACAACAAACCCCGCGATCTATGAATGCCGGTTCATTGCTGCGGAGAATTCGAATCGATAAGAATTGGCTCGCTGCGCGTCTCGCGTCGTGCAGAGAGCCGGAGGCGGATCGATCGCGTCTTGCACCTTTCGATTGCGCCTCCGACGAATCCTTCGAGGCAACGCCATTGGTTGCCGCGGCGCCTGCGCCGATCGACGTCAGGCACCGAAAGCCCGTTTCGATCGGGGGAATTTCATATGAAGTATTTTCTGTCTGCACTGATCGCGGTCGGTCTATCGATTGCCGCCGCGCCTTCGTACGCGGCTGACGCCCGCAACGTCACTGTCGTCAACGAGACCGGCTATGCCATCAAATTCCTGGGCTTCAACGCTCCGGACGATGGCATGGACGAATGGGACAACGAGCTGGACAAGGTTTTGCAGAACCAGGCGAGCACCTATGTCGAGTTCGACGATGACGACGAAGGATGCGTCTGGAACGTCCGCGTCGACTGGCAGAACTATGACGAGACCGTGCTCTGGAAGAACGTCAACCTCTGCAAGTTCACGGCACTCCGGCTGCGCTACGATTCCGGCACCAAGACCACTTCGTTCGTCGCCGAGTAACTTGACCTGAGGCCAGGCGGAGGAGGGGCCGCGTGCCCTTCCTCGCCGCAATGTGCCACATAGCGAATTCGTCCTTTGCAAGCGCAAGCGGCTTTGTTATACGCAGCCGCGCGCGAACGACAGGTTCGCCCTTTTCCTCGGTAGCTCAGCGGTAGAGCATCCGACTGTTAATCGGATGGTCGCTGGTTCGAATCCAGCCCGGGGAGCCAAATTCCGCTTCATTTTCAGCAACTTGGGCCCAGACTCTGATCTGGCGTGCGATCTCGTTGCGGCAGATCCTCAATTAGATGTGTACCGTCGCGAGCCGGCATCCTCCCTGGTGACGCCAAAACGACTCAATTGAAATCGAGCTTCCAGAGGCCGGTCCTTTACGGAGCTGATTCCCATGCGAGACATCCAGGTCGACCGTTTCCCGCTGGCCCCCTCCATTCTGCCGGCGGACATCCCCGAACTCAGCGACGACGAATGCCTCGCCTGTCTGGCGCGGGCGGTCGAGACCCACGATTCGGCACGGCTGGACGAAGTCGCCGCATTGATCGGCCGCCTCGCGGTCACGATCGAATAGGCGGCTCACCCTCGACGTTGCGAGTTGCGGAAGGGCCCGGTTTGCGGGCCAAAGCCATGTTGCGTTTTCGCAGGGCCTGTTCCAAAGATGCCGCCAACTTTCGTCCGCGGCATCGTCCGCCTTGCAGGGTCCGCAAATGTCCGTTTTCTCGACGGCGCGCCTAAAAATGGTCGATGGCCAGGTGCGCACCAGTGACGTCACCGACCGTCGTGTTCTCGACGCCATGCTCACGGTTCCGCGCGAGGCTTTCGTGCCCGCCAGCCGGCAGGCATTGGCGTATCTCGACCTCGATCTCGACGTCAGCGAGGGAGGCGCCAAGCGGTTCCTGATCAAGCCGCAGCTGACCGGCAAGCTGCTCCAGGCCGCCGAGATCGGCGAGGATGACGACGTGCTGGTCGTCGGCTGCGCCACGGGCTATCTCGCTGCGCTGACCGCCAAGCTCGCGCGCAAAGTCATCGCGACGGAATGCGATTCGGGCCTGGCGGCAAAGGCCAACGACGCCTTCGCCGCCCTCGGGTTGGCCAACGTGGCCTGCAAGGCCGCGGCCTGCACCGAGGGTGATGCCGCCGCAGGTCCCTATGATGTGATCGTCCTCAACGGCGCCACCGAGGTAACCCCGGCAGGGCTGCTCGGGCAGCTCAAGGAGGGGGGGCGCCTGGTGGGGGTCTCGGCCGAATCCAGGCCGCCGCGAGCCATGATCGTGACCCATACCCACGGCGAATTCGGCCATCGGGCGCTGTTCGATGCCGCAGCCCCGGTCCTTCCGGGGCTGGAACGGGCCGCCGCCTTCGTCTTCTGACGGCTTTGGCCCGTTAAAATCCCGTTCTGAATCAGAAGTGTGGCCGGGATGCTGCACGTGAAGAGTTTCCACCGAGAACACCCCTCAGGTAGTTCCGTCGCGCTTGACCGCGTCCTATGTTGCGGCGGGGCAACGACTCCACTCGTAGACGGTAACCCAGCTCGCGGGCACGAGCCGGGCGTTAGAATGAACGGAATTTTTGGATGCATGGGGTGAAGCTCTTCACCGGAGCAGCGGTTTCGGTCCTGCTGCTGGCGCTTGCCGCGCCGACGCCTGCCTTGGCGGATACGATCGAGGCTGCGCTGGTGCGCGCTTATCAGAACAATCCGCAGCTCAACGCGCAGCGCGCCCAGGTGCGCTCGACTGACGAGAACGTGCCGCAAGCTCTGTCGGGCTATCGCCCCAAGGTCGGGATCAACCTCAGCACCGGCTATCAATATCAGGATATTCAGCAGACGCAGAAGGCTGTGCCGATCCATAGCGACCCGCCCCTTCAGCCCAATAGCGCCAGCCTGACCATCAACCAGACGCTCTATAACGGCAATCAGACCGCCAACAGGACGCGCGTGGCGGAAAGCCAGGTCTCGGGATCCCGCGAGGCGTTGCGTGTGCTCGAGCAGACGGTCCTGCTGCAGGCTGCGACCAGCTACATGGATTATCTTCGTGACTCCGCCACACTCGAAGTTCAGCGCAGCAATGTGCGCGTCCTCGAACAGACGCTCAAGCAAACGCGCGATCGGTTCAATGTCGGCGAGGTGACGCGCACGGACGTGGCGCAATCCGAAGCGCAGCTCGCGGCAGGCAGGACCCAGGCCCTGACGGCCGAATCGAATCTCACGACGACGCGTGCCAATTTCCGCCGGATCATCGGCAACGAGCCGACGAACCTTGCGCCGGGCTCGCCGGTCGATCGTTTCCTGCCCGGGACGCTCGCCTCCGCCGTCGGTCTCAGCCTGGTGGAGAACCCCAACGTCACGGCATCGATGTTCGGCATCGACGTCAATTATCTCCAGGTCAAGATCAACGAAGGCGCGCTGCTGCCGACCCTCACGGTTCAGGCTGGCATCACCCAGTCGTACCAGCAGACCCTGACGGTCTTCCGAACGACGACCGCTTCCGCCATCGCGACCGCCTCGGTGCCGATCTATCAGGGCGGCGCTGAATATGCGCTGATCCGCCAATCGAAAGAGAACTTGGCGCAGCAGCGCCTGAATCTTGAAACCACACGCGATCAGACCCGCGCCAACGTCGTGCAGGCCTGGGGCCAGTTGGAAGCCGGCAAGGCGCAGGTGCAGTCTGCGCAGGCGCAGGTTACGGCCTCCGAGATCGCGCTGAACGGTGTGCGCGAGGAAGCCAAGGCCGGCCAGCGCACCACGCTGGACGTGCTCAACGCGCAGCAGGCGCTGGTCAACGCGCGCGTGGCGCTCGTCACTGCCCAGCATGACCGCGTGGTGGCGTCCTATTCGGTGCTCAACGCGGTCGGTCGTCTCGCGCCGCAAGTCCTCGGCCTCAACACCACTGTCTACGATCCCAGCGTGCACTACCATCAGGTCCGCGACAGCTGGGCCGGCGTACGCACGCCAGACGGACGCTAGAGTCCCGTAATCATCCGGTCGGCCTCGCAAATAGCCGAAGCCGACCGGTGCTTTGCTTGCAATCAGCAAAATCCCTGACATAGCCTTGCCAAGAAGATGCGGGTCGATTCGCTCTGCATCCGATGCCGTGTGCGTAAAGCATGAGTGCCGAGGGCAGGGGCGCACCGCTGCACGTTGAGCTGTCATCTGGGGACAAGTCGGGCTGCCGTGACGAAAATGTCGGGCCACCCATCCGGAACCGGCCAATCCTGTCGTGCTTGGTGTAAAACAACGCATGCGAGGGCGTTGATGATGTGGAGTCGGAGATGACGCAGCCTGCAAAGGTCACAGAACCCTCGATGGAGGAGATTCTGGCCTCGATCCGGCGCATCATTGCCGACGATGAGGCCAAGCCGCCGCCGGCGGATGCCGCTAAGCCCGAGAAAGCTGCCGCCCCCGCCGCGTCACCGAAGCCGCAGGCGATCAACGATATTCCGCCATCCAAGGTCGCGCCGCCCAAACCGGCCGCCGAAAAGCCGGCACCGGCTCCGGCCGCAAAGCCGGCAGCGCCGCCGGCCGCCGCACCCGAGGTGGATGCATCCAACAATCAGGACGATATCGACGCGCTGCTGGCGGGGCTCGACGCAGCCACGCCCGCGCCGGAAATCCGTGCTCCCGAGCCGGAGCCCGAACCTGAGCCCGACGTGCTGGAATTGACCGACGATATGGCGCTGGCGATGGAGCCGACGCCGCCTCCGCCGCCGCCGAGCTTCCGCAAGGTCGAGCCGCGCGACGATCTCGAATTCGCCGAATCGCCGGCGCCGCGTCCGACGCCGGCATCCTATGCGCCCGTGGACTTCGATGCGCCGCCGCTGCCGCCCCAACAGCCGATGCTGGCGCAATCGACGGTCTCCGCGGTCGAATCCGCCTTCAATTCCCTGGCCCACACGGTGCTCAGCAGCAATGCGCGAACTCTGGAGGATCTGGTCAAGGAGATGCTGCGTCCGATGCTGAAATCCTGGCTGGACGACAATTTGCCGGGCCTGGTCGAACGCATCGTGAAGGCCGAAATCGAGCGGGTATCGCGCGGCGGCAGGTAGATCGGGCCGCAGAGCCCTCATAAAGCCCTGCTTGTGGGTCATATTCTGTTTCCCGACCGGACCGGAAAGCCCTGTTGCCGCCTGGCTTTCCGTTGACTTGTCCGTTGACTTGGACCCCGTGCGCGGCTTTCTAACAGCGCCATGATCGAGAAAAATTACCAGCCCGCCGATATCGAAGCCCGCATGTCCGTCGTGTGGGAGGACAGCCTTGCCTTCAAGGCCGGCCGCCCAGACCGCCGCGACGCTGTGCCCTTTACCATCGTGATCCCGCCGCCGAACGTGACGGGCTCGCTGCACATGGGCCACGCCCTCAACAACACGCTCCAGGACATCCTGTGCCGGTTCGAGCGCATGCGCGGTCGCGACGTGCTGTGGCAGCCCGGCACCGACCATGCCGGCATCGCCACCCAGATGGTGGTGGAGCGGCAGCTGATGGAGCGCCAGCAGCCCAGCCGTCGCGAGATGGGCCGCGAGAAGTTTCTGGAGCGGGTCTGGCAGTGGAAGGCCGAGAGCGGCGACACCATCATCAACCAACTCAAGCGGCTCGGCGCCTCCTGCGACTGGTCGCGCGAACGCTTCACCATGGACGAGGGCCTGTCCAAGGCCGTGGTCAAGGTGTTCGTCGAGCTGCACCGCGACGGACTGATCTACAAGGACAAGCGGCTGGTGAACTGGGACACCAAGCTGCTCACCGCGATCTCCGATCTCGAAGTGCAGCAGACCGAGGTCAAGGGTAGCCTCTGGTACCTGCGCTATCCGATCGAGGGCAAGATCTTCAGCCCCGAGGATCCCTCGAGCTTCATCGTCGTTGCCACCACGCGCCCGGAGACCATGCTCGGCGATACCGGGGTGGCCGTGCATCCCGACGACGAGCGCTATCAGAAGCTGGTCGGCAAGAACGTGATCCTGCCGCTGGTCGGCCGCAAGATCCAGATCGTCGCCGACGATTATTCCGATCCGGAGAAGGGCTCGGGCGCGGTCAAGGTGACGCCGGCGCACGACTTCAACGATTTCGAGGTCGGCAATCGCCACGGCCTCGCCCGAATCAGCGTCATCGACAAGGAAGGTTGCCTCGATCTCCTCGACAACGAGGATTATCTGCGCGACCTGCCGGAAGGTGCCTCGCAGTTCGCCGAGGAGTTCAACAAGCTCGATCGCTTTGCAGCGCGCAAGCGCATCGTCGAGCGACTGGAATCGTTCGGTTTCGTCGAGCGGATCGAACCTCACACCCACATGGTGCCGCATGGCGACCGCTCCGGCACGGTGATCGAGCCCTATCTGACCGACCAATGGTATGTCGACGCCAAGACGCTGGCGAAGCCCGCGATGGCCGCCGTGCGTTCGGGCGAAACCACCTTCGTGCCAAAGAACTGGGAAAAAACCTATTTCGAGTGGATGGAGAACATCCAGCCCTGGTGCATCTCGCGCCAACTCTGGTGGGGCCACCAGATCCCGGCCTGGTACGGTCCTGATGGCAAGGTGTTCGTCGCCGAGACCGAGGAGGAGGCCGTCAGCCACGCCCTCGGCTATTACGTCGAGCAGGAAGTCATCACGGTCGAGCAGGGCCGCGAGATGGCGCTCGACCGCAACAAGCGTGACGGCTTCATCACGCGCGACGAGGACGTGCTCGACACCTGGTTCTCCTCGGCGCTGTGGCCATTCTCGACCCTCGGCTGGCCCGCAGACGCGCCGGAAGTGCAGCGCTACTACCCGACCAACGCACTGGTGACGGGCTTCGACATCATCTTCTTCTGGGTCGCCCGCATGATGATGATGGGGCTGCACTTCATGAAGGAGGTGCCGTTCTCGACGATCTACATCCACGCCCTCGTCCGCGACGAGAAGGGCGCCAAGATGTCGAAGTCGAAGGGCAACGTCATCGATCCGCTCAGCCTGATCGACCAATATGGTGCGGACGCGCTGCGCTTCACGCTGGCCGCGATGGCCGCGCAGGGGCGCGACATCAAGCTCGCCACCAGCCGTGTCGAGGGCTATCGCAATTTCGCGACCAAGCTCTGGAATGCGTCGCGCTTTGCGGAGATGAACCATTGCGCCGTGCCCGAAGGCTTCGAGCCGGCGAAGGTCAAAGAGACGCTGAACCGCTGGATCGCACATGAGAGTGCGCACACCACGCGCGAGGTGACCGAGGCGATCGAGGCCTATCGCTTCAATGACGCCGCCGGCAGCATCTACCGCTTCGTGTGGAACGTCTATTGCGACTGGTATCTCGAGCTCGCAAAACCCGTGCTACTCGGCCCCGACAGCCCTGCCAAGGCCGAGACCCGCGCCATGGTGGCATGGGCGCGCGACGAGATCCTGAAACTGCTGCACCCCTTCATGCCCTTCATCACCGAGGAGCTGTGGGAGGTGACGGCCAAGCGCGACGGTCTGCTCGCGCTGGCACCGTGGCCGCTGAAGCCGGCCGGGCCGACGCCGGAGCAGCTTGCGATGCTCGCGGCGACGACGGGGCCGACCGACGCGCTCGTCTCGCCGGTTTGGGTGCTGCCGATCTTCGACCATGCCGACTTCACCGATCCCGCGGCCGAGGCCGAGATCGGCTGGGTCATTGACCTTGTCACGCAGATCCGTTCGGTGCGCGCCGAGATGAACATCCCGCCGGCGACCCTCACGGCGCTGGTGCTCGCAGGCGCCTCGGCCGAGACGAAGGAGCGCGCGCCGCGCTGGAGCGACGTCATCAAGCGCATGGCGCGGCTGTCGGACATCTCCTTCGCCGACCGTGCGCCCGACGGCGCGGTCCAGCTCCTGGTGCGCGGCGAGGTGGCCGCGCTGCCGCTGAAGGGCGTGATTGACGTCGTCGCCGAGCGCACACGTCTGGACAAGGAGATCGGGAAGGCCGACGCCGACATCAAGCGTGCCGAGTCCAAACTGGCCAACGAGAAATTCGTGGCCAACGCGGCCGAGGAGGTCGTCGAGGAGGAGCGCGAGAAGCGCGAGGCCGCGCTCGCCCGCAAGGCCAAGCTGCTCGAGGCGCTGGAGCGGCTCAAGCAGGCGTCGTAAGCTTATTTCGGAAACGGCTTGCTGAGGAATTTCGAGCCCCTGACACCATAGCGCCAGGGCAGCTCGACCGCCTTGGTGATGCCGATCCGGATGCCGGCCGCCACCTCGACGTCCTCCGTCCGCGCATGCAGCGCGATCGGCGGACGGTCGAGCGGCAAGGCATTGTGCGCGATGGTGATGCCGAGCGCTTCGGTCAGCTTGCCCGGGCCCGAGCACAACGTGTGCAAATCCTGGAGATGGCGGCGCCGCCGCATCGCGGCGATTCCGTGGGTCGGCTCCAGCGCGCGGATCAGCACGGCGCTGGCCGAGCCTTCTTCCTCGCAGACGAAGTTCACACACCAGTGGATGCCGTAGGAGCGGTAGACATAGGCAAAGCCGGGCGGGCCGAACATCACCTGGTTCCGCGGCGTCGGGCCATTGTAGGAGTGCGCCGCCGGCTCGGTATGATGATAGGCCTCGACCTCGACGATGATCCCGCCAACGCCGTTGACCAGCATGGTCGCACCGATCAGATCGGGCGCGACCTCGTGGACGCTGCGCGCGAAAAAGGTACGCTTCAGGGCTTTGCCGAGCCGAGGAGTAGAGGTCTTCGAGACTGGAGCCATTCGAGGTGAGAATCGCCAGAGAACAGAGCAGGATATTGCCCATATCTGCCATGTTCCCTGAAGCGGTGCGAGCCGGGTTGCGATGCCCGGCCAGACCGACTAGGTAGGACTTGGTCAGACCGGACACCCCATGGTCGTTATCGTCGATACCATCTCGAACCCGCTGCGCCCACGTCACCCCGAAAAGGTGAACCGGCCCGATTCCGCTTCGCCGCCGAAGCCGGACTGGATCCGCGTACGCGCGCCCAACACCCGCGGCTATGCCGACACGCGCAACATCGTGCGCGCCAACGGCCTGCATACGGTGTGCGAGGAGGCGGGCTGCCCGAATATCGGCGAGTGCTGGGACAAGAAGCACGCGACCTTCATGATCATGGGCGACACCTGCACCCGCGCCTGTGCCTTCTGCAACGTCAAGACGGGCATGCCGAATGCACTTGACGCGGCCGAGCCGCAGAACGTCGGCGAGGCTGTGGCCAAGCTCGGCCTTGCCCATGTCGTCATCACCTCCGTGGACCGCGACGATCTCACTGACGGCGGCGCCGAGCATTTCGCCCAGACCATCCGCGCGATCCGCGCCGCGTGCCCCTCGACCACGATCGAGATCCTGACGCCCGACTTCCTGCGCAAGGAGGGGGCGCTGGAGGTCGTCGTCGCGGCGAAGCCCGACGTGTTCAACCACAATCTCGAGACCGTGCCGTCGTGCTATCTCACGGTGCGGCCGGGCGCGCGCTATTTCCATTCGATCCGGCTGTTGCAGCGGGTCAAGGAGCTCGATCCCACCATCTTCACCAAGTCCGGCATCATGGTCGGCCTCGGCGAGGAGCGCCACGAGGTGCAGCAGGTGATGGACGATCTGCGTTCCGCTGACGTCGATTTCCTGACCATCGGGCAATATCTCCAGCCGACCCGCAAGCATCACGCCGTGATGCGCTACGTGCCGCCGGACGAGTTTTCGTCCTACGAGAAGGTCGCCTACACCAAGGGTTTCCTGATGGTGTCTGCGAGCCCGCTCACCCGTTCGTCGCATCATGCCGGCGAGGATTTTGCGAAACTGAAGGCCGCGCGGGCAGCAAGCGCCCGCTGAATCGCCATGCCCAATTTTTCGAGCAAGCGTCGTGTCGATCACAGCGCGTCCGAGATGTTTGATCTGGTCGCTGATGTCGAGCGCTACCCGGAATTCGTGCCGCTGTGCAGTGCGCTGAAGGTCCGTCAGCGCATGGCGAAACCCGACGGCACCGAGGTGCTGGTCGCGGACATGACGGTGTCGTTCAAGCTGGTCAGGGAATCCTTCACCAGCCGCGTGACGCTCGACCGCGCCAATTTGAAGATCCTGGTCGAATATCTGCAAGGTCCCTTCAGCAATCTGGAAAACCGTTGGACGTTCGAGCCCAAAGGCGAGAGCGTTTGCGATGTCGGCTTCTTCCTTGCCTACGAGTTCAAGAGCCGCATGCTGGCGCTCCTGATGGGCTCGATGTTCGACGCCGCGTTCGCGCGATTTTCCATCGCCTTCGAGAAGCGGGCGGATGCGATCTACGGACGGCGGAAGCTGGTGTCGTCGTAGTGGTTGCGGACGGGCACGCTCTCTCCTCCTTCATTGCGAAGAGCCCTTGCGACGAAGCAATCCAGAATCCCTCTGCGGAGAGACTCTGGATTGCTTCGCTGCGCTCGCAATGACGATGGGGAAGGCAGGCGTGCCAAAATTTCAATCCACCGCCTTCACGACATCCGGCGGCTGCGAGGCATAATACGCAGCGGCCTGCTCGATCTCCAGCGGCGTCATCGCACGGGCAATGTTGCGCATCTCTCGCCGTTGGTCTGGCATTACAGGGCCCACTCTCCAACATCGCCGCCGGCGTCATGCTGCTGCTGTTTCGACCCTTCCACATCGGCAATGACGTCGAGGTCACCTGCATGGCGGGAAAGGTCAAGTCTCTACGGGCTGGTGTGGGGCGCAGCCATCGTATCACAGCGCGATCAAGCAGTGCGTGCTCGATCACGTGAGTGCTTAACTCGCGGCTGCGTGAGGGATCTCACCCCCGCGGTCAGCGCGGCGGCCTGCGCTTCACCGCGTGCCGGCGCGGTGATCGTGTCACGCGCGGGCGCAGGCGGGTTACTGCGGCGGCACGTTTCGGCTTGGCCGTAACTTGCGGGCCGCGGGCGAGATCCATCAGCATGCGCAGCGCCTCGACCACGGAGCGCTGACGCACGGCGGTGCGGCCGATGGCGCCAAAGCGATGCTCGCGATGGACGATGCGTCCGTCGCGCGCGGCGGCGGCGAAATGCACGAGGCCAACCGGCTTGCCGGGCGTGGCGCCGCCGGGGCCGGCAATGCCGGTGATAGCGACTGCAAGATCGACGCCGGCACGCTCCAGCGCGCCGACCGCCATGGCTGTTGCCGTCTCCCTGCTGACGGCGCCGAAATTGGTGAGCGTGCTTACCTCGACGCCGAGCATCGCGCGCTTGGCGTCGTTGGAATAGGTGACGAAGCCGCGATCGATGACGTCGGAAGAGCCGGGGATGTCGGTCAGCGCACCGGCAACCAGGCCGCCGGTGCAGGATTCCGCGGTCGCGATCGTCAGCTTGCGCATCCGGCACAAATCGAGCAGCGAGCGGGAGAGGGCGCGTGCGTCGCTGCCGGCCATGGCCTAGACACTCCAGGGCAGACGGATGGTGGCGCTCGCGGTGGCCGCGATGCCTTCCTCGCGGCCGGTGAAGCCGAGCCGCTCGCTGGTGGTCGCCTTGACCGCGACGCGGGAGATGTCGACGCCGGAAATCTCGGCGATGCGCGCGCGCATGGTCTCGCGCAAAGGGCCGATCTTCGGCCGCTCGCAGATCATGGTCACCTCGAGATTGGCGATGCGGCCGCCGCGCTGGGTGACGCGCTCGATGGCGTATTGCAAAAACTGGTCGGAGGAGGCGCCTTTCCACTTCGCGTCGCTGGGCGGAAAGTGCGATCCGATGTCGCCGTCAGCGAGCGCGCCCAGGATGGCGTCGACCAGCGCATGCAGGCCGACATCGCCGTCGGAATGGGCCAGGAAGCCTTTGGTGTGCGGCACGCGCACGCCGCATATCATGAGATGGTCGCCCTCGCCGAAGGCGTGGACGTCGTAGCCCGTGCCGGTCCTGATGTCGCCGAGCAGGCTTGCCAGCCGCGCTTCCTCGCGCACGAAATCCTCGGGAGTGGTGAGCTTCATATTGGCAACATCGCCTTCAAAGGTTGCAACCGTCAATCCCGCCCATTCGGCAATCGCGGCATCGTCGGTGAAATCGCTGCGCCTGTCCTTGGCCGCGCGACGATGCGCTTCGAGGATGACGTCGAAACGAAAGGATTGCGGCGTCTGCGCAATTCGCAACCGCGCCCGGTCCGGCGTGTCCTCGACATTGTCATTCTCGCCGGTGATCTTGATGGTGTCGGTGACGGGAACGACGGGGATCGCCGCGCCGGTGCGGCTGGCCGCATCGATCGCGCGGGTGATCACGCCTTCCGAAACGAAGGGTCGCGCGGCGTCGTGGATCAGGACGATGTCGGGCTTGTGCCTGGCGAGCGCTTCGAGACCGGCGAGCACCGAGGCCTGCCGGGTCGCGCCGCCATTGACCGGCGCCTCGTGGCCGAGCCCTGCGACCGCCGCCGTGAACATGGCGCTGTCGTCCGGGTTCACGACTGGCTGAACTGCGAACACGTCCGCATGACGGCTGAAGGCCTCCATGGCGCGATAGATCACCGGCACGCCGCCGATCTCGCGATATTGCTTGGGGCCACCGGCGCCTGCGCGCAGGCCGCGTCCGGCAGCGACGAGGACGACTGCGGTGCGCTGTGATTTCGCCATAGGACTCAAATACTCATTTGGTGATGAAGAGAGTCGGGGGTGGGGTGATCGCCGCATGCCTCTAGCACGGCAGGCCCGCAATAAAAGGGGGTTTCCCCGGATTGTGGGAAACAGCATTTTGCTGCACTGCACTTGAAAGATTTGCAGAACTGTCTAAACTGTAGGCATGACGCTTGACTGCACAAGAATTGTGCGCAAGATAGGTCATGGCAGGCGCGATGAGGCGCTGCCAACGCAACGAGACCCCTGTGACCGGCTCGGTAGTATCAGGCTCTAAGCCATTGAAGATAGGCGATATTGATGTCGCCACCCCGGTCTTCCTGGCACCGATGTCGGGGGTGACTGACTCGCCCGTCCGCCGGCTTGCCGCGGAGTTGGGGGCCGGTCTGGTGGTGTCCGAAATGACGGCCAGCGACGAACTCGCCAATGGCCATCATATGTCCCGGTTGCGCTGCGAAGCCACGGGGATCGGTCCCCACGTGGTCCAGCTCGCCGGGTGCGAGACGCATTGGATGGCGGAGGGCGCCCGGATCGCTGAAGCCGAAGGCGCCGATATCATCGACATCAACATGGGCTGTCCGGCTCGTCACGTCACCGGCGGCCAGTCCGGTTCCGCCTTGATGCGCGACCTCGACCACGCCGTCAGCCTGATCGAAGCGACGATCGCGGCGGTGAAGGTGCCAGTGACGTTGAAGATGCGGCTCGGCTGGGACGACCGCACCCGCAACGCACCGGAACTGGCGCGGCGCGCACAGGCATCAGGCATCAAGCTCGTCACCGTGCACGGCCGCACCCGCTGCCAGTTCTACAAGGGCGAGGCCGATTGGGATGCGATCCGCGCCGTACGCGAGGCCATCTCCATTCCGCTCGTCGTCAATGGCGACATCACCACTTACGAGAAGGCCCTCGCGGCGTTAAAGGCCTCCGGCGCCGATGCCGTGATGATCGGCCGCGGCGCGCAGGGCCAGCCCTGGCTGCCCGGCCAGATCGGCCGCCGCCTCAAGGGTGGGGCGGTGGAAGCCACGCCGCCGCTCGAGACGCAGCTGCATTATGTGCGCACGCTTTATGAAGGCGTCTGCGCGCTCTACGGCCTGCGCATCGGGCTGCGGCACGCGCGAAAACATCTGGGCTGGGCGCTCGACGTCGCGGCCGATGTGAGCCGTGCGCCGGCCGAGAAGCTGAAATCCTGGCGCCAGAAAATCCTCACCTCGGAGGATCCGCACCTCGTTCACCGGTCACTGCAAGATGCCTTCGACGACTTCGCATGGAGCGCCGCTGCATGAGCTCAGTTGCTGAACATCGTCGGCCGTTTCCGTCCGACAGCGATGCCATCCTGGACGCACTTCCCAATCCCGTGCTGATGATCGGGCCGGACGGCAAAATCGTCGCCGCCAACATCGCAACCGAAGCCTTCTTCGATATCTCGACGCAGTTCTTGAAGCGGCAGTCGCTGAAAGAGCTGGTGCCGTTTGGCAGCCCCTTGCTGGCGCTGATCGACCAGGTGCGTTCGTCGAATGCACCTGTCAACGAGTACAAGGTCGATCTGGGCACGCCGCGCATGGGCGGGGACCGCCAGGTCGATCTGCACGTTGCCCCCGTCACGGAACGGCCCGGCCATATCGTGGTGATGCTCCAGGAGCGCTCCATCGCCGACAAGATGGACCGCCAGCTCACCCATCGCAGCGCCGCGCGCTCGGTGATCGCGCTCGCCGCGATGCTGGCGCACGAGATCAAGAACCCGCTCTCGGGCATCCGCGGCGCGGCGCAGCTCCTGGAGCAGCAGGCCTCCTCGGAAGACCGCATGCTGACGCGGCTGATCTGCGACGAGGCCGACCGCATCGTGACGCTGGTCGACCGCATGGAGGTGTTCGGCGACGAGCGCCCCGTGGTGCGCGGCCCCGTCAACATCCATTCGGTGCTCGATCACGTCAAACGGCTGGCGCAGTCCGGCTTTGCCCGCAACATCCGCTTCGTCGAGGATTACGATCCCTCGCTGCCCCCGGTGCTGGCGAACCAGGACCAGCTCATCCAGGTGTTCCTCAACCTGGTGAAGAACGCCGCCGAAGCGCTGATCGACGTTCCCGACGGTGAAATCCAGCTCACCACCGCGTTTCGCCCCGGCGTCCGCCTGTCAGTCCCCGGTCAAAAATCCCGTGTATCCCTGCCGCTCGAATTCTGCGTGAAGGACAACGGACCAGGCGTGCCGGACGATCTTCTGCCAAACCTGTTCGATCCCTTCGTCACAACCAAACAGACCGGCTCGGGTCTGGGCCTCGCGCTGGTCGCAAAGATCATCGGGGATCACGGGGGCATCATCGAATGCGAATCTCAGCCGCGCAAGACAACCTTCCGCGTGCTGATGCCGATGTATTCCACATCGGTGAAACATGCCGATCAAAGCAGTCACGACGGCTCTGCCGGGAAGTCGTCGTCTGCGTCACAGGGGGCGAAATGAGGATTAACGATGCCCGCAGGTAGCATTCTCGTTGCTGATGACGACACCGCCATCCGCACGGTTCTCAATCAGGCACTATCGCGCGCCGGCTACGAAGTGCGGCTGACCGGCAATGCCGCAACGCTGTGGCGCTGGGTCAGCCAGGGGGAGGGCGATCTCGTCATCACCGACGTGGTGATGCCCGACGAGAACGCGTTCGACCTGTTGCCGCGGATCAAGAAGATGCGGCCGAATTTGCCTGTTATCGTCATGAGCGCGCAAAACACCTTCATGACGGCGATCCGGGCCTCCGAGCGCGGCGCCTATGAATATCTGCCGAAGCCCTTCGATCTGAAGGAGCTGATCGCCATCGTCGGCCGCGCGCTGGCCGAGCCGAAGGAGCGGGTCTCGACGCCGAACGAGGACGCCGAGATGGAGGCGATCCCGCTGGTCGGCCGCTCGCCGGCGATGCAGGAAATCTATCGCGTGCTGGCGCGCCTGATGCAGACCGACCTCACCGTGATGATCACGGGCGAGTCCGGTACCGGCAAGGAGCTGGTGGCGCGCGCGTTGCACGATTACGGCAAGCGCCGCAATGGCCCGTTCGTCGCGGTCAATATGGCGGCGATCCCGCGCGACCTGATCGAGTCGGAACTGTTCGGCCATGAGCGCGGCGCCTTCACCGGCGCCAACACCCGCGCCTCCGGCCGGTTCGAGCAGGCCGAGGGCGGCACGCTGTTCCTGGACGAGATCGGCGACATGCCGATGGAGGCGCAAACCCGTCTGCTGCGCGTGCTTCAGCAGGGCGAATACACCACGGTCGGCGGTCGCACCCCGATCAAGACCGACGTTCGCATCGTGGCGGCCTCCAACAAGGATCTGCGCGTCCTGATCCAGCAAGGCCTGTTCCGCGAAGATCTGTTCTTCCGCCTCAACGTCGTGCCGCTACGGCTGCCGCCGTTGCGCGAGCGCATCGAGGATCTGCCCGATCTCATCCGTCATTTCTTCGCGCTGGCGGAGAAGGACGGCCTGCCGCCGAAAAAGCTCGATACGCTGGCGCTGGAGCGCATGAAGCAGCACCGCTGGCCGGGCAACGTGCGCGAGCTCGAGAACCTCGCCCGTCGCCTCGCGGCGCTGTATCCCCAGGATGTGATCACGGGCTCCGTCATCGACGGCGAGCTGGCGCCACCCACGGTCAGCCCGGGTGCCGCCGTCCAGCATGGCGTCGACAATCTCGGTGGCGCCGTGGAGGCGTATCTCTCCTCGCACTTCCAGGGCTTCCCGAACGGCGTGCCGCCGCCGGGCCTCTATCACCGCATCTTGAAGGAGATCGAGGTGCCACTGCTCACGGCCGCGCTCGCGGCCACCCGCGGCAACCAGATCCGCGCCGCCGATCTACTCGGCCTCAACCGCAACACGCTGCGGAAGAAGATCCGGGATCTCGATATCCAGGTGTATCGGAGCGGCGGCTAGCCCCACGCAACGGCCGGTGGCTCAGCTCCCCCTACCAAGCGGAGCTGAGCCTGTCCGATCGCGCTGGCCGTCGTGGCTGACGCGGTGAGCAGAAGTCCCGATCGGACTGAAATGTTCCGCAGGAACATTCAAAGGGTGATTTCAGCCGCGGGACGCGGCCTCACACCTATCTGACAAACCGGCCTGAGACCTGTATTGCGCTGGCGACGTTCGCATTGGGCTCCTGCACCCCGAGACCATTGACCAGCAGGTCCGCCGCCACGATCAGCAGCAGCACGGCCGATACCATCACTGCGAGAAAGAACCTGTGCATGCTGGTCAAGCCGCCGGGGCTGGAATCCGTTCCGGCCCTCCGGCATGTCGCTGTGGATGCGCGGGTCGGTCGCGGCGGTGACGCCGCGGAATTGTCGCAATTCGGCAACAATGTGGTACGAATACATCAGTAGCCGCCCGCCGCGGCCCCCCGTTTTCAGCACCCATTGCCGGAATGACCAGCGCAGACACCTCGGCCGCATCCTTTGACACGGCCCCAGCAGAAGAGCCCCGGCGTTGGTCGGCGCGACGCTGGCTGGCGCCGTTCGCCGTGGCGCTGGCGCTGCTGTCGGCCTTGCTCACCTTCCTGGTCCTGACCGGCCTCACCAGCATCGAACTGACGCCGCAAGTTGTCCGTTCGTTCTATCTGAGCAACGCAGCCACCATCCTGCTGCTGGTCGGCATCATCATCCGCGAGCTCTGGCAGCTGATCCTGGCGCGACGGCGGGGCAGGGCGGCGGCGCGCCTCCATGTCCAGATCGTCAGCCTGTTCTCGATCGTGGCGGTGCTGCCGGCGGTGCTGGTCGCCGTCGTCGCCAACGTCACCATCGAGCGCGGCCTCGACCGCCTGTTCTCCGGCCCGACCAAGGAGGTGATCCAGAATTCACTGACGATCGCGCGGGCTTACATGCAGGACCATGCGCAGCTGATCCGGGGCGACATTCTCGGCATGGCCAACGACATCGCCCACGCGCGGCCGCTCTACGACCAGGATCGCCGCTCGTTTCGCGAATTGCTGACGTCCAGCGCCGCCTCGCGCAATTTGCCGGGCGCGATGATCATCGACAAGAACACCAACATTCTCGAATCCGCCGACACCGGCATGCGGCTGGCCTATTCGCCGCCGGCACCGGACTTCCTCAGCAACGTCAACGAATCCGAACCCGAGATCGCGGTGCTGCCCGATGCGAGCTTCGTCGCCGCGGTGGTCCGCTTGCGCGCCTTCAGTGACACATTCCTCTACGTCGCACGGCCGCTCGATCCGAATGTCGTCAACCAGCTCAAGCAGACCGAGGTCAGCGTCGCCGAATACGCCCAGATCGAGTCGCGCCGGCTCGGCATCCAGGTCGCGTTCGCGCTGATGTTCGCTGTGATCGCGCTGACCATCCTGATGGCCTCGGTGCTGATCGGCCTCAACTTCGCCAACTCGCTGGTCTCGCCGATCCGGCGGCTGATGAACGCGGCCCAGACGGTCTCGACGGGCGATCTCCATGTGAAAGTGCCGGTGCACCAGTCGGAAGGCGACCTCGCCCAGCTGGGTGAGACCTTCAACAAGATGACGGAGGAGTTGCGTAGCCAGCGCGACGAGCTCGTCAACGCCAGCGAGCTCATCGACAGCCGCCGCCGCTTCATCGAGGCGGTGCTGTCGTCCGCCAGCGCCGGCATCATCGGCGTGGATACCTCAGGCAGCGTCGGCATTCTCAACCGTTCCGCCGAAAAGCTGATCGGTCACTCCGAAGCCGAGACGCTCGGCCATCCGCTCTCCGACGTGCTGCCCGAGCTCGAAGAGATGATGAAGACGGCGCGGGAAGGGACCCAGCGCCTGGTGCAGGGGCAGATCACGATCACGCGCGACGGGCAGGAACGCAATCTGTCGGTCCGCGTCAGCGCCGAGAAGACCAGCCAGCCGCACGACAGCTACATCATCACGCTCGACGACATCACCGAACTGGTCTCGGCGCAACGCACCTCGGCCTGGGGCGACGTCGCGCGCCGCATCGCGCATGAGATCAAGAATCCGCTGACCCCGATCCAGCTCTCCGCCGAACGCATTCGCCGCAAATTCGGCAAGGACATCACCGAGGGCAAGGACAAGCAGATCTTCGAACAGTGCACCGACACCATCGTGCGTCAGGTCGACGACATCCGCCGCATGGTCGACGAGTTCTCGCGCTTTGCGCGGATGCCTAAGCCGGTCATGGAGGGTGAGGACGTCGCCGACACAGTGCGGCAGGCGGTGTTCCTGATGAAGGTCGCCCACCCCGAGATCGATATCGAGGCCGAGTTCAAGGAAGACCCGCTGCGCGCCCAGTTCGACCGGCGGCTGATCTCGCAGGCCGTCACCAACATCGTCAAGAACGCCACCGAGGCGATCGAGCAGGTCCCCCTGGAGGAGCTCGGCAAAGGCCGGATCGACGTCGTGGTCTCGCGCGAGGGCGAGGACGTGCTGATCGACGTCGTCGACAACGGCATCGGCCTGCCCAAGGTGGCGCGCTCCCGCCTGCTCGAGCCCTATGTGACGACACGCGCCAAAGGCACCGGCCTTGGGCTCGCGATCGTCGGTCGCGTGCTGGAAGACCATGGCGGGCGCATCGAGCTGAAGGATGCCTCGGACTTCCGCGAGGGCCAGCGCGGCGCCTGGATGCGGATGCGTTTTGCGATCGCCGGCGCTCCCGCGAAAAGCGAGGGGGCCGAACCGGCAGCCGCGGCAACGACCAAGCCGGAAAGCGGCGAAACGGCTACGCAATCCCTCAAGGATCCGGAAACAAAAGAGGCGGCCGTCGAAACCAAAGAGCCGGCTGAAAAGACCAATGATTCAACGAAGATCAAAGCCTCAACAGGCAGCTGAGAAAACAGGCGATCCATGGCAAGTGAAATTCTGATTGTCGATGATGAGGCCGATATTCGGGATCTCGTTGCGGGCATCCTCGAAGACGAGGGCTTCGTGACCCGGACCGCGCGCGACAGCGATACGGCGCTCGCCGAGATCGCCAACCGCAGGCCGCATCTGGTGTTCCTCGACATCTGGCTGCAGGGCTCCAAGCTCGACGGCTTGCAGCTCTTGGAGCAGGTCAAGAAGGACAACCCCGATCTGCCGGTCGTGATGATCTCCGGCCACGGCAACATCGAGACCGCGGTCGCCGCGATCAAGCGTGGCGCCTACGACTTCATCGAGAAGCCGTTCAAGACCGACCGGCTGATCCTGGTCGCGAACCGTGCACTGGAGAACTCGCGGCTCAAGCGCGAGGTCAAGGAGCTGAAGCAACTCGCGCCGAGCGCAAGCTCGCTGGTCGGCCGCTCGCCCAGCATGAACCAGCTGCGCCAGACCATCGAGCGTGCGGCCAAGGCCAACAGCCGCATCCTGATCGTCGGCCCCGCGGGCGCCGGCAAGGAACTGACCGCCCGCACGTTGCACACGGCCTCGGGCCGCGCCGACGGCCCCTTCGTCGTCATCAACGCCGCTGCGATCACGCCCGAGCGGATGGAGCACGAGCTGTTCGGCATCGAGCAGTCCAACGGCGAGCACGCGCGCAAGCCCGGCGCACTCGAAGAGGCTCATGGCGGCACGCTGTTCATCGACGAGATCGCGGACATGCCGCGCGAGACCCAGAACAAGATCTTGCGCGTGCTGGTCGAGCAGTCGTTCCAGCGCGTCGGCGGCAACGGCAAGGTGCAGGTCGACGTCCGCATCATCTCCTCCACCGCGCGCAACCTCGAAGAGGAAATCGCGGCCGGTCATTTCCGCGAGGACCTCTATCACCGGCTCTCGGTGGTGCCGATCCGCGTGCCCGCATTGTCGGAGCGGCGTGAAGACATTCCGGAATTGATCGACTATTTCATGGAGCAGATCTCCGCGGGCAGCGGCCTGCCCAAGCGGCAGATCGGCCAGGACGCGATGGCGGTACTGCAGTCGCATGTCTGGCCGGGCAATGTGCGCCAGCTCCGCAACAACGTTGAGAGAGTCATGATTCTCGCCGCTGGCGGGCCGGAAGTCATCATCACTGCCGACATGCTGCCGCAGGATGTCGGCTCCATGGTGCCCGCGATGCCGACCAGCAACAATGGCGAGCACATCATGGGCCTGCCGCTGCGCGAAGCGCGCGAAGTGTTCGAGCGCGACTATTTGATTGCACAGATCAGCCGTTTTTCAGGAAATATTTCTCGCACGGCCGAGTTTGTTGGCATGGAACGCTCGGCGCTGCACCGGAAGTTGAAGGCGCTCGGCGTCGGCTAACGCTGCGACGTCGTTGGAATAGGCGAGGAAAATCATCGATTTCCGTAGTTTTTCGGGGCAATACGGCATGGGCTGCCGCGTGAAGCGGCTTGCCTAATAAGCCTACCTGTCCTCTAATTGAACCGCTGTCCCCCCGAGGGGGATCTCATGAGGGACGGCAACCGGACGAGGACCCCGAGTTTCAAAAGAGGGCCGCAACCGGCGCAATAAAAAGAAACTCAAAGCGAGAAAAAAACAATGGCGGCAGACCGCGCACAAAACCTGCAGGACACCTTCCTTAATCACGTTCGCAAAACCAAAACGCCACTGACGATCTTTCTGGTCAACGGAGTGAAGCTCCAGGGCATCGTGACCTGGTTCGACAATTTCTGTTTGCTGCTTCGGCGCGACGGTCACTCGCAGCTCGTCTACAAGCATGCGATCTCGACCATCATGCCGGGCGCTCCGATCCAGCTGTTCGAAGGCGGCGAGGATCAGCCGGCTTGAGAGTGATCTGATTGGAACCCCGGAATTTCGACGGGGATGCCGACCGTCCGCGGTCGGCAGGGGGTACGCAGACGGGGCGGGTGCTTGTCATCGGTCCCTATTTGCGGGTGCGCGCAGGCAGTGCCGACGCGCAATCGGAAGCTCATGTCGTGCGTGACGCGGAAGCCCGGCTCGACGAAGCCGCCGGCCTCGCGCGCGCGATCGATCTCGTCGTTGCCGACGCCATCATCGCGCCGATCAGCCAGATCCGCCCTGCGACCTATATCGGCAAGGGTAAGGTCGAGGAGATCGCCGCGCTCGCCAAGAGCCTCGACGTCGAACTCGTGGTGATGGATTGCGCGCTTGCGCCGATCCAGCAGCGCAACCTCGAGAAGGAGTTGCAGGCAAAGGTGCTCGACCGCACCGGTCTCATCCTGGAAATCTTCGGCCGCCGCGCCAAGACCAAGGAAGGCTCGCTCCAGGTCGAGCTCGCGCATCTCAACTATCAACGTTCGCGCCTGGTGCGCTCATGGACCCATCTCGAGCGCCAGCGCGGCGGCTTTGGATTCATGGGCGGTCCCGGCGAGACGCAGATCGAAGCCGACCGCCGCCTGATCCAGGAGCGCATCTCCAAGCTCGAGGGCGAACTGAAGAAGGTGCAGGCCACACGCCGCCTGCATCGCGCAGGCCGCCAGCGGGTGCCGTACCGCGTCGTGGCGCTGGTCGGCTACACCAATGCCGGCAAATCGACGCTGTTCAACCGCCTGACCCGCGCCGACGTGCAGGCCGCCGACATGCTGTTCGCCACGCTGGATCCGACCCTGCGCGCGCTCACCCTGCCGCATGGCGGCAAGGCGATGCTGTCGGACACCGTCGGTTTCATCTCCAATCTGCCGACGCAGCTCGTCGCCGCCTTCCGCGCCACGCTGGAGGAGGTGCTGGAGGCCGACGTCATCCTGCATGTGCGCGACATCTCGCACGACGATGCCGAGGCGCAGCAGAGCGACGTCGACGCGGTGCTGCGCCAGCTCGGCATCAATCCCGATGATTCAGGCCGCATCATTGAGGTCTGGAACAAGATCGACCGTTATGGTCCCGAACAGCGCGAAGAACTCTTGAATATCGCCGCGCGCAGGCCGGAGGACCATCCCGCGATGCTGGTGTCGGCCGTGTCGGGCGAAGGGGTCGACGCGCTGCTCGCCGCGATCGAGGAGCGCTTGGCCGCCAAGCGCATCACGCTCGACCTCTCCATCGATGCCTCCGACGGCGCCGGCATCAGCTGGCTGCATCGGAATTCCGAAGTGCTGGCGAAAGAGCTGCACGACGGCCGCTTCGACATGACGGTGCGGGTGGACGAGACCAAGCGGGATATCGTGGTGAACCGGTTCGATGCCGTGCCGCGACTGTCCGTGTAGTTAGTGTCGTCCCGGCCGAGTTAGCGGCCGGCTTGCTTGCGCTCCTCTGGTGACGACTGCTTCGCACTCTTCGCCTCATTCCACAACGCGTCCATCTCCGCCAGCGACGCCTGCTCGAGGGTCCGCCCCTGCGCCTCCAGCGCCCGTTCGATATAGGCAAACCGCCGCTCGAACTTCGTGTTGGTCGCCCGCAGCGCGGCTTCCGGATCGGCATCGACATGGCGGGCGAGGTTGACCAGCGCGAACATCAGGTCGCCGGTCTCTTCCGCCAACCCCTCGCTGTCGTTGCGATCGAGTGCGGCCTCGATCTCGTCGGCTTCCTCGCGGATTTTTGCCAGCACCGCGCGCGGATCGTTCCAGTCGAAGCCGACAGTGGAGGCCTTGCGCTGCAGCTCCATGGCGCGCGTCAGGGCGGGCTGGCCGGCCTTCACGCCTGACAGCAGCGACTTGTGGGACGGCGCTTCCTGGGGTGGCCGGCGCGCGGCACGCTCGGCTTTCTCCTCGGCCTTGATGCGGTCCCAGACTTCCTTGACGTGGGAGGAGGCGAGATTGCCCTCCTTGTCGGCGAAGACGTGCGGATGGCGCCGGATCATCTTGCGGGTGATGGCCTCGACGACATCGCCGAAGGCAAAGGCGTTCTGCTCCTCGGCCATCTGAGCATGGAACACCACCTGCAGCAGGAGGTCGCCGAGCTCCTCGCAGAGATCGTCGAGATCGCCGCGGCTGATGGCCTCGACCACCTCATAGGCTTCCTCGATCGTATAGGGGGCGATGGTCGCAAAATTCTGCTCGAGGTCCCAGGGGCAGCCAGTCACCGGCGTGCGCAGCGCCGCCATGATCTCGATCAGGCGGGAAATGTCGCGGGAAGGGGTCATTGCGGGCATTCTCCTGGCTCTCAAGCCTTATGCCAAAAGCGCCCCCGTTCCCAGCGTAGCGCGGCGGAACAGGGTGATTTCCACCGGTTGGCGCGCCAGATTGGCGAGCCGCGTGCGCAGTGCTAAAGCGCGGGCCATGACTGACGCATCTTCATCCGAAACCGCGCTGGTGCTGTTTTCCGGCGGCCAGGATTCCACCACCTGCCTTGCCTGGGCGCTGAATCGTTTTGCGCACGTGGAGACGCTTGGGTTCGATTACGGGCAGCGCCACGCCATCGAGCTTGCCTGCCGCGACCGGCTGTTCGACGGCATCAAGGGCCTGCGCACGGATTGGGCTTCCAGGCTCGGGGAGAGCCACACGCTAGCGATCCCGACGCTGGCGGCCGTGTCCGAGACGGCGCTGACGCGCGACGTCGCGATTGCGATGGGCGCCGACGGCCTGCCGAACACGTTCGTGCCCGGCCGCAATCTGGTGTTTTTGACTTTCGCCGCGGCGCTGGCCTATCGGCGCGGCATCAGTTACATCGTCGGCGGCATGTGCGAGACCGACTATTCCGGTTATCCCGATTGCCGCGACGACGCCATCCGCGCGATGCAGGCCGCGCTGTCGCTCGGCATGGCCCGCAAGTTCGAGCTGCATACCCCGCTGATGTGGATCGACAAGGCCGCGACGTGGAAGCTCGCCCATGACCTCGGCGGCGACGGGCTGGTCGACCTCATCCGCGAGCAGTCGCACACCTGCTACCTCGGCGAACGCGGCGCGCAGCATGATTGGGGATACGGCTGCGGAGAATGCCCGGCGTGCAGCCTGCGGGCGAAGGGGTGGCGGGAGTACGTGGCGGGACGGTGATACCATAGACTCGGTGTCATCACCCGCGAAAGCGGGTGATCCAGTACTCCGAGAAGGTAGCGATAATCGACAGGCCGCGGCGTACTGGATTCCCCGCCTTCGCGGGGAATGACAGTGTTGGTTGGGGTTAGAGTGTACCCAAGCAACGCGCAAAGGGACTACGGCGCAAAATCCTCCGCCTTCAGCTCGATCGGCTTGCCGTGCGGGGTGCGATCGGCCGCGTGGTCCCAGGCGTCGCGGTAGCGATGCAACGTCTCCGCAGACGCAACGCCCTTGCGCGCGACCAGCCCCTCCAGCGTGGCGAGCCAATGGAGATAGTAGGTCTCGCCCGTATCGGGATCGCCGGCCGCCTGCGCGCGCTTGATCTCGGAGGCCAGGGCTGCCGCCCATTCGGGCCAGGTGAACACGCCGCGCTCGTGCAGCGTCAGCGCCATCGCGAAGGCGTGCGCCTCCCAGGGCGCGCGGAACACCGGGCCGTCATCGTCGCGCGGAATGCTCGGGATCGCTGCCGTCGCGGCAGCAGCAGCCGTGCTGCTCATCACGCCGGGTCCAGATACGGCTCGAACGCATCGATCGAGACTTTCGAGGTCGGATCGCCGTCCGCGCCCCAGAGATCGCGGCCCTCGAACACGACAGTGTAGAGCCATTGCGGATTCTCGCCGAGCTCCATCGCCGCCGAGTCCGGAAACACGTGGCAGCCATGGTTCAGCTCGACGATTCCGACATGACCACGCACGTAGCGCGGCAGGCGGGTGTGGGTCGCCGGGTGAATGTTCTTCGCGCGGACCTTGTCACCGATCTTGAATTTCGCCGGCGCCGGGGCAGGGCGGGCGAACTTGCCGCGCACCATGATGCGCTCGACCTGGCCGAGATCGAACTTGCCGTGCTTGAGCGCCTTGGCCGGCTGCATCGCGTGGCCGGCGGCGACTTCCTCCCGAGTGAGGTAGCCCTTCTCGATCAGCATCTCCTCGAGCCCGAGAAACCATTTCTTGTAATAGGAGCTCGAGAGATAGATATGCGGCGGGATCGTCTCGCGATAGAAGCGCGAGGTGTCGATGTTGAAGGCGCCGGCCGCGCCCATCGCGCGCACCATGGCGAGAACACGCGACTCCCATTCCTCGTGGAACACCGGCTCGTTCGGTTCGGGCTCGACCTTGCCGAACCCGTCCATGCCGCCCATGTCGTGCACGCCGTTCATGACGGCGCCCCCGGCGCCTTGGGAAAGCCGGTGCCGATCATGGAATCGCGCGTGACCAGCTCGGCGAGCTGCTCCTCGCTCCAGCCTTCGGTCCCTGCGGGGCGCATCGGCAGCACCAGAAAGCGCGTTTCGGCGGTCGAATCCCATACCCGGATTTCAACGTCCTTGGCGACTTGCACGCCGAAATCGGCGAGCACGCCGCGCGGGTCCTTCACCGCGCGGGAGCGATAGGGCGCGGCCTTGTACCAGACCGGCGGCAGCCCCAGCATTTCCCAGGGGTAGCAGGAGCACAGCGTGCACACGACCATGTTGTGACGTTGCGGCGTGTTCTCGACCACGACGAGGTGGTCGCCGACGCGGCTGACATGGCCGAGCGTGCCGATCGCCTTCGAGCCGTCCTCCAGCAGTGCCTTCTTGAACGCCGGATCGCTCCAGGCCTTGGCGACAACGCGCGCGCCGTTATGGGGGCCGATCCGGGTCTCATAGGCCTGGATGATGGCGTCGAGCGCGGCCGGCTCGACATAGCCTTTTTCGGTCAGGATCGTCTCGAGCGCGCGCACGCGCAGCTCGGTCTCCGACAGCTCGGAATGGTCGTGATCGTGGTGATGATGGTCGCTCATGGGGCGAAGATAGTCCCAGAATCCGGGCGTTGTCGAGCCGAAGACTCTGCTAACATCGCACCATGGGCTGGGCTGCAAGAACCGGAATAACCGTCGCAATCGCGGCTCTTGGCGCATTCGCGGCGCAGGATGCGCGCGCCGCGAATGGCGCCTATGCGGTCGATGCCGCCGACATTTCCGATGTCGGCTCCTGCAAGGTGGAAAGTTGGCTGTCGGCGGCTTCCAACACGGATTTTTCGGCGGTCGCCAATCCCTCCTGTGTCGTCGATCCCTTCAGGCCGATCGAGCTGAGCCTGCAGACCATCCGGGCCCGGAGCGGCGGCGACTGGAGCACGACAATCGCGCCAAAAGCCAAGACGAATTTCGTCCCGACCGGAATCGGCCGGTGGGGATTGTCGGCCTATGGCGGAGGATCGTTCGACGCGGCGACCGGCGAGGCGCTATCCCCCTTTGCCGTCATCCCCGCGACCTTCCGCCTGTCGGAGACCATGCGCATCAACGTCAACGGCGGCTGGCTCTGGGATCGGACGGTGGATCGCCATTACCTGACCTACGGCATCGGCTTCGATTGGAAATTCACCGACACGCTGCAATGGACGATCGAGGCGTACGGGCAGGCCGGCGCCGCCGAGGTCGCAAGCATCGTGCAGCCGCGTTTCCAGACCGGTGTCCGCTACCGACCGAACGAGATATTCTCCGTCGATCTGATCTACGGCCGCAACATCACCGGCGAAAATGCCAACTGGATCACCATCGGGACCACGATCCGGTTTCCGGTCCATGGAAGCGAACCCGAACATCGGCGCACCGGGCATCTGTGAGCGCCAGGAAGACCAAGACCAGGGGAGTTTGCGTTGCCTGACTATGTCAAGATCGAGAAGGGCCTCGGGCCGGAGGGACGGATTGCGGTGGTGCGGTTCGACCGCGGCGACGGCATCAATGCGCTATCGCCAGAGGCTTTACGCCAGCTCACCGCGGCCGCGCGCAGTTTTGAGGATGACGCCGCAACCTCTGCCGTGGTGCTGACAGGCAGCGCGGCTGCGTTCAGCGCCGGCTTCGACCTCAAGGATGCCGAAGGCCGCGCGCGCAAGGACATGGACCTCGGCACGCTGCGGCGGCATCTCAAGCTCGGACCGCGCCTGACCCACGCCTGGCAGGAGATGGAGCAGATCACGATCGCCGCCATCGAGGGGTTTTGCGTCGGCGGCGGCGTGGCGCTGGCCGTCGCGCTCGACTTCCGCGTCATGGGACGCGATGCCCATCTGCGCGTGCCCGAGATCGGCCTCGGCATGAACATGAGCTGGCAGAGCATTCCGCGCATGCTGCATCTGATCGGCCCGGCGCGCACCAAGCAGGCGGTGGTCCTGGCCGATCAGCGCATCAGCGCGGATGAGGCCTATGAGTGGGGCCTGGTCGAGCAGGTGGTCGATCCCGGCCATGCGTTCGATGCCGCGATGGAGCTTGCGCGCAAGGTGGCAGCGCAGCCGCCGCTCTCCGTTGCCATGACGAAACTCACGGTCAACCGGCTGGCGCATGCGCTGGATAATCTCGCCAGCCACATGGACGTCGACCAGTTCGCCCTGGCAAGCCTTAGCGAGGACCATAAGGAGGGCGTCGAGGCGTTCCTGACGCGACGCAAACCGAAGTTCAGAGGGCGGTAGAAGCCGGCCAGGCATTGATTGCGCCGCGGACTATCCGTATACGCGGCGCTGGGACAAAATAGGCCCGATCAACGGGCCGGCAGACGACAATGACGATCGAGGGGGAGGGCCCATGACCACTGGCACGCAGGCACCCGAGACGAAAGGGTTTCGCTGGAAGCTGATCGCGCCGCTCGCGGTATGGCTGCTGATCTATCTGTGGCCGGTGCCCGCAGGGCTCAACGCCAATCAGTGGCACTATTTTGCGATCTTCGCGGCCGTCATCACCGGGCTCATCCTGGAATCGATGCCGGTCGGCGCGGTCGGCCTGATCGGGCTGACGGTTGCCGGCGTCGGCGGTTATATCGATCCCGATCCGACCAAATCGCTGCGCTGGATGCTGGCGGGCTTTGCCGAGAGCACGGTGTGGCTGATCGTCGGCGCCTTCGTGTTCTCGATCGGGTACCGCAAGAGCCAGCTGGGCCGGCGTATTGCGCTCGTGCTGGTGCAAAAGCTCGGCACCAACACGCTCGGTCTCGGCTATGCGGTGGCGATGTCGGACTTCTTGCTGGCGCCGGCGACACCGTCCAACACCGCGCGCAGCGGCGGCATCGTCTATCCCATCATCAGCAACATCCCGCGCATCTACGGCTCCGAGCCAGGACCGACCGCCGGCAAGATCGGCACCTACGTGATGTGGACCGCGTTCGCGTCGACCGCCGTCACCAGCTCATTGTTCTTCACCGCGCTGGCGCCCAATGCAGCGGCGCTCGCCATCGCCAAGAAGACCGCCGGAATCGACGTCAGCTGGGCGCAGTGGTTCATCGGCTTTGCGCCGCTCGGCCTGCTCCTGATGGTGCTGGTCCCGCTGCTCAGCTACGCGGTCTGCCGCCCCGAGGTGAAGAGCAGCCCGGAAATTTCCGAATGGGCATCGAAGGAGCTCGCGGAGATGGGCCCGATGTCGCGCAATGAATGGATCATGCTGGCGCTGATCTTGCTCGCGATGTTCCTGTGGATCGCGGGCTCGAGCCCGGACATCCGCGTGCCGCTTCTGGGCTCGAATTTCGTCAACGCCACCACCGTCGTGTTCATCGTGATCTCGCTGATGCTGGTGACGGGCGTGATCGAGTTTGCCGACATCGTCGCCGAGAAGGGCGCCTGGGAGGTGTTCTTCTATTTCACCTCGCTGCTGACGCTGGCCTCGGGCCTCAACGAGATCGGCTTCATCAAATGGTTCGCGACCGAATACGCAAAGCCGCTCGCCGGGCTGTCGCCGTCGACCGCAATGCTCCTGCTGGTCGCGCTGTTCTTCTGGATCCACTATTTCTTCTCGAGCATCACCTCGCATGCCGCCGCCGTGCTGCCCGTGGTGCTCGCGGTCGGATCCGGCATCCCCGACCTACCAGTCACGACGCTCGCCATGCTCTGCATGTATTCGCTCGGCCTGATGGGGGTGATCTCGCCTTACGCGACCGGGCCGGCGCCGATGTATTTCGGGAGCGGCTATATCGGCAAGGGTCAGTTCTGGGGTTTTGGGCTGATCTTCGGGGTGCTCTATTTCGCGGGGCTGCTGCTGATCGTATGGCCCTGGTTGCAGGTCCACTGAGTCGGGCGGGAGGGCAATACGGCGGCAGATGAATTTTCTTCAGCGGGAAGACATTTGGAAAACTTCGTCCAACTCCCCGCAAATATCTGACATTGCCAGAGCGACCCGAAAGGGCGATTGTGCGTGCTGCGGTGCAGCGCGCTCCAGCCGAGTCCTCATCGCGGTTTCACTCTCCGTCGCTTGATGCGACCGTTCCCGGATGCCCAGGGGCAAGGGAACTATTGTGCATGAAGGCCGCCTCCATGAACGTCCACCCGTCGCTCGCGATCGGACAGCCGATCGAAAAGTTTGACGCGATCTCAGCTCACGCGATCTCACCTGCCGCGACTGCGTCCGACGCGATGGTCCGCTTCGAAGGCGTCTCGAAAACCTATCCGGCCTATCGCGGCAAGCCCGGCGTCAATGCCCTGCAAAACATCGACTTCGCCATCCCGCGCGGTTCGATCACCGGAATCATCGGCCGCTCCGGCGCCGGCAAATCGAGCCTGGTCCGGCTCATCAACGGCCTGGAGAGGCCGACCACGGGCCGCGTCGTCGTCGATAACAGAGATATCTCGGCGCTCTCGGGCCGCGACTTGCGGCTGGCGCAGCGCTCGATCGGCATGATCTTCCAGCACTTCAATCTGCTGTCCTCCCGCACCGCTGCCGCCAACATCGCGCTGCCGCTGGAGATCGCCGGCTGGGCCAAGGCCGATATCCGCGCGCGCGTGGCCGAGCTGCTTGCGCTGGTGGGCATCGCAGACAAGCACGATCGCTACCCGTCAGAACTCTCCGGCGGCCAGAAGCAGCGCGTCGGCATTGCCCGTGCGCTCGCGACGCGGCCGAGCGTGCTGCTGTCGGATGAGGCGACCTCGGCGCTCGATCCGCAGACCACGCGGGCGATCCTCGATCTGCTCGCGAACATCAACCGCGAGCTAGGCGTGACCATCGTACTGATCACCCATGAGATGTCCGTGGTGCGCCAACTTGCGGGGGATGTCGTGGTGCTCGATGCCGGCCGCGTCGTCGAGAGCGGCCATGTCGCCGACATCTTCACCTACCCCAAGCATCCGATCACGCAATCCTTCCTGGCCGAAGTAATCGGAGACAGCCTGCCGGTGTCGCTGGCGAGCCGGATCGTTTCGGAGCAGCCTCCGGCCGGACAGGCCGTGATCCGCGTCCAGGTGCGCGGGGCAGGGGCCGGCGACACGATGGTGGCGCGGCTGGCGCGCGAGCTCGGCCTCGACGTGTCGCTGCTGTCGGCCCGCATCGACGAGATCGGCGGCCAGCATGTGGGCTCGCTGACGCTTGGTATCCCTCTCGGCATGTCCGGCGGCGAGGACGCGACGACGCGCACGCTGGCCTGGCTTTCACAATATCAATTCCCCGCGGAGCGTCTCGGCTATGTCGCCTGAACTCATCAACCTGATCATCCAGGCGACCGGCGAGAGCCTGTACATGGTCGGGCTCGCCGCGCTGATCGGCACCGCCTTCGGCCTGCCGCTCGGCGTCTTTCTCGCGACCAGCCGGAAAGGCGAGCTGTTCGCGGCGCCCATCGTCAATCGCGTGCTCGGTGCCGTCGTCAACGCGACGCGATCCACGCCTTTCATCATCCTGGTCGTCGCCATTATCCCGTTCACGCGGTTGGTGGCCGGCACCTCGATCGGATCGACGGCCGCGATCGTACCGTTGACGATCGCATCGGCGCCGTTCATCGCGCGCCTGGTCGAGGCCGCGATCCGCGAGGTCGATGGCGGCCTGATCGAGACGGCGTCCTCGTTCGGGGCCTCGCCGATGCAGATCGTGCTCAAGGTGCTGATCCCCGAAGCGCTGCCGGGTCTTCTGCTGGCGCTGACGCTCGCGGTTGTCAGCCTGCTCGGCTATTCCGCCATGGTCGGCGCCGTCGGAGGCGGAGGCCTGGGCGATCTCGGCATCCGCTACGGCTATCAGCGCTTCATGCCGGAGATGATGCTGGCCGTCGTCGTGGTGCTGATCGCGCTGGTGCAGCTCGTGCAGAGCGCCGGAGATTATCTCGCGCGCCGGGTCAATCGCCGGCTGCGACATCGCTGACGCCGTTTAAGACATTTCGAACAAGCAGGTTCTTGTCGGTCTGGAAGCATTCCAAACTTCGAGACACGACTGAGTGCATTCGTCGCACGCGTTGCGCACGCGTCTGGAGAAATTCTAACGCAGTTCCTATCGCACTCCGAAATCGCCTGCGTTAGGGCGAGGCATCAAAAACGATACCGGCGAAGCCGGCAGTGCGTGGGGCCTCGACAAACGTGACCGATTTCCAACTTGCTTCGCGTGCCGACACGCGTCGTCGACAGATACAGACTCTCTTCCTCGGAGCGGCCAGCACATTTGCTCTCGTCGTTCCCTTCGGTGCCGTGGAGGCGCAAACGCAGATCCCCGCCGTCACCGTCGAAGCCCCGGCTCAGCGCGCCCGGCCTGCAGCGGTCGCCTCAACGCGACAGTCAGCGGCGACACGCACCGCGCGCGCCAATCGTCGCTCTCCGTCGCAGCAAGCTGCGCCAACCCAGTCGGCATCCTCGAACGATGCCACCGGTGAACGCTCCAATGGTCCGGTGCGCGGTTTCGTTGCGACGCGCAGCGGCACCGCGACCAAGACGGATACGCCGCTGATCGAAACCCCGCAGTCCGTCTCCGTCGTCACGACCGACCAGGTCAGGAACCAGGGCGCGGTCTCGATCGGCGAGGCGTTGCGCTACACCGCCGGCGTCAGCGGCGACGTCAACGGCGGCTCGGACACGCGCTTCGGCGCCCTCCAGATCCGCGGCTTCGACACCACCATGTCGGGCCTCTATGTCGACGGTTTGCGGATTCCCTCCAGCAATTACGTGCACTTCAACGGCCTCGATCCCTATGGCGCCGAGCGTCTCGAGGTTCTCAAGGGCCCATCCTCGGCGATGTATGGCGGCAGCGGCACCGGCGGCATCCTCAACTACGTGACCAAGCTGCCGACGGCCCAGCAGTTCGGCGAGGTCTCGATCTCGGGCGGCAGCTTCAACCGCTATCAGGGCCAGTTCGACATGGGCGGTCCCGCCAACAAGGACGGCACCGTGCTGTGGCGCCTGACCGGCGTGGTGCGCGACGGCGAAACCCAGGTCGACTTCACCAAGGACAACCGCGTCTTCATCGCGCCCGCCGTCACGTTCAAGCCGAACGATGACACCACCATCACGATCCTCGCCAACTACCAGCGCGACCGGGCAGGGTGGGGCCTCCAGTTCTTGCCGGCCTCGGGCACGGTGTGGCCAAACAACGGCCGCACCATCCCGGTCTCGTTCTTCGCGGGCGTGCCGAGCTTCAACGCGTTCAACACCGAGATCGCGACCGCCGGCTACCAGCTCTCGCACAATTTCACCGACAACATCACGTTCCGGCAGAATTTGCGCTACGCCTACCAGCACAACGAGGAGAAGGTGTTCTACGGCGCCGGCTATACCGACGAGGCCGCGGGACAGCTCGCGCGTTTCGGTAGCTACAGCAACTCCTACATCAACTCCTTCGCGGTGGACAACCAGCTCCAGGGCAAGTTCACCACCGGCTCCCTCAGCCACACCACGCTGGTCGGAATCGACTATCGCAACACCAGATTCCGCGACACCGCCTTTGGCGTCGCGACGTCCGCGCCCGAGATCAACGTCTTCAGCCCGGTCTACAGCTACGACTGGACCATGGGCGCCATGAGCGACGACACCGGGGTCAAGCAGTCGCAGGTCGGCCTCTACGCGCAGGACCAGATCAAGCTCGGCCGGCTCTCGTTCCAGCTCGGTGGCCGCCAGGATTTTGTAACGACGCAGGTCGACAGCGGCATCTTCAATACGTCGGTCGCGAAGGATGCGTCGGCCTTCACCGGCCGCGCCGCAATGATGTACAATTTCGACAACGGCATCGCGCCCTATTTCAGCTACTCGGAATCGTTCCTGCCGGTGCTCGCGACCGGCCCGAGCGGACAGCTGCTCAATCCCGAGACCGGCGTGCAGTACGAGGTGGGCGTCAAGTACCAGCCGCTCGGATGGAACGCGCTGTTCACCTTCGCCGCCTTCGACCTGACGCGCGACAACGTCGTCACCTTTGCGCCTCCGCTCAACATTGCCGAGCAGACCGGTCAAGTGAAATCGCGCGGCCTCGAGCTCGAAGGCACGATGTCGCTCGCCGACGGCTGGAACCTGCGCGCGGCCTATGCCTATGTCGATGCAATCGTCACGCAGGATCCGGTGAATGTCGGCAAGGCGCCGGTCACCGTGCCGCTCAACCGCGCCTCGCTGTGGAACGACTATACGCTTCAGACCGGGCCGCTCGCGGGCCTGCAGTTCGGCGGCGGCGTCCGCTATGTCGGCGCGACCTGGGGCGATGACGCCAATACATTCAAGGTCGGATCCGCGACCGTGCTGGACGCGCTGCTCGCCTACACAAGGGACAATTGGCGCCTGTCGCTGAACATCACCAACCTCGCCGACACCCGCTATGTCGCCGCCTGCTACAGCCTGTCGGGCTGCTTCTACGCGGAGGGACGCAAGGCCATCGGCAAGCTGACATATCGGTGGTGAGTTCGAATGAGGACAGGCCGTGATGGCGGCCGGGCCCGCTTGATGAGAGAAGACGATGAGAGCGATATTCGGCAAGCTGCATCGCTGGGCGGGACTGCTGACGGCCGGCTTCCTGTTCTTCTCCGGCGTCACCGGGGCGATCATCTCCTGGGATCACGAGATCGACGAGGTCCTGAACAGCCATCTGTTCGATGTCAGCAGCAAAGGCCCGGCCATTCCCTCGATCGATCTCGCCAAGATGATCGAGCAGCGCGATCCCCGCGCGCGCGTGGTCTACCTGTTCATGACGCCGGAGGAGGGCCACTCGCTGTGGTTCTTCGTCATGCCCAGGATCGATCCCGCGACCGGCAAGCGCTACGCGCTCGACTACAATCAGATCTTCCTCGATCCCAACACCGGCGCGGAGCTCGGCCGGCGCTATTGGGGCGCGGTGTGGCCGGTGACGCGCGAAAACTTCGTCTCGTTCCTGTACAAGCTGCACTACACCATGCACATCCCGGAATTCTGGGGCAGCGACCGCTGGGGCATGCGCCTGCTCGGCGTGATCGCCATCATCTGGACCATCGACTGCTTCGTCGGCTTGTATTTGACGCTGCCCGCGCGCCGACGCGCCAGGGCGGCACGGGCGCCCCAGGTCACGCGCCAGCTCGAACGCGGCTTCTGGGCGCGTTGGGCGGCGGCGTGGACCATCAAGACGTCAGGCAGCGCCTACCGGATCAATTTCGACATCCACCGCGCTTTCAGCCTGTGGACCTGGGGCGTGCTCTTCATCATCGCCTTCACGGCGTTCTCGCTGAACCTCTATTTCGAGGTGTTCTCGCCGCTGATGAAGATGGTGTCGAACTACACGCCGACGCCCTATGAGCAGCGGCCGTATCGCGATCTCGATGATCCCATCGAACCCAAGGTGAGCTTCGCCGACATCGCCGCGCGCGCGGCGGCCGACGCCAAGGGGCGAGGGTGGACCGTCCCGGTCGGCTCGGTCAATTACGGCCCGGCCCACGGCGTCTATGCCGCGGCCTTCTTCCACCCCGGCGACGATCACGGCGCCGGCGGCGTCGGCCCGGCGCAGCTCTATTACGACAGCGAGGACGGTCGTCCGATCGGCGAACGGCTGCCTTGGGTCGGCACCGCCGCCGACATCTTCGTACAGGCGCAATTCCCGCTGCATTCGGGCCGCATCGTCGGGCTGTTCGGCCGCATTCTGATCTCGGTCATGGGGCTGGTGGTGGCGGCACTCTCGGTCACCGGAATCGTGATCTGGTGGCGCAAGCGCCGCGCCCGCGTGCGCGTGCGGGCGACGGCGGCGATGCGCCCGAGCCGGCAGCAGCTGACGCCGGCGGAGTAGGGCGTTCGTCCGGCGCGGATGAACCTTCCCGCCCGGCACCGGCACAAAGACTGGAGATCCCCCCGTCTTGCCGGAAATCGCATGAGATCGCTTGCCTTGCTCTGCCTGCTCGTCTTCGCTACGCCCGCCGATGCGGCCACGCCCGAGCAGCATTATCTCGACCTGCGCGATCGCTACATCGCAAAGTTCTCGAAAGCTGCGGAAAACGACGAGACCTATAAGCAGCACGATGCGGCGCTCAACGAGTTGACGGGCGTCCTGCGCAGCCTGGTGGGTCCCGTCGCAATCAAGGGACTGCCGGCCGACGGCAAGACGAATGCGGACACGCTCTTCAAGGGCGACTCCGGCTTTGGCCATCTCGACGGGCTCGGCTTCGCCTCCGAAGGCGACAAGATGCAAGCGGTGGCGACCACGACCGGCTTGCTCAGGCACTGGCTTCGCGAGCACCGCGAGGACGGCATGCCGCAGGAGATCGGCGCGGCGTTCAAATCGGACCGCTTCTACTATCAGGCGATCCAGGACTCCGCCTTCGCCAAATATGCCGAGCTGCCGATCACGAAGCCCGCGGGAGCGAGCGCTGCGGTCGCCGTACTGGGCGTGCGCGGCAATGGCGATTTGAAGGGACCGCCGCATGAAATCGACGTCGTCGCGATCCAGGGCGACAAGGTCTTCTTTCTCGCCGCAAGCGACGCGGTGAAGACGGCTGAGATCCCGGCCTGCGAAAAGGTCTGGAAGCAGATGATGGCCAAACCCATCGACAAGAAAGACCCGCGCGGCGACATCACCCGCGAAGACAACGCGATGACCGCGTACACGGCGTGCTTCGCCAAGGAGGCACCAAGCCAGAGCTGGTATGCGACGGCGGTCAAGAAAGCGCAGAGCCAGCTGGAGTTGCTGCTCGTGCGCTAGAGCGATCATCCAGTTACCTTCGGGGCTACAACGTTGCGCGCCGCCCTGGCTCAAGAATGCGCAATCGGAAATTGCAGATTGTCCTGCAGGCGCAACCAAGGCCAAGCAGCGCGAAATCGCCCCAAGCCCGCTCGACGAGGTCGTCGGCCACACTCCGCCCGGATTCGGCGGCGCTCGTGGAACTCGTTCGCGACGAGGGGGTTGCACTGCGGTTGGAACCGAACGGGTAGCACAGTTGAATCGCCGGCAATTCCTGGAAGCCTCGGCATTGACGCCATTGGCGACATTACTACCTGGCGCAGTCTCTGCGGCATCGGCGGCGGACTTGCCGTTTGGTCCCTCTTATGTCCGCGACCTTGCCCGCAATTTGGCGAGTAAGCCCTTTGCGCCACCAGAGGAAAAGGTCCCGGACGCGCTCAAAGATCTCACCTACGACCAGTACCGGTCAATCCGCTTTCTGCCGGAGCGCGCGGCTTGGCGCAGCGAGAAGCTGCCCTTCGAGGTTCAGTTTTTCCACCGCGGCTTTTTCTATAAGAACAGGGTCGACATTTACGAGGTCGCCGGCGGACGAGCCGTACCGATCAGGTACCGGCGCGACGATTTTGCATTCGGCGACAATATCGGCCAGGTACCGGACGCCGATCTCGGGTTTGCCGGGTTTCGCATTCACGCCCCGATCAATCGCCCCGACTATTACGACGAGGTTTGCGCGTTTCTCGGCGCCAGCTACTTCCGTGCCGTTGCCAAAGGCGAGACGTATGGCCTGTCCGCGCGCGGTCTGTCGATCGATACCGGCGAGAGCAAGGGGGAGGAATTTCCCTTCTTCAAGGCGTTCTGGCTGGAGAAGCCCGCGCCGGGTGCCACATCTGTCGTGGTCCATGCGCTGCTTGACAGCAAGAGCGCTACGGCAAGCTATCGCTTCACGATCAGGCCGGGCGCTCCGACGGTCTTCGACGTGGAGATGTCGCTCTATCCGCGGATCGAGCTGCAGCATGCCGGCCTGGCGCCCATGACAAGCATGTTCTTTTTCGGTCCGAACGACCGACACGATGTCGACGATTTCCGCCCTGCCGTGCACGACTCCGATGGGCTCGCCGTGTTCAACGGAAAGGGCGAGCAACTCTGGCGTCCTCTCAACAATCCGCGCGATCTGCAAGCCAGCACATTCAATGATCTCAATCCTCGCGGCTTCGGCCTGATGCAGCGGGAACGAAACTTCTTTGCCTACGAGGACATCGAATCGCGCTTTGAGCGTCGCCCAAGCCTCTGGGTCGAACCGATCGGAGATTGGGGAGAGGGCAGTGTGGTCCTCTTTGAGATCCCGACCAAGGAGGAAGTTCACGACAACATCGCCGCCTTCTGGCGCCCGAAAACAGCTCTCCAGGCCAAGAGCGAAAACAACTACACCTACCGTCTGCACTGGGGTCCGGACGCGCCGAAGCCCAATTCCCTGGCCCGGTTCACCCGCACAGGCGTTGGCGCGCGGGGCGACGACAGCAAATTGTTCGTGCTCGAACTCGTCGGCGACGGACTGAAGGCGGTCGATCCCAACAAGGTAAGGGGTGCCGTCAGCGCCGACAAATCCGAGATCAAGAACGTCGTCACACAGCCAAACCCGGAAACCGGCGGCTGGCGCCTGAGTTTCCAGTGCGCCGTGAAGGACGCGCCGGTCGAGTTGAGGGCGATCTTGATGCAGGGCGAACAGCCGATCTCTGAAGTCTGGGTTTACCGATGGGCGCCCTGACGACCTCGCCCGCGCTCTCGCTTGAGCTTGGCATTCGGTATCTTCCCGACGAAACGCCTCTCCCCATGCAGCCTTGCCGATTGGACCGGACTAACCGTGCCGATCCGGGGCGACTGCGGACCGCCCCTGCCGTTGCAGCGCGGCGCCTGTTCATTCTTGGCGGAACGGTCGCGATTACCGCTGCGGGCGCTGTTGAGATGTACGATGTTCTCAAGGTTGGTGGCGTCACGGTCCTGGAAGGCATGGTGTTCGGGTTGTTTCTCGTGCTGCTTGCCTGGATCGCGTTTTCGTTCGTGTCTTCAGTCGCCGGTTTTTTTGTGCTCCTGCGGGGGCGGCCGGATATGCTGCCAATTGACAGCCAGGGTCCGCTGCCCACGATCACCGGCCGAACGGCGATGCTGTTGCCGACCTATAACGAGGATCAGCACCATCTCATGGCGCGACTCCGCGCCATGTACGAGTCGGTCGGCGAAACCGGACAGGACCCGTTGTTCGACTGGTTTCTGCTCAGTGACACGACAGATCCGGACATCTGGATTGCCGAGGAGCTTGCGTTTCTGGAACTGCAGCGCAACTGCGGTTCGGGCCATCTCTACTATCGTCACCGATCCGACAACACCGCCCGAAAGTCCGGCAACATCGCCGAATGGGTGAGGCGGTTCGGTGGCGCCTACGACTACATGATCATTCTCGACGCGGACAGTCTGATGAGCGGAGAGACCATCGTGCGGCTGGCGGGCGCGATGGAATCGAACCCGCAAGCCGCGCTGATTCAAACGCTTCCGATCGTCGTCAATGCGCGAACCCTGATTAGCCGGCTTCAGCAGTTCTCGGGTCGTTTGTACGGCCCGCTGATCGCGGCCGGGAACACCTGGTGGCACGCCTCAGAGGGCAACTACTGGGGACATAACGCCATCATCCGGGTGCAGGCTTTTGCGCAAGAGGCGGGCCTGCCCGAATTGCGCGGGAGGAAGCCTTTCGGCGGCCATATCCTCAGCCACGATTTTGTCGAAGCCGCACTAATGCGACGAGCGGGATGGGGAATTTTCATGGCTCCAGGTCTCGGCGGGAGTTTCGAGGAGGTGCCCCCGTCGCTTCTGGATTTCGCGGCGCGCGACCGCCGCTGGTGTCAGGGCAATCTCCAGCATCTTGCCGTTCTACCGGCTCGAGGCCTGCACTGGGTCTCCAGGCTTCACCTGTTGACCGGGATCGGATCCTACCTCACCGCGCCGCTGTGGCTGCTGTTTCTATTGCTCGGAATCCTGACCTCCTTGCAGGCCTATTTCGTCAAGCCGGAGTACTTTCCCAAGGGCTTCTCGTTGTTTCCAACGTGGCCCGCACAGGATCCCGTGCTCGCCGCCTGGGTCTTTGCCGCGACAATGGGGCTGCTCATCGTGCCCAAATTGCTGGCCTACCTCGTTTTGCTCACCAAGCGTGCGGAACGACAGGCATTCGGCGGCGGATTTCGCGTGCTGCTGGCGGTGGTCGCCGAGAGCCTGCTTGCCGCCTTGATCGCCCCCTCCATGATGATCTTTCAATCCACCGCCGTGGCGGAGATCCTGCTGGGCCGTGACGCGGGCTGGCAAGTGCAACGGCGAAGCGATGGCAGGATCACGCGCGACGAAGTCTATCGCAAGTTCACGGTGCCGACCCTATGCGGTCTGGCCATGGCGGCAAGCGCCTACGCCGTGTCGCTTCCGCTGCTGCTCTGGATGTCACCGGTGATCATCGGCCTGGTTTGCGCCATTCCGATCGGTCTCGTCACCTCGACGGCACCGCGAATGGCGCGCCTGTTTGCAACCCCGGAGGACAATCGCGTGCCGGCGCTGCTGCAGAGGGCGAGAGAGCTTGCCAGCCTGGATCGAATCGAGCCACACGGGGCCCTGATCGAACTTAGACAGAATCCCGCGTTGCTGGGACCGCACATGCAGTCCCTCGAAACGCCGCCGCGCAAATCGGGCCAAATCGACATAGATCTCGCGATCGGCCGGGCCAAGATTGAGCAGAGCGACGATTTCGAGGAAGTCGTCAGCAGCCTCAGCGCACGCGAGACGCTTGCCGTGCTGAAGCACCCACACGCCCTCGAGCAGGTCATGCGCATGCCGCGAGCTACCGCTTCCGCGGAAGTCTAGGTCATGGCGGTGTAGGACAGGGGTTGACGACCCGGCTGGGCTTGGGCCGAGAGCGAGATGTCTGCTGTGCGCGCGGTCCCAGCCTACAGCGAACTGCCACCCAAATTCCAGCCGCGACCACCCTCGCCAAAGATCTCGTAACCCGTCGCCGTCACCGCAACCGTGTCCTCGAGCTTGATGAACCCGCGCTTCGGATGCTTCATCGTGGTCTCGATCGACACCACCATGCCAGTTTCGAGCGGCAGCCGCGCATCCGTGTCGTCGTAGGGGATCGGACCTTTGGCCGTCAGGCGAGGGGCCTCGTGGCTGACGAGGCCCATGCCGTGGGCCAAAAACTCCGTGCAGTCGCGCTGGGTGATCTTCGCGAGCTGCCGCTCGGCCGCGACGTAGATGTCGCCGCCCATGGCGCCCGGCCTGACCGCCGCGAAGGCGGCGCGCTGGACCGCCTCGATCTCGGCCAGACAGTCCTTCAGCTCGGCATCGGGATCGCCGAGCACGGCCATGCGCGCGAGGTCGCCGATATAGCCGTGATAATTGCCGCCGGAATCGAGCGACAGCACGTCACCTTGCTCCCAGCGCTGCGCCGAGGGCGCCCGGTTGTGGCTGTTGCCGCAGGCGAGCAAGCAGTATTCGAAGGTCAGCCCGCGATTGGCTTCGGCGAGCCGCAAGGCGTCCGACAATTGCTGCTTGGTCGTGCCCGGCCCGTGCCCGGCGATCACCGCCAGCATCGAGGCGATCACCAGTTCGGACGCCGTCTTGAGCTTCGCAAGCTCGTCCGCCGACTTCACCGCCCGCAGCCGCTCCAGCACCAGCAGCGCGTCCTTGAGCTCGGCGCCGGGCAGGGCGTCACTGAGCGCCCGGCCCGCATCCATCGGCAGGAACGCCATCTCGACCCCGACCCGCTTCAGGGGCACGCCGGCATCGCGGATCAGGCTTACGGCCCGCGTAATCGCATCGACCGAGCCGTTGGACTCGGTCCGCACCTGCGCCACCCATGGCGGCGCCACGGCGCGCTGATGGGTTTCCAGACGGTGGCCGACATAAACCGCCTTGTCGGGTGCGCCCTTGGGATAGACCAGCACCGGCAGATAGCGGCTGACGCCGAGCGCATCCATGTAGTCGAAGAAGATCGCGCGCTCGGCACCCAGCAGGTACTGCACATTGTGCTTGGAGGTCGCGACCAGGACGTCGAGGCCGGCAGCCTCCATCAGGCGGTCGAGCTTGGCGGCGTCGAATGGAATGGCGCGCGAGCGGTCTGCGCGGGCGACGTTCTCCTGCATGACGAACCTCCCAATGCTGCCGTGGCGACAACCGCTGCGTCGGTTTGCCCGGGATTTGTTGGCACAAGTTTGATCCGAAAGAGGGGTTCTGGGTAGCTGCGGAATGATCTGGCCTGACCTGCACAGCCATATCCACGATTCGCATAAGGTATATTATGGAATATCATTATATCAAATCAGATCAGTTATTTAGCTAGAATTCCTCTCATCGCACCTTCGTTCCCGGTCCATTTCCAGGCTGGCCGTCGGACGTGGTCCCGACTTTCGACGGCTACTGTGCATGGGGTTGTTTTTCGGTTTTTGAATCGGGCCGATGCCGCCGAAAGCCGATATTGCCGTGAGGATGTCCGGCTGCAATAAGCGAGGCTTCGCGAGATCGCAGATGACCTTCTGACCTTCCGTCCGTATAGGTTTGCATCTCAGAACAACAACAAACTTTCCGAGGAAGCAGACCCATGAGCTTTTCCCGCCGCACGCTTCTCAAGGCCTCCGCCGCGACCGCGGTCCTGGGCGGCCTCAGTGCGCCCCATGTGGCCCGCGCCCAGAGCGCCGAGTTCACCTACAAATACGCCAATAACCTGCCGGACACGCATCCGCTGAACGTGCGCGCCAAGGAGATGGCCGCGGCGATCAAGGCCGAGACAGGCGGCAAGTTCGACCTCCAGATCTTCCCGAACAACCAGCTCGGGTCTGACACCGACATGCTGAGCCAGATCCGGTCCGGCGGCGTCGAGTTCTTCACGCTGTCGGGGCTGATCCTGTCGACCCTGGTACCGGCGGCGTCCATCAACGGCATCGGCTTCGCGTTCCCGGACTACGGCACGGTCTGGAAGGCGATGGACGGCGATCTCGGCGCCTTTGTCCGCGGCGAGATCAAGAAGGCCGGGCTCGAAGTCATGGACAAGATTTGGGACAACGGCTTCCGCCAGACCACGTCGTCGAGCAAGCCGATCACCCATCCGGACGATCTCAAGGGCTTCAAGATCCGCGTGCCGGTGTCGCCGCTATGGACCTCAATGTTCAAGGCATTCGATGCGGCGCCCGCCTCGATCAATTTCGCCGAGGTCTATTCCGCGCTGCAGACCAGGATCGTCGAGGGCCAGGAGAACCCGCTGGCGATCATCTCGACCGCCAAGCTCTACGAGGTGCAGAAATACTGCTCGCTGACCAACCACATGTGGGACGGCTTCTGGTTCCTGGCCAATCGCAAGGCGTGGAGCAGCCTGCCCGAGGATGTGCGCACCATCGTCGCCAAGAACATCAATGCCGCAGCGCTCAAGGAGCGTGAGGATACCGCCAAGCTCAATGCCAATCTGCAGCAGGAGCTCGCGGGCAAGGGCCTGACCTTCAATCAGCCCGCGGTCGCGCCGTTCCGCGACAAGCTGCGCTCCGCCGGCTTCTATGCCGAGTGGAAAGGCAAATATGGCGACCAGGCCTGGGACCTGCTGGAAAAAGCCGTCGGCAAGCTGTCGTAACGCGTTGGAGCCGTCATGGCTCATCTTGAGGTCGAAGTGAGCGGAGTGGCGGGCGAGGCGGCTGTTCGGTCCCCTCACCGGCCTTCCTTGCTGGCCTCGACGGAGCGCGCACTCGGTCTCCTCGTCGAAATTCCGGCGGCCATTTTGGTGGTCGCCGAGATTGCGATCCTGTTTGCCGGCGTGGTCGCGCGCTACGGCCTGCACCGGCCGCTGATCTGGTCGGACGAGCTGGCCTCGATCCTGTTCCTGTGGCTCGCCATGCTGGGCGCGGCGGTGGCGTTCCGCCGTTCCGAGCACATGCGCATGACCGCGGTCGTCGCCAGCACCAGGCCGGCCACGCGGGCCTGGCTCGATCTGGTCGCGACCTGCGCGGCGCTGGCCTTCCTGGCGCTGATCGTCTGGCCGTCCTGGGACTACGCCTACGAGGAAAGCTTCATCACCACGCCGGCGCTGCAGATCTCCAATATGTGGCGCGCCGCGGCATTGCCGGCCGGCATCTGCCTGATGGCGGCGTTCGCGCTGTTGCGGCTGCTGCGCGCAGTCGATTACCGCATGGTGCTGACGGCCGCGGTCGCCGTTGCCGTCGTCGTCGGCTTGTTCTGGCTGGCGCAGCCATATCTGCGGCCGCTCGGCAATCTCAACCTCGTCATCTTCTTCGTCGGCGTCGCCGGCTTCTGCGTCTTTGCCGGCGTTCCCATCGCGTTCGGCTTCGGGCTCGCGATCTTCGGCTATCTGGCACTGACCACGCGCACGCCGGTCATGGTACTGGTCGGGCGGATGGACGAGGGCATGAGCCACCTCATTTTGCTCTCGGTGCCGCTGTTCGTATTTTTGGGGCTCCTGATTGAAATGACCGGCATGGCACGGGCCATGGTGGCGTTCCTGGCCAGCCTGCTCGGCCATGTCCGCGGTGGGCTGCATTACGTGCTTGTCGGCGCGATGTACCTGGTCTCCGGCATCTCAGGTGCCAAGGCCGCGGACATGGCCGCGGTCGCGCCCGTGCTGTTCCCGGAGATGAAACAGCGCGGCGCCAAGCCCGGCGATCTCGTCGCGCTTCTTGCGGCCACCGGCGCGCAGACCGAAACCATTCCGCCGAGTCTCGTGCTGATCACGATCGGATCGGTCACCGGCGTCTCGATCGCCGCGCTGTTCACCGGCGGCCTGTTGCCCGGCGTGGTGCTGGCCATAACGCTGTGCATGTTGGTGTGGTGGCGCTATCGCCACGAGGACATGAGCCATGTCCGCCGCGCCACAGGCGGCGAGATCGGCAAGACCTTCGTCATCGCCCTGCCCGCGCTCGCGCTGCCCTTCGTGATCCGCTACGCCGTGGTCGAAGGCATCGCCACCGCCACCGAAGTGTCCACGATCGGCATCGTCTATGGCGCCCTGGTCGGCCTCCTCGTCTACCGCCGCTTCGACTGGCGGCGGCTGTTTCCGATGCTGGTCGAAACCGCGGCGCTGTCGGGCGCGATCCTGCTGATCATCGGCACGGCGACCGGCATGGCCTGGGGCCTGACGCAATCAGGCTTCTCGCGGGCGCTGGCATCCGCCATGACCGGATTGCCGGGCGGCGCGGCGACCTTCATCGCCGTCTCGATCCTGGCCTTCACCATCCTCGGCAGCGTGCTCGAGGGCATCCCGGCGATCGTGCTGTTCGGGCCGCTGTTGTTTCCGATTGCGCGCGCCGTCGGCGTCCACGAGGTGCACTATGCCATGGTCATCATTCTCGCCATGGGTATCGGGCTATTCGCCCCGCCCTTCGGGGTCGGTTATTATGCCGCCTGCGCCATCGGACGCGTCGATCCGGCCGAAGGCATCAGGCCGATCTGGGGCTATCTGCTGGCGCTGCTGGTAGGATTGATCGTGGTCGCCGTCTTTCCGTGGATCTCCATCGGATTCCTGTAGGCCGGCGCGTAAGGGAGGTGTCGATGAGCGAGCGGCAGAACCAGTACAATATCGGCCTCGACAAGACGCCCGCCAATTACGTGCCGCTGAGCCCGTTGAGCTTTCTCGCACGCAGCGCCGCGGTCTATCCCGATCACGTCAGCACAGTCTACGAGGGGCGCAGCTTCACCTGGCGCGAGACGCATGAGCGCTGCAAGCGCTTTGCTTCGTATCTTGCCGGCAAGGGTATCGGCGTCGGCGACACCGTCGCGGCGATGCTGCCGAACATTCCGGCGATGAACGAGGTGCATTTCGCCGTCCCCATGACCGGTGCCGTGCTCAACGCGCTGAATATCCGGCTCGATGCGCCTTCGATCGCATTTCAGCTCGACCATGGCGGCGCAAAGATCATTCTGGTCGACCCCGAGTTTTCCGGCGTGATCACCGATGCGCTGTCACAGATGAGTGGCCCAAAACCGTTCGTGATCGACGTCGACGACACCGCCTTCAAGGGCGGCGGGCGCATCGGCGAGATCGAGTACGAGGCCGCGCTCGCGCAAGGCGATCCTGACTTCGCGGCGATCCTGCCGGGCGATGAATGGGACGCAATCGCGCTGAGCTACACCTCGGGCACCACGGGAAATCCCAAGGGCGTCGTCACCCATCATCGCGGCGCCTATCTGAACGCCGTCAGCAATATTCTCGCGGGCCAACTCGGCCAGCATCCGGTGTACCTCTGGACGCTGCCGATGTTCCACTGCAACGGCTGGTGCTTCCCCTGGACCATCGCAGCCGCCGCCGGCATCAACGTCTGCCTGCGCAAGGTCGAGCCGACGAAAATCTTCGAGCTGATCAAGCAGCACGGCGTCACCCATATGTGCGGCGCGCCGATCGTCTACAACACGCTGATCAACGCGCCCGATGCACCGAAGGGCGATGCCGCGCGCCGCGTCGTCGGCCTGATCGCCGGTGCCGCGCCGCCGGTCGCGGTGCTCGAGGACGCCGAGAGCATCGGCATCAAGCTGACGCACGTCTATGGCCTGACCGAGGTCTACGGCCCCGCTTCCGTCTGCGCCGAGCAGCCTGGCTGGGATGATTTGCCCGCAGCCGAGCGCGCCAGCCTGAAGCGGCGGCAGGGCGTGCCCTACCCGCTCGAGGAAGCCGTCACCGTCATCGATCCGCAGACCATGAGGCAAGTACCGCGCGACGGCGAGACCATCGGCGAGGTCATGTTCCGCGGCAACATCGTGATGAAGGGCTACCTCAAGAACGACAAGGCGACGCAGGAAGCCTTCGAGGGCGGCTGGTTTCACACCGGCGATCTCGGCGTGCTCGACGCGCACGGTTACGTCATCATCAAGGATCGCTCCAAGGACATCATCATCTCCGGCGGCGAGAACATTTCCTCCGTCGAGGTCGAGGACATCCTCTACAAGCACCCCGCCGTGCTGTTTGCCGCCGTGGTCGCAAAGCCCGATCCGAAATGGGGCGAAGTGCCCTGCGCCTTCGTCGAGCTGAAGGACGGCGCAAGCGCGAGCGAAGCCGATATCATCGCCTTCTGCCGCTCGCATATGAGCGGCTTCAAGACGCCGAAGGCCGTGGTGTTCGGGCCCATCCCGAAAACGTCGACGGGAAAGATCCAGAAATTCCTGCTGCGCAACGAAGCGGGATCGGCGAAGGCAATCTCGAGCTGAGAGCCGCTTGTCTCGACCTCCGCGGCGGTTGGGTGTCGCCGCGAAGTCGTTGCGCAGTTTCGACTAGTCAGATTCGCCGGGCCCCCTCGACCTCACATCTTCTTATAGGCGTCAACCAGGGCCTGGCCGTCGGCTCCCGCCTTCTTGAGCCAGTCGGCGGTGAGCTGTTCGCCGATCCTCTGGAAGCCAGCCTTCAGGGCCGGGCTCGGCGGCTCGACCGTCATGCCCTTGGCCTTGAGCTGATCGATGTACCAGGTGCTCTTGTCCTGCCAGGCCTTCCAGCCGCGGGTTTCCGCGGTCGCGGCGGCCTTGAGGATGGCCTCCTGGGTCGGCTTGTCGAGCGCCTCGAACGCAGCCTTGTTGACGAAGGTGTAGTCCTTCGGGATCCAGGCTTGCACGTCATAGAAGTACTTCAGCGACTCCCATGCCTTCGCATCGTAGCCCGTGCCGCCTGACGACATGAAGGAGTTCACGACGCCGGTCGCAAGTGCCTGCGGCAGCTCGGCGGCTTGAATGGTGACCGACTGCGCGCCAACCAGTTCGCCGATGCGCGCGGTCCCAACGTTGTAGGCCCGCCATTTAAGGCCCTTCATGTCTTCGATGGTCGCAAGCGGCTTGCTGACATAGACGCCCTGCGGCGCCCACGGCACGACGAACAGCAGCTTGAGCCCCTGCGCCTCCAGCTTCTTCGTAATCAGCGGCTTCGACGCCTGGTACAGCTTCATGGCATCCGGGAAGCTGGTCGCCAGAAACGGCACGACGTCGACGCCGAATACCGGATCCTCGTTCTCGTGGATCGACAGCAAGACTTCGCCCATCTGCGCCTGCCCGGTCATCACCGCGCGCTTGATGTCGGGCGCCTTGAACAGTGAGGCGCCCGGATGAACCGTGATCTGGAGCTTGCCGGACGTGCCGGCTTCGACGTCCTTGGCGAACGCGACGAGATTCTCGGAGTGCGGATTGTCGGCCGGATATGCCGCCGGCAGATTCCATTTGGTCTGAGCCAAAGCGGGTGTCGCAGCCAGCACGGCGCTGGCGATCAAGGATGCGCGGAATAAACGAGACATCATCGGGCTTCTCCTCACAGTCAATTTCAAAACCGGTACGCTCAGTCTGGGAAAGCAAGCTTGGGCAGGAACATCACGATCTGCGGATATTCCGTGATGATGAACACGGCGGCGAGCAACAGGACGAAGAACGGGAACGCCGCCCGCGCGACGGTCAAGGTATCACGCCCGCTCATGTTCTGGAGCACGAACAGATTGAAACCGACCGGCGGCGTGATCTGCGCCATCTCCACGTGGATGATGAGATAGACGCCGAACCAGACCAGGTCGAGACCGGCCTGCTTGACCATCGGCAGCACGATCACGGCGGTCAGAACGATCATCGAGATGCCGTCGATCAGGCATCCCAGGATTATGTACATGATGCTCAGATACAGCGCGAGCATGCCCGGCGTCAGCTGCTGGCCCTGGACCCAGGTGGCGAGCGCCGCCGGAATGCCCGTATAGGCCATCGCTGCGGTCGTATAGGCAGCGCCTGCCAGGATCAGCATGATCATGCAGGTCAGGCGCGTCGCGCTCATGATGCTCTCGAGGAAGTTCTTGCGCGTGAGCGTGCGGCTCCACCACGCCAGCAGCAGCGCGCCCGAAACGCCCCAGGCGGCGCATTCCGTCGCCGTCGCGAAGCCGAGCACGAGGGAGAGGAAGACTGCCAGGATCAGCAACAGGCAGGGCGCAAGCCTGGCCGACTCGCGCAGCTTCTGGCGGAACGGCATCGGGGGATCGCGCGGCGGAATCTTCTTCGGGTTCAGCAGCGACCAGATGATGATGTAGCCCGAATAGAGCACCATCACGAGCACGCCCGGCAGGAAGCCGCCGAGGAACACCTGAAGCACGGAGACATTCGCGGTGACCGCATAGACCACCATCGGGATCGACGGCGGGATCAGCAGGCCGAGCGTGCCGGAGCCCGCGAGCGAGCCTAGACTCAAGCCCTTATCGTAACCACGCTTGTCCAGTTCGGGCAGCGCGATCTTGCCGATGGTCGCACAGGTCGCCGCCGACGAACCCGACACTGCCGCGAAGATGCCGCAGCCGATCACGTTGACATGGGTCAGACGCCCCGGCAGCCACTGCACCCAGGGCGACAGGCCCCGGAACATTTCCTCGGATAATTTGGTGCGGAAGAGGATCTCGCCCATCCAGATGAACAACGGCAGCGCAGCCAGCGTCCATGACGAGCTTGCGCTCCATGTCGTGGTCGCAAGCACGGAGCCGAGCGGCAGGCTCGTGGTCAGCGCCATCGCCACGAAGCCGACAAGCCCCAGCGAAACCGCGATCCAGATGCCACTTCCCAGCAGCACGATCATGACGCCGAGCAGAATGAACGATAGTTCGATCATGCCGAGATTGGCCATCGTCAACCTCCGCCGCCCTGCGATATCCGCTCGATGAATTCGTCCGGAGTCTCGTCCGGCGAGCCCTTCTCGTAGCTCGGCCGGTTGCCGCTGATGACACTGACCATTTCATCAATGAGCGCGATCGAGAGGATCACGAGTCCGCCGGAAAACCCGAGCTGCGGAATCCAGAGCGGAAGCGCGACGACGCCCTGCGCCACGTCGTTGAAGCGCCAGGAATCGTAGGTCATCTGCACGGCATGCCGGGTGAAATAGAGGATGAAAGCGGCGGCAATACCAAGGGCCACGACCTCCGCCACCTGTTTGGAGCGCCCATGCAGACGCTCCAGCAACAGGCCGACCCGGATCATCTCTCCGCGCTTGAAGGTGTGAGCGAGGCCGAGGAATGCCATCGCGGCCATGCACCATGAGGCGAAATCATCGCCGGCGGGAATGTTGACCGCAAACTGGCGCCCGATCGACATGATCATCATGATTGCAAAGATCGCAACCATGAAGGCGCCGGCGGCGTAGCCCGCACCGAGATAAAGGAGATCTAGCGCGCGTCGCACCGGCCCCCGGCTCGTGACATCGTCCCCTGCCAACGCGATCCCCATCCTCATACGAAGCGATTCAGAAGGTCCCGGCGATCGCACGTCGCGCGCCGGTCCTGCATGAATATCGCCCCTGCCCAGCGCCTGTCTTTCAGACGTTAGATCAACATGATGGGGCTAGCGCAAGCAAGGAGTATGCCGGCTCTCGCCGGAATTTCCCCCGCAGGTTCAGCGGGTCTCCAGCCGCAGCCCGTCATACGCGGGCACCACTCCCGCCGGCAGCGACTGCCGGATCACCTCATAATCGACGTCGGCCGTCATGTTGGTGATGACGGCGCGCTTCGGCCTGAAGCGCTCGATCCAGGACAACGCGTCGTTGATGCTGAAATGGCTGACATGGCTGGTGTAGCGCAGGCCATCGACGATCCAGAGATCCAGATTTTCCAGGGCGCCCCAGCTCTCGCGTGGGATGTCGTTGAGATCGGGCGTGTAGGCGGCATCGCCGATGCGATAGCCCAGCGCGGGAATGTTGCCGTGCTGCACCAGGAAGGCCGTCATCGTCACCTGGCCGCCCTTCCCCTGAATGGTCTGGCTGTCACCGGCCTCGATCGACTGCGCCGTCAGGATCGGCGGATAGTCGCTGCCCGCCGGTGAGACGAAGCAATAGGAGAACCGCGACATGATGTCGTTCGCAGTCGTCTGATTGAGATAGGTCGGAATCCGCCGGCGCATGTGCATCACGACCGAACGCAGGTCGTCCATGCCGTGGGTCTGATCGGCGTGCTCGTGGGTCAGGAACACGGCATCGATGTGGTCGACATTGGTCGAGAGCAATTGCTCGCGCAGGTCCGGCGAGGTGTCGATCACGATACGCGTGGTGCCCTCGCCCGATGTCTGCTCGACCAGCAGCGAACAGCGGCGACGGCGGTTCTTGGGATTGTTGGGATCGCAGGCACCCCAGCCGAGTGCCGGACGCGGCACGCCGGCGGAGGAGCCGCAGCCCAGGATCGTCAGCGTCAGCGTCATGCGGCTCCCAGTTCTAAGGTTTCACCCTGGAGAACAGGCGAAAGAAGTTTTCGCTTGTCTGGCGCGAGATCTCGTCAAACGACACGCCGCGTGTTTCGGCGAGCACTTTTGCGACCTCGACCACATAGGCCGGTTCGTTGCGCTTGCCCCGGTACTTGCCCGGCGCAAGGTAGGGCGAGTCTGTTTCAACCAGAATACGGTCGGACGGCAGTTCGGCCGCAAGCGCGCGCAAGGCCTCGGACTTCTTGAAGGTCAGGATGCCCGTGAAGCCGATATAGAGCCCGAGCGAGACCGCCTTCAGCGCCAACTCGCGCCCGCCGGTGTAACAATGCAACACCGCGCGAAACGATCCCTTTGCCGTCTCCTCTTCAAGGATACGGCCGCAATCCTGGTCAGCCTCGCGGGTGTGGATCACCAGCGGCAGGCCGGTGGCGCGGGCGGCGGCGATGTGGGCACGAAAGCCCCTCGCCTGCGCCTCCGGCGAGCCGTTGTCGTAGAAATAGTCGAGCCCGGCTTCGCCGAGCGCGACGACCTTGGGATGCTGCGTCAAAGCGATCAGCTCGTCCGGCGCGATGCCGTCTTCTTCATCAGCGTTATGCGGATGGGTGCCGACCGAGCAATAGACGTCGTCATAGCGCTCGGAGATGGCCAAAAGCTGGTTCAGTTTCCTCACCCGCGTCGAGATCGTGACCATGCGGCCGATGCCGGCCGCTCGCGCCCGCGACACGATCCCGTCGAGATCCTCCGCAAAATCCGGAAAATCCAAATGGCAGTGGCTGTCGACCAGCATGGTGCGAACGCCTTTAGGCTGCCGGCTCGATATAGCGGGGGAAGGCCGGCGTCGGCGCGGGCAGCGTCGTACCGGGCGCGATGCGCGTTGCGCCACCAAGCGCGGCGAAGTTGCGCTCCGCTTCGGGGATACCGAGGCTGTTCAGCAGCAATCCCGAGGCCGTCGGCATCGCCGGCTGGGCCAGGATTGCGATCTGGCGCACGACTTCGGCGGTGACGTAGAGCACCGTCCTCTGCCTGACAGGATCGGTCTTGGCGAGTGCCCACGGCGCTTCGCCCGCGAAATAGCGGTTGGCTTCCGCGACCACGGCCCACACGGCATTGAGCCAGTGATGGATTTGCTGCGTCGCCATCGCTTCGCGGGACGCCGCGAGCATGCCGTCTGCTTGTGACAGGATCGCCTTGTCGTTGTCGCTGAATTCGCCGGGCTCCGGGAGCACGCCGCCGAGCTGCTTCGCGATCATCGACAGCGAGCGCTGCGCGAGGTTGCCGAGATCGTTGGCGAGATCGGCATTGATGCGCGCGACGATGGCCTCGTGATTGTAGTTGCCGTCCTGGCCGAACGGCACCTCGCGCAGAAAGAAATAGCGCATCTGGTCGACGCCGTACTGGTCGGCGAGGTTAAAGGGATCGACCACGTTGCCGACCGACTTCGACATCTTCTCGCCCCTGCTGAACAGGAAGCCATGGGCATAGACCCGCTTCGGGAGGGGGATCCCGGCCGACAGCAGGAAAGCCGGCCAGTACACCGCATGGAAGCGGATGATGTCCTTGCCGATGATGTGCACGTCGGCAGGCCAATAACGCCAGTTGTTGTCGCTCTCGTCGGGGAAGCCGACGCCGGTGATGTAGTTGGTGAGCGCGTCGACCCAGACATACATCACGTGATCTTCGTCGCCGGGCACCTTGACACCCCAGTCGAACGTCGTGCGCGAGATCGAGAGGTCGCGCAGGCCACCCTTGACGAAGCTCACCACCTCGTTCTTGCGGGAGTCGGGCCCAATGAAATTGGGCTGCGTCTCGTACAGCTTGAGCAGCTTGTCCTGATAGGCCGACAGGCGGAAAAAGTAGCTCTTCTCCTCGACCCATTCGACCGGCGTGCCCTGCGGCCCGAGCCTCACGCCGTCCTCGTTCAGGCGCGTCTCGTCCTCCGCGTAATAGGCTTCGTCGCGCACGGAATACCAGCCGGCATAGATGTCGGCATAGATATCCCCGTTCGCTTCCATGCGCCGCCAGATCTCCTGGCTGGAGCGGTGATGCTGCTCCTCGGTGGTGCGGATGAAGCGGTCGAACGACACGTTCAGGCGCTCGTCCATTTGCTTGAAACGGCCGGCATTGCGGGCGGCGAGCTCCGAGACGGACATTTTTTCGCCGGCCGCGGTCTGAACCATCTTCTGGCCGTGCTCGTCGGTGCCGGTCAGGAAGAACACATCCTTGCCGTCGAGTCGCGCGAAGCGCGCCAACGTATCGGTCGCGATCGCCTCATAGGCGTGGCCGATATGCGGGCTGCCATTGGGATAGGCGATCGCAGTCGTGATGTAGAAGACGTTGTCGCGCGCGGGGACGGCCACGGGCGTGTTGGCGTGCGGCGCTGCGATGGACTTCGGCGCGCGCGGGGCCTTGGGTTTCGATACATCGGGCTTCGCAGTCTTCGGCGGCGTCGCGACAGGAGCTGGTGCGGCGGTCACTGCGGGCGCAGCCACCCTCGCCGTCTTGGCTATCTTCTTCGCCGGGGCCTTGTTTTTCGCCGAGGCCTTGTTCTTCGCCGAAGCCTTGGCTGGCTTTTTGGTTCCTGTCTTCACCGTCTTCTTGGCGACGACCTGCTTCTTCGCTGCCTTCTTTGCCGTCTTCGCGGCGCTCTTCTTCCCGGTTTTTTTGGCGGCCGCCTCTTTGGTCTTCGTGGCTTTCTTGACGTTCTTGGCAGCTTTGCGCGCGCGCGCCTTCACAGCCTTCTTCGCGGCTTTCTTGACGGCCTTCGTGGCAGCCTTCTTCTTGCTGCTCTTGCCCTTAGCGGTTTTCTTAGCTCGCGTTGCCACGACGAATTCCTTTACCGGCTTCTCGAAATTGGGAAACGAATCTGCGTTAGTTTATTGTCTTGAGCATGATCCAACCGGAAAACCGCTGGACACTTTTCCGGATCATGCTCTAGCGCGTTGCGTCCGCCAGCCAGCCGAACACCGAGAAAACCAAGGGCTTTCGCTCCAGATTGTAGGTTTCGGTGTCGCGCGCGGCGCGGACGATCTTTTCCCATACCTCAGCTAGACGCGCAAGGCGCGGCAGATTTTGGTTGGCATTGGCCTCGTCGGCGTGCAGGCGTTCCGCGATCCAGCGATCGATGCCGTCAATGAAGGCGGCAAGCGCAACGCGGTCGCTTGTGCCGAGCGATTCGCCGACCGTGTGCAATTCGCGCGGATCGACCTGCGGCAGTCGCGCCAACAATGCGGCCGTGCGTTGCTGGAGCTTCAGGGCGTCGCCGCCGAGCAGCGTCAGCGCCCGCGCGACGCTGCCCTCGGACGCCTCCGCCGCCTCGCGCAATGCCGGATCGTTCGGGTCGAGATCGGCAGCGGTTGCGGCTGCTCCAATCACGTCGTCGGTTGCGAGCGCGCGCAGGCGCAGCTTGCGGCAGCGCGACTGAATTGTGGCGAGCACGCGCGCCGGCGCGTGGCTCACCAGCAGGAACAGCGATTGCTGCGGCGGCTCCTCGAGAATTTTCAGCAGCGCGTTGGCGGCATTTGGATTGAGCTCGTCGACGGTATCGACGATGCAGACGCGCCAGCCTTCGGCCGCCGCGGTCGAGCCGAAGAATCCGATCGTCTCGCGCGTCTCGTCCACGGTGATCACCGTGCGCATCACGCCGCGATCGTTGGCGGTGCGCTCCAGCGTCAGCAGACCCCCATGCGAGCTCGCCGCAACCTGCCGCGCCACGGCGTGATCAGGATTGATGGCGAGATCTTCGGCGCGCTCCACCGAAAGCGCCAGCGGCTGGCCGTGAGCGAGCACGAAGCGCGCCATCCGATATGCCAGCGTCGCCTTGCCGATGCCTTGCGGTCCGCCAATCAACCAGGCGTGCGGGATACGCCCGCTGCGATAGGCGGCGAGCAGCGCGGTCTCGGCCTCGCGATGGCCGAACAGAACGCTCGTCTCGCGCGGATGAGACATGGCAGTTTCGCGCTCGGTCTGACGCGGGCTCATATGGACACCACCGTTGCCGGCGTCGGGAGCAGGCGATCACGCATCGCGATCCAGATGCGTCCGGCAACCGTGTCGGGATCGGAATTGGCGTCGATCAGCACGCAGCGCGCGGGATCGTCCGCCGCGATCTTGCGATAGGCTTCGCGCAGGCCCTGATGGAAACCAAGCTTCTCGGCCTCGAACCTGTCCGGCGTGCCGCTGCCGCGGCGCGCGGCCGCGCGCTGCAGGCCGATCTCGACCGGCAGGTCGAGGATGATGGTGAGGTCCGGCTTGAGATCGCCGATCGTGACCCGCTCCATCGCGTTGATCAGCGCGGCCGGCACGCGGCCGAGGCTGCCCTGATAGGCCCGCGTCGAGTCGGCGAAGCGGTCGCACAGCACCCACGTGCCCTGGTTGAGCGCTGGCTGGATCACGGTGTGGACATGATCGTCGCGGGCGGCCGCGAACAGCAGCGTCTCGGCTTCGGGTCCGAGCAGCTTGCCCATGCCTGACAGCACCAGATGGCGCATGATCTCGGCGCCCGGCGAGCCGCCCGGCTCGCGCGTGACGAGGATACGCATCCTGGCGGCCTTGAGACGGTCGGCGAGCTTCTTGATCTGGGTCGACTTGCCTGTCCCCTCGCCGCCTTCAAAGGTGACGAAACGCCCGCGTCCGGACGGCCACTTTACCGCGCTTTCACTCATGATCAGAGCTTCTCGGCGCCCGCACGGAACATGCCGATCACCAGCTCGCTGGCGCCGTCGATCGCGCGGCGCACCGTCGAGCCGGTGCCGATCGCGTCAGCGGCATAGACCGGCGTCTCCACTGCGATGTTGCCGCTGCGCCAGACCCTGACCAGCCCGACCTTCTGCCCGGCCTCGACCGGCGCGCGCACCGGGCCGTTATAGATGACGCGCGCGATCAGCTTGTCGCTGCCGTTCTTGTGCACCATCACCTTCACGGGCGTCTTGGCGACCAGTTTGACCGAGCGGCTCTCGCCGCCGAACACCTTGGCGTAGCCGACCGGCTGATCGGCCGCGATCAGGGTGCGGGTCTCGAAATTGCGAAAACCCCATTCAAGCATCTTCTTGGCTTCGGTCGCGCGATCGTCGGGGTCTTCCAGCCCGTTAATGACAACGATCAGCCGCGTGCCGTTCTGCACCGCCGAGCCGACCATGCCGTAGCCGCCTTCCTTGGTGTAGCCGGTCTTCAGACCGTCGGCGCCTTCCATCGAATTGAGCAGCGGATTGCGGTTGGGCTGGCGGATCTTGTTCCAGGTGTATTCCTTCTCGCCGAACAGTTTGTAGAATTCGGGAAAGTCGAGAATGATGTGCCGGGCGAGAATGCCGAGCTCGCGCACCGTCATCTTGTTGGCGGGGTCCGGCAGGCCGTTGGAATTGCCGAAGGTCGATTTCGTGAGGCCAAGCTCGCGAGCTCGCTTGGTCATGAAGTCGGCGGCGAAAATCCGCTCGCTGCCCGCCATGGCCTCGGCCAGCGCAATGCAGGCGTCGTTGCCGCTCTGGATGATCGCCCCGTGCAGGAGATCGTCGACCGTGACCTTGCTGTTGATGGCGGCGAACATGGTCGAGCCGCCGGAGGGTGCGCCGCCCTTGCGCCAGGCGTTCTCGCTGATCCGGTATTCGTCGGTCAGCTTGATGTCGCCCTTCTTGATGGCGTTGAAGACGACCTCGGCGGTCATCAGCTTCATCATGCTCGAGGGCGCGCGGAGCTCGTCGGCGTTCTTCTCGAACAGCACACTGCCGCTGGAGGCCTCGATCAGGATCGCGGTCGGGGCGTCGCCGTCGAAGCCGGAATCATCTGTTTTCTTGGCGCCCTGGACGCTCTGGTTGGCGGCGTAGAGCGCCCCGCTCCAGCCAATGGCCGCCACCAGAGCCGTCGCGATCAGCCCGCGCGCCAGCGCTCCGGCGGTAAACCGGGTGCGCCTAAACGAGGAAAGACGAAATTCCATGGCCAAGCCCTGAGAGCGGCGTTCTAACAGTTGGAGCCGGTGCAAACAACACGGGGTGGCCGCTTGTCCCGAGATTGCACGATTCTCGTCCCGCCCCTATCGTGGCACCTCAGATTTTCTGACCAAACCCCTGAAACAAGGCGGAAAAGCGATGTCATCCACCCGCGTGATCAAGGCCAACGGGATCGACCTGTTCATCCGCGAAGCCGGTCAGGGGCCGCTGGTGGTGCTGTGCCACGGCTGGCCGGAACTCTCCTACTCCTGGCGCCACCAGATCCCGGCGCTGGCGCAGGCCGGGTTTCGCGTCGTCGCCCCCGACATGCGCGGCTATGGCCAGAGCTCAGCGCCGCCCGAGGCGACGGCCTATTCGATCTTCGACACGGTCGGCGATATCGTCGGCCTCGTGCAGGCGCTTGGCGAGACCAAGGCCATGGTGGTCGGCCACGACTGGGGTGCACCGGTGGCTTGGCACGCGGCGCTGTTCCGGCCCGACATCTTCACGGCGGTCGCCGGCCTGAGCGTGCCACCGCCGTTCCGCGGCCGCGGCAAGCCGCTCGAACTCCTGCGCCACGGCGGCATCACCAATTTCTATTGGCAGTACTTCCAGGCGCCCGGCGTTGCCGAAGCCGAGTTCGAGCGCGACGTCGCGCGCACCATGCGCATCGTGCTCGGCGGGCGCGGCCTTGCCGATCCCTCCGCAGCCATGTTCGTGCTGGAGGGCAAGGGATTCCTCGGCCACGGCAACCCGGAGGAGCCTCTGCCGGCCTGGCTCACCGAGACTGACCTTGCCTATTTCACCGAAACCTTCCGCAAGTCCGGCTTCCGCGGCGGGCTGAACTGGTATCGCAACCTCGATCGCAATTGGGAGCTGACGGCGCCCTGGCAGGACGCGCAAATCCATCAGCCGTCGCTCTTCATTGCCGGTTCGAACGACGCCGTCATCACCGGCCTGATCGGAGCCAAGCGCGTCAACGAACTCGAGCGCGTGCTGCCCAATCTGAAGCGAAAGCTGATCATCGAGGGCGCCGGCCATTGGGTCCAGCAGGAGCGGCCCGACGAGGTGAATGCGGCGCTGATGAGTTTCCTGAAGGAAAGCGCGGCTCAGTAGAGGCCGCGGCCGCTCAGGATGCCGCGGGCCTCGGCAGCGCCGTCCGAGGCGTAGGCGCCGGACGGAGCGCTCTCGGTCGCATAGCGGCCGTCCCCGTCATAGGACACGGCGCGCGCGTTCTGGAGCGCCCGGCCCCGGTTGCGGCTCGAGGCCGACATTTCCGAGGTCGCACTGAGTGAAGCCATGTCGGCGGAGGTGTTGCCGAGATTGTAGGGCCGTCCCTCCGGCGTCGGAACTTCGCCGCGCATGGCGCCGCGGTTCGACGATGGCAGCTCCGGCACGAAGGGTCTCGCGGAGGCGACCCGGACCATCGACGGCGATGGCGCCGGGGTCCCGGTGCGCAAGGTGGCCATCAGCTGGCGGTCGTCGGAGCCTTCCAGCGGCGCCCGGCCAACATACTCGACACGGACCTTGGCGATCCCATTGCCTTTGAATTCAAGCAGTTCGGCGGCCTTGTTCGAGACGTCGATGAGCCGGTTGCCGTGATAGGGCCCGCGGTCATTGACGCGGACGATCAGCGACTTGCCGTTCGAGACGTTGGTCACCCGCGCATAGGACGGCATCGGCAGGGTCGGATGCGCCGCGGTCAGCGAGCCCATGTCGAACACTTCGCCATTGGCGGTCAGGCGGCCATGGAAATCGTCGCCGTACCAGGACGCCATGCCCTCGGCGCGGTAGTTGACGTCCTCTTCGGGCACATAGGTCCGGCCACCCACCACATAGGGCTTGCCGACGCGATAGGCGCCGCCGCCCTTCGGGACCGGATCGCCCAAAGCCACGACCCGGGGGCTCGAGGACACGCCGTATTTCGGATCGACCCGGCTGGCGAATTTGTTGGAGGAGGCGCAATTGGCGAGCGCAAGGCAGGTCGCGGCCATCGCAGCAGCGCGCGCGGCCCGCAAAACCGAATCTGACCGTCGGATCCCCATTCGCCCCAAATACCACTTTGCCGGAGGCGTACCTAACCCGCTTTGGCTACGGGTAGCGCTGTCCGGTCCTTTGCTCCGAGGCGGCCCACCACCGCGTCGGAAGTGGTAACGATAACGCAACCCGAACACGGCGGAAATGGGGAGCGCACGGCGTTCACGCCGGGATGGTAAACAGGGCGTATGCGCTCGCCCCGTTGAACTACGGGGCGCCGGTGCCCTGCTCTGTGCCACGCCTGGACATTCTGTTGCGCCAAATCCTCACTCCACCCCCATTGTCGCGCCCCTCACTGGAATTCTTTTGACTGTGCAAGGCCGCCCGCGTTTTCTCGCGTGCAGGGCGGAATGGAATGAGACGATGATCGAGACGGTTTCGGCACTGATGGGTTTGGTAAGCGCGGGGATCTTCCTGGCCCATGCGTTTGAAGGTTACCGCACGAGGGCCTGAGGCACTCGCGCGGACGGCAAGCATCACCCTTTCAAGACGGCGCGTTCGGACATTTTTAATCGATCCGATCGAGCATCGCAGACGAGAGCGGCAGGTGTCCCATGCGCAACCATGACCTCGTATCCGATGGCTTCCTGGCATTGACCGCCGGTGGTCTGGTCCTGCTGTGCTCCAGCCTCGTGGCATTGGCCTTCGCCTGAGCACCCAGCACTTCCCGAACAATACGCTTACCGCAGTCCAAGCAGCGAACGCCGATAGAGACTGTCACGGGCTTCGCTCAGGCAGACGAAGCTGCCGTCAAAACCCTGGCCGTACCGCTTCTGGCCTTTGCCGTAATAGACACCTTTGCTGAAATCGAGCCAGACAACCCGGTCGTGCGGGCAGTGACGCTGCGCCTGCGCCTCGTAGCGAAATGGCGTCAGCGGCGTGGCCGATACCTCAGCGCCGCAGCAGCCGACCAGGATCGTAGCAGCGAGTGCGATCGCGCCGGCCCATTTGCGGAAGCTGCTCCAAGATACTCCGCAAGATATTCCGCAAGACACCACCCGCCTCCCGATCCCAGCCGTCGAGGGCCGGCCTGCTTTCACTGGTCCGCTTCGAGTTGCTGCAACGCCTGGTGCATGCATTCCTGAAGCCTGGCTGCGACCTGTTCGCGCGCGACGCCTTTGGCGGCAAGATCGCCTGCCACCTTGTCGAGGATCTCGTCCATCGAGTGGTTCTCCAGATGGTCCGTCACCAACGCCGTCGCATAGCCGGCCGCGGCATCGCCGCTGAGGCCGAGCTGGGTTGCGGCCCAGAGCCCGAGCAGCTTGTTGGACCGGGCCGTGGCCTTGAACATGAGCTCCTCGTCGTGGACGAATTTGGCCTCAAAGCCCTGCTCGCGCTTGTCGAACGTGGTCATGGTCAGCTCCATTTCGTTTTTCGCTGATCGGGATCGGACTGGCTGGAAGCGAACGTCTCCGTGGTTCAAATCAGGGTCGTTGGAAGCTTCCGGCGGAAGCCAAACGCCGTCAAGCCCGCTGGGCGTGCCCAAGGCACCCACCAGCTCTACGCCAGCCAACCCGGCTAGGCAGAGATGTTTACTGTTCATTAAGCAGACTCAGCGCCGCATGGCCGGGGACATCGAGAGCTGACGCATGAACAAAGAACTGCGGGAGTTTCGACGGCTTGAACGGGTCTGCCTGGAGCAGGCAGCCCTCTCCACCATGGACCTCGCGCGAGGCGGGTTGCTCAAGGTCGCTGACGATTGTCGCGTCGCAGCCGAAGCGATCGAGGCGCAATCGCCTCGCAGACCTTTCGCAAGTGCCGTTCAGGCGCTGAAGCAGGCGTTGAGCGTGACCCGCATCCCTCACCGGCACTGAGACCGGCGCTCGCGGGCAAGGACATCCTTGACGGGGCGACCGCGTACGGTCAGCCCTTCGCCTCCGTCTGTTCACGTGCCAACCGTTCGGCCCTTAGCCGTTCCTTGTTGGCATAAAACGCCTTCTGCGCAGCTTCATGATCGCGCATGGCTTTTTCGGCTTCGACACGGCGTGTCGCATCGCGCGCCTGCCGCTGCTCGGGAGTCAAGGGCTTGCGCCGGTAGGAAATGTCTTCCGTCATGGCCAGATAATGCTGAGGTGAGGAAAGAGTTCCTCGTGGTCCCGCTGAGCGGCACTGCGGGCCGACTGCATAATGTGCGAAAACAACCCCATGCACAGTAGCCAAGTCCTTCTGCAGACAGCACTTTTTTATCGCACTTTCGATGCGTTTGACCCCGCAGGGATCTCGATGTCTGCAATAACAGGCAAATGGTCTGAATAGGCCCTCGCGCCTTCGTCGGTCCAAACCTTCCCGATCGGGCTGTCGGACGTCGCATAGATCCGGTCAAGCCGCAGCAGGGGCAAATGCGACGGGAAAGTTCGCAGCCGCGTACGGTTTGGGCAGACCTGCGCGAGCACGCGCCGCACCGATTTGATCCAGAACCAGTCGTTGAAATCCCCGAGGACGACGGTCCTTCCAGGTTTCACCAGGCTCACCAGCGCCTGAGCCTGCGCGTGGCGCTCGTGGATGCTCAGGCCGAGATGCGTGGCCACCACGCGAACATCGCCAACCGGTGTCAGCAGTCCCGCGGCGATCGCTCGGCGCGGCTCCCGCTCACGATACGACACGTCGACGATCTCGGGCGGGCCGGAGAATGGAAAGCGGCTCAGGAGCGTCTGGCCGTAGTCGCCATCGGCCGTGACGATCGACTTGGCGTGAACACCGTGATCGCCGACGACGCTCGCCAGCTTCGCAAACGGATCGTCCGATCGCGATCGCGAATCCACCTCCTGAAGCGCGACGACATCGGGAGCCCATTTGCGAATGATGGAACAGATCCCTTCCAGATCGAACTTCGGATTGAGATTGAAGGTGCCATGCACATTCCACGTCATGAAGCGCATCAGCGCCTCCCGGCGAGCCACGTCGCGACGAATTGCGCGCCGGCGCAGATCGCGAGCCAGCCCAGGAACGCCAGTGCGAGCAGCAACATGTTGACCCAGGACGCGTTCCTGGCGAGATCAGCGATCTGAGCCCCCAAAACTGCCATGGCGAGAATGCCGGGCGTCATGCCGAGCAGCGTTCCGACCAGGAAGTCACGCAGAGGCAGCGTGCTCGCGCCAGCCACGACATTCACCACTGAGAACGGCGCGATCGGGATCATCCGGATGACGACGACAGCCAGAATCCCCTTGCCGACAACACGTTCCTGGATGCGCGCGGTACGTCGTCCGAGCAAACGCTGGAGGCGTTCGCGCCCGAGTGCCCGTCCGATCGCAAACAGGATAAAGGCGCTGAGCACGACCCCCGTCATGGCGGTGACGAAGCCTAGCCATGGTCCCAGTGCGGCAGCAGTCGCCGCAATGAGCACGAGAACCGGAAACACGACCAACCCGCCGACGACGAAAGCTGCAATCGCGAATGGCGGACCCCAAACGGACTGCGAATAGGCAGACAGAAGCGTCGACATCCGGCCCGCGTCGGCGAAATCGCTCAACGACGTGTAGGACCAGGCCATCGCCAGTCCAAAAAGCGCCACGGCGATCGAGACCATCCCGATGATCGTCTTCGTGCTCCACATCCGCGATGCCGCCCGCTCCAGATGAAGAGGCGCCTCAGGGTCCGCCACCGGCTGAACCATCGTGGCCAGAGCGCTGGTCAGGACCGAGGATTCAACGTCCCGCAGCGCCTTCGTCCCGCTTGCGACGTCGTCCAGGAGCGCAAAAAGACGATCTTCGTTTTGCGCGACGGTCTGTTCATCGAGACCGCAGAAATGGGCGATCAGGCGACGGCGGACCGAGGCGATGAACTCCCGATGCTCGTCTGATGCGGCTTCGAAGATCAGGTCACATTCGCTATCGGCACCCATCGATCGATTGTTCAAATTGGCCGAACCGATCCTCAAGATCCGATCGTCGACGATCATGAGCTTGCTGTGCACCATCACGGCCGCTTCCGTATCCCCGTCCCCCGAGACCGGGTAGACGAAGCGGATGCGATCGGCGACGCCGGCCGAACTGAAGCAATCGATGAAAGCGCCCCGGCCGTTCTGCATCGCTTGGGATTCCAGCCATGAGGAGTGCAGTTTTGGGGTGACGATCAGAACCCGAAGCGAAGGCACGCGCAGCATCTGCTCCGCCAATTCGCGCGCGATCTTGGTGGCGCTGGTGAACTGGTTCTCGATGTACACGAATTTCGTCGCGGACCGCATCGCTGCAATCAGCGAGCGTTCGACCTCCCGGAGCGTCGAACCTGCCGGACAAACCACCTCGGTCCTGGCGATACCCACCGGAATATGTTCAGCCTCGACCGGCACAATCGCCGGCCAGCGCAAGCTTTTCAGCGGGCGCCGATCATCAATTTGTTGGCCCGCCGCGCGCCAGCGTTGCTCCACGAGGTCGAACAACTGCGCCGCCGCATCCCCATCGACCACGCATTGAACATCATGAAACGGCAGGTATGGCTTGCCCTGGGGATCACAGCGCGATGCGTGATCGGCGCGATGATCACTGGTGTCCCAACGCCTGATCGTCAGATCGAGCCCGCCGACGAACGCCAGTGAACCATCGACACAGACGATCTTCTGGTGTTGGGCCGACCCAAAGGGAAGCGTGGCATCCAGGTGAAACCGAACGCGGCCATCTGTGTCGGCGGTAAATTTGGCCGCGGAATTCCATTCCCTCTCGGAGGCGTAGAACGAGACGAAGTCCCAGACGAGAATGTTGATGTGCAAGGTGGGACGGCGGTGGACCAGCGCGCGCAAGAATGGGCCGAGTTGCTCCGGCAAGCCATCATCCGCTCGCCCGGACTCGCCGACCAGCCTGGTCTCACTATGGATATCCCACCCGACGATATAGACGAGGTCCTGCGCCTGCAGCAGGGTCTGCCGCAGGGCCGCGAAATAAGCGGCAGCATCGTTCAGAACCGCCACACGCCGCGCCTCGCACCGCCGCCAGACGGTGTCGCCGGGGATCAGGGTCGATGAGCTCTGAAGCAGGGAGACCTCGCAATCTGCGTTCGCGTTGAAACGCACTGACCGCGCAAGGGGTTCCCCGACTCAGAACCAGAGTGGCCGTTCCAGCGTGCGCGGATTCCGGCGCCACAGTCGCCCATTGCCGCTACTTGGTTCGGACAGTCTTCGCACCTGCGCCTTTCAAGGCGTCCGCGATCTTCTCAGGCGCATCGCCGTGAAAATCCACGGAGACCTCGATCCGGCCTTCCAGCTTCTGGTGTCCCTCCGGCGCAGGCGCGGCCTTGGCGTCAGGACCGGCCGGGCGTGTCCCCGACGTGTTCGCGCCACCGACGGGCTGGACGAAGACGTCGCTTCGCGGCACGCCGCATTCCTGCACGACATGCTCAACCGCAAGCTCGGCGCCGCGGCGCGTGTCGAATTCTCCGATGATCGTACTTTCCAAGGGCGCCCTCCATGGCTGGACGAGAGTGCCAACAACGGGTCAGCGAGGGCCAGGTTCCTGAACCCGCGGGCGGTTAGAACCGAACGATCCCGAACAGAACAAGCAGCGCGAGAGTGATCAACCCGGAGACCAGCAGCGAGCCGAGACATCCCAGCCGGTTCGAGAAAAAGAAGAACATACCTCGCCCATCCCATAGCTTCGTGACGAGCTAAGTTCTCCCATTCGACAGCGTTCCTGGAGGCGCTTTGGGGCGCGCGAACGAGGACCAATCCAAGAACCAATCGTTTCGCGGGACGTTGAGTCCGCGATGTCAGACGCTTTTGATTATTTCCGAGCGCACGCGGTCCGAGCCCTTTGCAAGGCCCGGGCGATGCCGCGCGGACGAATGAAACATCTGCAAACCGTCGTGGCCCGGATCTACCACCTGCTGACCAAGGAGGCTGCGTATGGGCCCAACCTGCAGCACATGGACGACTTCCGGGCAGCCCAGAAGCTCGAGAAGTCGATCGACTGAACTGCAATGACGGTGACGCTGCACGCCCTCCCCGACGCGCTCAGCTCCCTTTGGGAGCGGTCCTTGACTGCGACCCTGCAAGCCCGGGATTGATGGCCAGCGACGCGCCGGCGGCGCCGCCGGCTTCATAGGCCGTCATCGACACCATCCGGCTGCTGCTGCGCTGGGTCCGCATCTTCAGGTCGAGCTTGTCGAACTCCGCATCGACCACCGACGTCTTGAGAACCACCAGCCCGCGGCCGGTGCTTTCGTTGATCTGATCGCGACTGGCCTTGATCGCCACCAGCCTGTCCGCGATGGACCCCACCATCCCGAGCGCGAAGGAGGCATTGGCCAGATGCCGCTCCTGGTGCCGGAACCTGCTGTAGTCGACCGAGGTCTTGAAGCGGCCGAGCTCGGCGCGGACGGCGCCGTCGATCAATTCGGCCAGATAATGCGCGACCTCGATGTCCGCGCCGAGGCCGAAGAACACATAGCTGCTCTCGCCGGCCGTGTTCTTCTCGCGCGAGACCCGACAATCGCAGAAACGAGCGATCGCCCCGATGCAGTCGTCCAGGGGAATTCGCTTCTTGCGAAAAGTCTCGTAGACCTTCCGCTCGCACGGCGACGCCCGCAGTTCGACGTCGGACAGCGACAAATCGTGGCGATCCAGCAGTTCGGCGACCTTGGCGGCCGCAGACAGCGCCTCGTCCTCGGTGCAGCCATTGGCGATGGTCTTGGAACGCAACGCCTGAATGCGGAGCTTCAGCTTGTCGAGTGCAGCTGGATTGGATGTCTGATTCACCGATCACCTGTCCGGGTAAACCCGACGGATAGAACCCGGTCGGATAGACCGGCGGAAGGGGTCTCTTGTCAACTGTATTGATCTTCGACTTTTTTCGAACGGACCTCACTCCTTCTACGTGCGGTGCACGACCTCGCGGCACTGACCATAGAATGCAGAGACGAGGCTTCACTACAATCGCGCTCTCGCTCGATTTCCACCGCAACTGACAAATCACTGTCGGGAGCAGACCACCACAAGCCGAACGGGGTTGCGTGAGCGCCTTGGCTTTGGCGGCGGCGTCGTGTTCACAGTATTTCGAGCTTGCAGCCAGCCGGCTTTGATCCCTGCGCTTGTTGAGGTTAGCCGCAGCAGAGTGGTGGATTGAAGGACGCACTGATCAAGGCCGTCGATCGGTTTTGTGCCGCGACACATAGGGACTGGACCCGCTGTTAAGGTTTAGCGGTCAGGTTAACCCCAGCGAACGTTTGGCTGAGAGCGTCGAACTCGATATGACCTCGAATAGAGGAATATTCGAATGTCCAATAGAACCGCATTTCAAACTGCAGATGCAGACGAGCCCCACAACTTTTTTGATCTCGTCATTCCCCTCACCTTCAGCGCTGTAGCCCTCCTGGCCACAGCTGTTTCGCTGGAGGCGATTGGGTTCATCGCTTGGCAGCCATCCACCTTTCTGGTTGCCTATATCTTTGACTGACGCGATTGGCTGGCATGAGCGAATTCGAAGGCCTCTCTGACCACTTCATTCTGCGGATGCACGAGTTCATTCGCCAAGAGGTTCAAGCAGATAGGCTAGCCGGCGCGCGTTTTGTCGGATTGCCAGCGAGGCTGCGCGCGGAAGCTCTTGCACGGGAAATCGAGCGACGCGGCTTGTTCTGCACGGCAATTGACTGGCCTCAGCATCTTGAGCCTGGAGCGGACAAATACGCACTGACCATTGGACACCGGAAGACGATCTAAAACTCATCGTGCTCACGGCGCGACGCGTCCCGATGACCGGATTGCTCGCCTGCCAGACCGCAATCGCAAATGTCGATCCGCGATCGATTGCGACTCCTGCGGACCTGCATCGTGAACAAGAGAATGCCAAAGCTCCCGCGTAGCGGCCTCGGTCTAACCAGTCCCCGGCCCTTCCGACCCCGGGGCCGTCTGTCCATCAGCCTACCGCCGCGTTGCGCCTCGCGCAGCTAACTCCCGATCCAGATCTTTCAAGCGCTCAAGCAGGTTCTCGACGATCTCCATGCAATCGGAAGGTCCCAACGATTGCACGCCGCGCGCCGCTAGCTCGCGCTCCAACATGGCGGCTATAATGATTTGAATGCTCACGAATTCTCCGCCGACTTCGCCTCCGAGACGGTACGGCTCAACTTAGAAATGGGTTTCGCTAAAGCGAAAGGCCGCAGGGTGGTTCCAGCCCCCACTGCGGCCATCCCGGGCAAATTAGAAACTGGTACTTAAATCTCGCCGGTGTTCTCACAGTAGAACACCGTGTTCCGAAAAAGGATTCCGTAAGACTACCGGAATTCGGGGTGGCCCGGATTGTCACTCGGGTTTGGAAATGGCACCGCTTCCTTACTAGGGCCCATGCTCATTGCGGATGAGAGCGCCGGGAGCGACGCTGGGCTGGTACGTAGACTTCCCAGATTCCGGAGGTCGCTACCGCCACAGCCGGCGCGTGACGTTGAACAACGCCGCAAGCGGGACGCCTACCAACACACCCAGCATGCCGTACGATGTGACCAGCAGCGCAGCGCTAAGCGGCCCTGCGCTTGTCGCAAATCCGTAAGCTGCGCCTAAGCCTCCCAGCGTCACGGCAAAGACGACCATGTTGCGGTCGTTGCGCGCCTCGATGTTATAGACCGGGGGCCTTTTGCGGTGAAGAACGGGAGGACCGAACGGCACCTTCGAGCCGCAATTTGGACAGGCCGACGCACTCGGTGAAACCGGGTGGTCACAGTCGTGGCAATCGATCAGCTTTTTGGTCTGTCCCATGCCGCAAATCGTAGCGGCGGAGCGGCCAGTCCACAAGTTCGGCAGCTACTCCCAGCACACCCTCCTGCATGACCACAGCAGGGCCGCTCTGATCCTCCAGCATTCTCCGCGCTTGACGGCTTGAAAACCTGCGCGCCGCGCGGCAGGTTGACCAGCTCGGGACCTTTCTCGCCCACCATGGCGAGTACACCCGGGGCCGAACTGGTGCCGCTTGCGAACATGGGAATGGAGAGGCCGCCCGCTCCGGCGCCGAGAGCGGCACCAGACCACGTGGGCACGCTGCTGGAGCCCGCGCTGCCACCAAACCCAAGCAACGAACCCAACCGTTTTAGATCAAGCGCTTCTTCGAAACAGAAAGACGGATTGGGCACTATTGGACTAGGAGGTGGCGGAAGGGGTGCCCGCTCAACCTCGCTGAATCGCTCGTCTTTTCCACCTGCGCCGAGAACAATCTACGGTCCTATCCACGGTTAGTCTCGCAACCTCACGGCCGAAGTTTTCGGCCATCTTAAGCAGCGCGCCGGCCTCGCCTGTCACCCTGCTCTCCTCCACCAGGTCGCGGCACAGTCGCTCCATTGCCGGGAGTTCGTCGGTGTCGTGCTGATCTCGCCCCATGCGGGCGATCAATCATGAACGTATTCGTCGGCGCAGCAGCAGCCTCCGTAGCCAGCATGCCTCTAGAAGCGCTGGCCTCGCCGCTTCCAGCCAGCGTGCCAAAGCTTGCCTTCGATGGCTCCCAATGCGGCGACGCAATGCGCGAGGCCTATTACAAGCTCGATGAAGCGAACGAGGCCTTGAAGCTGACGGCTGCGGACTTCCAAAGGGTATGGAAGGCTTGCGGCGAATGGCAAAAAGCCAATCCGCAGCCGGGCGCCCACCGCGCTCACAAGAAGTATTGCCGGCGCTACGATAAGCACATGGACGAGATCAACTATGATGCGGTCTTCGATGCGCATCAGAAGGCGCGCGACGCCTTCAAGGCCGCACAACTTGCCTTGGCGAACGTCAAGGTCCGCGACCTTGCCGAATTGTGCCTCAAAGCTTGCATGATCTATGTCTTTGAGGACGTCAGGCAGCCGCACCTACGCCATGTCGATCCGGTGATTTCAGTTTCCGTCGCGATGGATCTGGCCGCAATGGCTGCCCCGACGAAGGGCGAAGCCTGAGCCTCCAGGCCCGCCGGTTCACGGCGGGCCCGTTGTTCTCCGGGCGAGAACAGATTGCGCTAATAATAAATCTTCGTTTGTTCCTTGCGCGTGTATTTATAAGCGGAACACGTAGAAGTACGTTGCCTTAGTTGGCGGCCGTATGCGCCGGTTCACGCTGGCGGGCCTTTGCGAACCCATCGTTACGTTGGCTTTCGCAAGCTCGTGGAGCTCAGCCATTGCTGAATATGCAGCGCGTTCTCACTGAGCTGCGCGGCCTTCAAAAGAGCTTCCCGCTTTGGCCCCGGAGGCGTTGCTTCGGCCCGGGTTCGAGCGGCGCTCGCCATTTGAGTTAGGCGTTCAGTGAGAGAAGGGATGAGCTTGACCATAGATGGCTCCGCGTATTTGGCGGGAGCACGTGGCTCTCAGTCACCGATATATGCCGTGATGGGCCGGTGATGGAATTACTAGGCGCCGGTTCCGCAAGAATAGATAGTCAATTCGCCGTAGGTTCTCGGCCCTTCAGAGGACCCCTGTTGCCTCACCTGGCGGCCCTTCGCGCCGCCTCAACATGGCGGGGCTTTCCTGTAGTTGCCGGCGATCTCCAGCAGCGCCGCGCGCTCTACCGGATCGTCAGTCTGGGCCGCCAACGTGCGGCAGATTGACTCAATGTCGGGCTCGCGATAGCGCGCGCTGATTGTACGTTCGATTGTGCGCTGGAGCCAATCTACAAGTCTAAGTAGCTGATTTTGCTGGTGTTTTGGCGGAAGGGGTGGGATTCGAACCCACGGTACCCTTGCGGGCACGCCGGTTTTCAAGACCGGTGCCTTAAACCACTCGGCCACCCTTCCAAGTTCGGAATTGCTGTCGCTTAACGCAGTCGACGGCGCATGGCAACGCGAAGTTGGCGCCCGCCCCTTCCCCGACATCGGATCTGTCAGGCGAGCGTCAGCCTGTTCCCTTACCCTATGCCCTCTCGGCGATCCCGGACACTGGCGACATCTCCCAGGGCGTCGCCGGTTGCGAGGCCCGGTTTGGAGTCGCCTCCGTTTCCGGGCCTCGTTTGCTGGCTGCAAAGAAAAGCGGCGCCCCCGTTGGGAGCGCCGCTTGAATTCTTCGTAAGCTGGCTTGGCTCAGTACCCGCAGGAGGCACAGTTCATCTGCACCGGGGCGTAATAGGAATAGCCCGGCTGGACCATCTCGACGCGCTGGCGCGTGGCGTATTGCGGCGGGATGCGCTCGTACTGGACGCTCGGCGGCGCCACCATCACGGTCTGCGGCACCATCACGGTGCGGTACTGCGCCGGTGCGCGGTGCGCCACGACGGAGCCGGGCGACACCATCACGGTCTCGTCGACGGTGCGGTATTGCGGCTGCACGTATTGCTGCTGGTAGCAGGTCGTGCACGGCGGCGGCGTGTAGCAATTGTAGCAGCCGGCGGAAGCCGCGCCGGTCATTGAAATCGCAGCGACGACTGTTGAGAAAACGACAGCGAGAGTGCGAGACATTATTGTGGTGCCCCAATTGCCCGAAACGGATTTGCGAAGATCGATGGCAGTATACGCCGCAAAATTCTGAGCTGCCGAAGTTCATCGGGGCATCCTTAATGCAAACGGCCGGCTCGCGCCCGCCGTTCAGAACTTGTTGACCATGCGCGATGCGTGATGCTTGCGATCACACCCGCACGTGACGCACTTACTTCGGGCGCCGCTTCACCTCGCGCACCGCGCCGCGCGCGGCGCTGGTGGTGAGCGCGGCGTAGGCCTGAAGCGCGGTCGAGACGTTGCGCTTGCGCCCGATCGCCTGCCAGGCGGCATCGCCCTTCGCCTCTTCCGCGGCGCGGCGCTTGGCCAGCTCCTCGTCGGAGACCTCCAGCGTGATGCTGCGGTTCGGGATGTCGATGGCGATGCGATCGCCGGTCCTGACCAGACCGATGTTGCCGCCTTCGGCCGCTTCCGGCGACAGATGGCCGATCGACAGGCCCGACGAGCCGCCCGAGAAGCGTCCGTCGGTGACCAGCGCGCAGGCTTTGCCGAGGCCCATCGATTTCAGGTAGCTGGTCGGATACAGCATCTCCTGCATGCCGGGGCCGCCGCGCGGGCCTTCATAGATGATGACCACGACCTCGCCGGCAGCGACCTTGCCGCCCAGAATGCCTTCCACGGCGGCGTCCTGGCTTTCGAATACGCGGGCGGGGCCGGAGAATTTCAGGATCGAGGCGTCGACGCCGGCGGTCTTCACAATGCAGCCGTCCTGCGCGAGATTGCCGTAGAGCACGGCGAGGCCGCCGTCCTTGCTGAAGGCGTGCTCGAGGTTGCGGACCACGCCCTTCTCGCGGTCGGTATCGAGCTCGTCGTAGCGGCGCTCCTGGCTGAAGGCGACCTGGGTCGGGATGCCGCCGGGCGACGCCCGGAAGAAGGTGCGGACAGACTCGCTCCTGGAGCGCTTGATGTCCCAGCGCTCCAGCGCGTCGCCCATGGTCGGCGCGTGCACGGTCGAGACCGACGTGTCAATCAGGCCGGCGCGGTCGAGCTCGCCCAGGATGCCCATGATGCCGCCGGCACGATGCACGTCCTCGACATGCACGTCGGCAACCGACGGCGCGACCTTGCAAAGGACAGGCACGCGGCGCGACAGCCGGTCGATATCCTGCATGGTGAACTTGACCTCGCCTTCATGGGCGGCGGCGAGCAGATGCAGCACCGTGTTGGTCGAACCGCCCATCGCGATGTCGAGCGTCATCGCGTTCTCGAACGCCTTGAAGTTCGCGACATTGCGCGGCAGCACGCTAGCGTCGTCCTGCTCGTAGTGGCGGCGCACGATATCGACGATGGTGTGGCCGGCCTCGACGAACAAGCGTTTGCGATCGGCGTGGGTTGCGACCACCGTGCCGTTGCCGGGGAGCGCAAGGCCAAGGGCTTCCGTGAGGCAGTTCATCGAATTGGCCGTGAACATGCCTGAGCACGAGCCGCAGGTCGGGCACGCCGAGCGCTCGATCACCTTGACGTCCTCGTCGCTGACCTTGGAATCGGCGGCTGCGACCATGGCATCGATCAGGTCGACCGCCTTGGTCTTGCCCTGCAGGGTGACCTTGCCGGCCTCCATCGGTCCGCCCGAGACGAACACGGCAGGGATGTTGAGCCGCAGCGCCGCCATCAGCATGCCGGGGGTGATCTTGTCGCAGTTGGAGATGCAGACCATGCCGTCGGCGCAATGGGCATTGACCATGTACTCGACGCTGTCGGCGATCAGCTCGCGCGACGGCAGGCTGTAGAGCATGCCGTCATGGCCCATGGCGATGCCGTCGTCGACCGCGATGGTGTTGAACTCCTTCGCCACGCCGCCGGCCTGCTCGATCTCGCGGGCGACGAGCTGGCCGAGGTCCTTGAGATGGACGTGGCCGGGCACGAACTGGGTGAAGGAGTTGACGACCGCGATGATCGGCTTGCCGAAATCGCCGTCCTTCATGCCGGTCGCGCGCCAGAGGCCGCGGGCGCCCGCCATGTTGCGGCCGTGGGTGGTGGTGCGGGAGCGATAGGCTGGCATGGCGGTTTCCGTCCTCGGTTTGGCTGGCAGGGCGGGGCAAATTTTCGAAGCCGCCTCAGGCCTTTCCGGCCGGATAGCGCACGGGGGGAACGCGCGCAACGGGAACTTGGGCCGGACAGGGCTCCCCTGCTCCCGACGCGTGGGCACCGGCGGTCTCAGCCGTCATGCCGGGCTTGTCCCGGGCATCCACGTTCTTGATGCGGAAAGGTCGTGGATGGCCGGGACAAGCCCGGCCATGACGGAATTATTGCAGCTCGGGATCGAGCCAGTCGCCGATCACGGAGACCGGCAGCGTGGTCACGACGATGGTGGTCGCCGGTGCCGGCATGATCAGGGCCACATGCGCTCGCGCGCTTGCATTGGTTTCAGGCAACCGCGCGTGCAGGCGCATGCACCGCGAAAATTCAAGCGCGATGAAATCCGTAGTGATCCGGAATGGAATCCTATTCCGATGTCGCGTACATCGCGGGACATCGATCGGCGGCCTTCCAAGGGCATCACCCTCTGATCGCGCACCACGGGGTTGGGGGACCACATGGGGCGGGGGATCAAAGGCTGGGGCAAGGTTACGAGGTCCGGACTCCTAGGCACTCCGGACCTCGGGACTTTCTAGATTGAACGTGATTTCGCGCCGCCGGCTTGATCAGCCGTGCGGCGCGAAGTCGTTTTGGCGTCGTTATGCCGACACGGGCGCTAGCGCGTCTGCGGCTCGATGGTCACCGTGCAATCGCCCTGCCCTTGCGTCGCGACCACGATGTTGCCCGCGGGAGCGCCGAGGGCGATCGGCGCGGACGAGCCGCCGCCGGGCATCTGGACAGTCACGCTCAGGGAGTCCGTTCGCGCGGTCGAGCCCACGGTCGAGGGTTCTGCCTGGGCCACATTACCCGAGGCGTCACGCCGCATGATCTGGCAGTTCACATTGCTGCCCCCGGCGGCCGCCATGCTCGATGAGGTGCCGCCGCTCATCTGGGCGCGGGCTCGTGAGGGATCGCGGGGCACCTGGCTGACGATGCGATGCGTCCGCGGCTCCACAATGACGACGTCGTCGCCCGTCGAAAAATATTCGTAGTCCCGATACTCGGGCTCGATCGCGACGATCTCGGGCGGAAGCCTGTGGAGGCGCACGCGCGAGGGAATGGTTTCACCGACCCGGATCGAGATGTTCAGATTACGCTCCGGCTCCGCCAGGCGTGCGCGGCTCACCGTTTCGGAGATCCGCACCTGCTTCTCGGACGTCACCTGGGTCTGCTGATTGGCCTGCGTGTTGGTCTGGGGCGTCTGATTGGCTTGATTGGTCTGCGTGCCTGAAGTGGCAGGCGCGGTCTGCGCATTGTTGGTCGGGGCCGTCCGGTTCGTGTCGGTCGCTGTGGCCGGTCGGTTGTTCTGTTGCGCCGGCTGCTGCTGCTCGGCCGCGTTGCGCGGCGGCTGGGTCTGGTTGCGCTCGTTCTGGTTGGCCGCAGCTCCCGTGCGCTCGTTCTGCTGGCCAGACGTGCCGGACTTGGACTTCTCGGACTCGGCCGTTGATTTCTGCGGCGCGGACTTGTCCTGCTTCGTCTCGGCGCTGTTCTTGCCGTCGCGTCCCGGTTTCGGGCTCTCCGCCTCACGGTTGCGATCGCGCGAAGGCTCACGAGATTCCTGGGCCTGATCCTTCGACTTCGGCTGGTTGCGCTCGGCAGAACTGGCCGGCTGGCGCTTGTCGTCACTCGCGTCCTGCTTGGCAGCGCCGCCCTTCTCCTCGCGGCCCGCACCCTGCAATCGCTCCTGGGCGCCCTGCGCGCGCTCTTGAACCCGTTCTTGGGCGCCGCCGCGTTGCGGCCCGGCACCTTTCGCCGGCTCCTCGGTCCGTCTCGGCTCGTCCCTTCGCTCACCGGGCGCCTGGGCGTAGGCGAAGCCGGAAGCAAGCATCAGTCCGATAGCCGCGGTCGATAACATCAAGTGCTTGCGCATGGTCCCTCTCCTGGAAAATTCGCAACAACAGACGCGAACGTTCTGTGGGTGCGAAGGTTCCTGATCAGGAACGAGGGCTGATCACGCGGGTCTCACATCGGGTCCTTCAGCGTGAGCCGCGCCGTGAATGTCACGCTGGTCTTGCCAACCAGCGCCATGCCTTCGACTTCGGCGCCGTCGGCGGAATAGTCGCCGGAAAAGCCGCAGGTCACTTCCCTGCCGCCGAACGCGAGCGGCTTGCCGACGGCCTCGGTGTGCTGATTGACGGTCATGTCGCCACGCCATTTCCCGTTCCGGAAGGTGTAGCTGCCGGTGTAGTAGAAATAGCTGTCGCCGCCCATGATGCGGCCATCGCAGAGCACGACGACGCCTTTGGCCTGGCCGCGCTTGCCGTCGCGCATCTCGATCTCAAAGATGTAGAGGCCGTTGAGGACCTTCTGTGGGTTGCCGCCCTGCTCGAGCCCATCGCCGGCCGACATCGCTCATCTCCCGTTCAAACCGGCACATTCCGCTCGAGATCTTCAAGCCACGCCGCAGCGCTCGAATCCGACGGCGCACGCCAGTCGCCGCGCGGCGACAACGAGCCGCCGGCCGAAACCTTGGGTCCGTTCGGCATCGCCGAGCGCTTGAACTGGCTGAAAGCGAAGAAGCGGCGCAAGAACACCTCCAGCCAGCGGCGTATTTCCTTGAGATCGTAGGCCTTGCGCTTGTCGGTCGGAAATGCCGGCGGCCACTCGCCCTGGGCAACGTCTTTCCAGGCCTGCAGCGCCATAAAGGCGATCTTGGACGGCCGCATGCCGAACCGCAGCGTGTAGAACAGGTTGAAATCCTGGAGCTCGTAGGGGCCGACCGAAGCTTCCGTGCTCTGCGGCTTCTCGCCGGGCTCAGCCGGAACCAGCTCCGGCGAGATTTCGGCCGACAGGATCGATCCAAGCGTTTGGTTGACGTCGTCGGTGAACTGCTTGGAGGCAATCACCCAGCGGATCAGATGCTGGATCAGCGTCTTCGGCACCCCGGCGTTGACGTTATAGTGCGCCATCTGATCGCCGACGCCATAGGTGCACCAGCCCAGCGCGAGTTCGGAGAGATCGCCGGTGCCAATCACGAGGCCGCCATGATGGTTGGCGAGCCGGAACAGATAGTCCGTGCGCAGACCCGCCTGCACATTCTCGAATGTGACGTCATAGACCTTCTCGCCCTTGCCGAAGGGATGGCCGATGTCCTTCAACATCTGCGTCGCCGTGGTGCGAATGTCGAGCTCCTGCCAACTCGTCTGCAACGCCTTCATCAGCGCCAGCGCATTGGTCTTGCTGTCGCTGCCGGTGGCAAAGCCCGGCATGGTGTAGGCGAGAATGTTCTCTCGCGGCAGGCCAAGAAGGTCGACGGCCTTGGCGGCGACGATCAAAGCATGGGTGGAATCGAGTCCGCCCGAGACGCCGATAACGACGCGCTTGGTACCGGTCGCACGCATGCGCTGGACGAGGCCCGCGACCTGAATGTTGTAGGCCTCATAGCAGTCCTGCTCGAGCAGGCTCTCGTCGCTCGGCACGAACGGAAAGCGCTCGACCTTGCGCAGGAAGCCGATATCGGCGGCCGGCGCCTTCAGGGCGAAGCCGACTTTTCGGAAGAAGGCTTCGCGCTGCCGGCGATTGTCGTCGAACGTACCCATCAGCGCGCGTTCCTGCCTGAGCAGGTCGAGATCGACGTCGGCCAGCGTGATCTGGCCGCCCTGGCGGAACCGCTCGCCCTCGGCCAGCAGCACGCCGTTCTCGTAGATCGAGGTCTGGCCGTCCCAGGCCAAATCCGTGGTCGATTCCCCTGCCCCGGCCGCGGAATAGACGTAAGCCGCGAGGCAGCGGGCCGACGTCGATTGGCACAAGAGCGCGCGCGAGCGGGCGCGGCCGATCGTGATCGGGCTGCCCGAGAGATTGATCAGCACGCTCGCGCCCGCAAGCGCGAGCTCGGAGGCCGGCGTTACCGGGATCCACATGTCCTCGCAGATCTCGACGCCGATGGTCAGGCCCGGAACGTCCTCGGCTGCGAACAGGAGGTCGACGCCGAACGGGGCATGCAGCCCGCCAAAGGCGACCATCTCTCCGACGATGCCGGCGCCGGAGGCGAAATGCCGCCCCTCGTAGAATTCGCGATAGGTCGGCAGGTAGCTCTTGGGCACCACGCCGAGGATCTTGCCGCGATGGATGACGACCGCGCAATTGTAGATCCGATTGCCAAAGCGCAGCGGCGCGCCAACGATCAGGACGGTCATCAGGGACGAGGATGCCTCGACGATGGCCACAAGCCCGCGCTCGACCGCATCGAGCAGCGGATCCTGCTTCACGAGATCTTCGATTGCATAGCCGGACAGGCAGAGCTCGGGGAACACGGCAACCGCCACCGACTGCGCGTGGCAGTCCTTCGCCGCCGCCAGAACCGCAGCTGCGTTGGCCGTGGGATCAGCCACATGAGAGGTGGTGACGCAGGCCGCCACGCGCGCAAATCCGTGGGCATAGATCGAGTGGAAACTCATCGAGTACAGTCCCTTTGTCTCGTCGCGACCGGCCTCCGCCGGCTCTGGACTCCATTTAACCCATCGACATGGCCCCGTGCAGGCCATTCAACGGCATGCATAACGGATTTGCAGCTTCGCTGCCCGGCCGTGCTCTTGAGGCAGTCTCAGGCTCTGCGCGCCAGCATCGTCGCGCAGCCACTCGGCGATCCGGGGCCAGGCATGGGCGTGGGTCCGCGCGCCCATGAACAGGCCAAGATGGTTGCTGGGCTGGGAGGCCGCCGCAATGAACGCCGGCGGTGTGCCGAGCAAGCCGGCGGTGGCGAGCGCCTGCGCAGCCGGCACGACGTCGTCATCGAGTCCGGCCAAAAGGAAGACCGGCGCCTTGACGTCCTTCAGATCAATCCCGCGGCCGAGTGCCGTGAACTGGCCGCGCGCGATCCGGTTCTCCCGGAAAATCCAGTTGACGATCTCGAGATAATAGGTGCCGGGCAGATTGAGGGGCTCGGCATTCCAGCGCTCGAAGCGTGCCAGCAGCGCCGCACCGTCCTCGCCGGAGAGGTCGCTCTGCAGCGCCGTCGCGATGTCGTCGCGGCTCGGTGCCTTCGACCAGAGCCGCAGCATCTCTTCGCCGCTGACATTGCCGCCGCCGCGGGCGACGAGCTGGTCGTAGACCATCTCCGGCGCGTTGCGGGCGAGCTGCGACAGCCTGGAGTCAATGGAGAGGTCGACGGGCGCGCCAGCCAGTACCAGCCGCCGCACCTTGGCGGGAAAGCGCGCCGCATAGAGCAGCGAGAGCCAGCCACCCTGGCACAGGCCGACGAGATCGACCGGCGCGCCGATTTCGTCGATGGCGACGTTGAGATCACCGAGATAGCTGTCGATCGAGAGATAGCGCATGTCGGGTGCGGCCGAGCGCCAGTCGGTGAGATAGACCCGGTCGATGCCGCCATTTTGCAGGGACTGCACAACGCTGTGGCCGGGCGCGAAGTCGGCGATCAGGGCCCGGTGCAGCGCATAGGGCGCGCAGACCAGTGCCGGCTGGCCGGCCCCCGTCCGCGCGCAATTACGCAGGCGCATGGTCGCAAGCTCCAGCGCGACGGAGTTGGGCGTGGTCCAAGGCAGGCTGCTGTCGGCCAGCTCCGACGGGCCGCGCTCGAGCCATCCAAAGCAGGCGTCCATGGCAATCCGCGCCGCAGCGAACGGCCACAGCAGCGGGTCATCCGGGACCGGCTCCGGTGCGCGCAGCTGTTTGCCGGTCTTCTCCGCCATGGCTATCCCACGGTCCTCACAGGAAGGCCTCGAAGCTGACGAGCGAAATACCGCGCTCGCGAAAACTCTGATGGGTCGCGGCCACCGAGCCGTCGAGATCGATGCCGCGGCAGGCGTCCTCGATGACGGCGACCTCGAACCCGGCCTTGCCGGCATCGTCCGCCGAGAAGCGAACGCAGAAGTCGAACGCGAGGCCGGCGACGAAGACGGTGTTCAACTCGCGTTCGCGCAAATATCCGAGCAGGCCGGTCGGCGTTGTCCTGTCGTTCTCGAACAGCGCCGAATAGGAATCGATGCCGCGCCGAAATCCCTTCCGCACCACCAGATTTGCGCGGGTGACGTCGAGATCGCGATGAAATTCGGCGCCTGCGGTGCCCTGCACGCAATGGCTCGGCCACAGCACCTGGACGCCGTAGTCGAGCACGATGGTCTGGAACGGCTGTTTGCCCGCATGGTTCGGCGCAAAGGAGACATGATCGCGGGGATGCCAGTCCTGGGTCAGCACCACATTGGCGAATTTTTGGGCGATCCGATTGATGGCGGGGACGACCTTCTCGCCGCCGGGCACGGCGAGCGCCCCGCCCGTGCAAAAATCGTTCTGCACGTCGATGACCAGCAGCACGTCGCGGTCGGAAATCTTCATCGCAAGGTCCATTCCAGGCCATCCGCGCGAGCGGCGCCGAAGGCACGTCTGCAGTGTCGATCTTCCCGGGCTGCTTCGCAACCAACGAGAAGGTGCGGCGATCTGCGCGAATGCGCCCCGTCGGTCCCGGGATGCAACGGTTTGGGCTGATGCGTGTTGACTAGATCCACCCGGGGACGGATTCTGACAGCCGTTCGCGTCTTGCGATCGGATAGAGCGGAGGAAGCGGTTCCCGCAGCCGGAAAGGCTGCGGCAGCCATACGCACATGACCATCGGCAAGACAGGACAGATTCTTCTCGCCGATATCGGCGGCACCAATGCGCGCTTCGCGCTCAGTCAGGGCGATCAGACCGGACCGATCGACTACGTCAAAGTGGCAGACTTCCCGACCGTCCGGGAAGCCATTGCCGATGTTCTCGCGCGTCGCTGCCACGGCCAACCGCCCCCAAGGGCCGTGCTGGCCGTCGCAGGACCGGTGACCAACAACCGCTGCGTCATGACCAACAGCCCATGGGTCATCGACGGCAACGAGCTTCAGCCGGCCCTCGGCTTCGACAGCGTCCATGTTCTTAACGATTTCGAGGTGGTGGCCTGGTCCCTGCCCGCCCTGCAGCCCGCCGACCTGATCCCGCTCGGCGGACAGGATGGCCTTCCCGGAGAGCCGTTGCTGGTGGTTGGCCCTGGAACCGGCTTTGGCGTGTCCTGCCTGGTCGAGCGCCACGGCTCACGGCTGGCCGTCGTCACCGAGGCAGGCCACGCGACCCTGCCGGCGGAGGACGAGCGCGAGGAACGCGTGATCGCGTGCATGCGCCGACGCCTCGGCCATGTCTCCATCGAGCGTGGCGCGTTGTCCGGTTCGGGCCTGCAAAGCCTGTACGAGGCGCTGGCCGAGGTGGAAGGCGCTCAGGTGCCGCATCGCGATGCTGCCGCCATCACGAAGGCCGCCCTGGAAGGCAGTTGCGAGCTCAGCCGCAAGACGCTGGAGATGTTTTGCGCCATCCTCGGCTCGGTCGCGGGCAATCTCGCGGTGACCTTCGGCGCACGCGGCGGCGTTTATATCGCCGGCGGAATCGTGCCGCGCTTTCCTGACTTCCTCGCAGCCTCCGCATTCCGGGCGCGCTTCGAAGCCAAGGGACGCTTCCAGGACTATCTGCGCGACATCCCGACCAGACTGGTCACGAAACCTGATGCGAGTTTCCTCGGCCTGACGATGTTCGCGGAGCACAACCAGCCTTAAACGGCGCGCGCCTCCGTCCGCGGGTTCCAGTCATGCACAGCTGATTGCGCGGCACGCGCGCGCGACGCGGGATCGTGCTTGCGCGCACGTCCCGGATGAGAAACAATCCTAGCTTGTGCGTGGCGTAGTTGCGGGGGCGTGACATGCGTAAGCAGGATCTGGGTTTCGACTATCACCGCTATCACCGCCTGCTGCTCGAGGCGGACGACGAGGGCAAGCGGCTGGCCCTGATCGAGCTCTTGATCGAGGAAAAGGCGCGTGACCGTCTCGCAGCCCAGCGCGCTTCGGACCGCGCCGCCATGACGGCCCACACCATCGCCACGGTGCTGAAGAACGGGCGCCACTGAAACGCGTGATCGCACTCCAGTGCCCGAAAATGCGGTATCGATTGCGATTTCGTTAACGATCCCTCGAAAGCTCGCGTCAAACTTTTTGCTCTAGGAGTTCCCCACCTGATCCAATTCAGGGGCAACAAAGGGGGGAATGAACATGAGCATGATTTCGATCGCCGCGATGCCGGCCACCAGCGAAACGCGTTTGGCCGATTCTTCGTTTTCTTCGTTCAAGACCATCTTGCTGTTTTGCTGCACGGGCCTGGTCGCCTCGTTCGGCCTGATGGCGCGCGGCATCGATCTCGGCGCCGGCCTGATGTGAAGCCGCGACGAATTCCGTCGCGAAATGGCCGCCCCTGATGGGCGGCCATTTTCATTTTGGTCTCAGTTCGGCGTCTTCGCTGCCGCTTCCGGAAACATCGAATCGATCATCGCCTTGAGCTGATCGATCGAAATCGGCTTGCGCAGGATCGGCCGGCGCCTGAGCAAGGACGGCAGCAGCTCCGGACCGTAGCCCGTGGCGAACAAAAACGGCTTCCCGCGACGCTCGATCAGATCGGCGACCGGATCGACGTAGAGGCCCTTGAGATTGATGTCGAGGATCGCAAGATCGTACTGCGCGGTCATGGCGAAAGCGCTGGCGTCCCGAACATTATCCGCTTCCGCGATGACGTGGTGGCCGAGTTCCTCCACCATGTCCGTCATCATCATCCGGATCAACGTCTCGTCTTCGACCAGGAAAACGGAGAGTCCGTCCGCCATATCAACCCCGCCCATCAGCTTCCCAAGCTAATCATAACCGAATCGCGAAGAGGATTCACGAATTCGTGGCGGGGTCCGTTAATTCGACCCGCCCGATCCGATTCCACTTGATCAATCCAATCCTCGTTCGTGGCTGAGCCGCACCATCTCCTGCACGAACACCTGCTTTTGTTTGTCATCGAGGCTCGAATAGAGGGGCTCGGCGGCGTCGGCGACATTGCGCTGGTCGGCAGCGCGGTCGATCAGGAATTGGGCCTCGTTGCGCATCTGCTCGACGATGTCGTCGGGAGGATCCCGCTTGGCGCGCGCAACCCGCAGGTTGAGCCGCTCGGCACCGTTATGCCCGAGGTAGTGCATGGCGCTCGAGAAACCGTACCAGTGCTTCTCCTGCTCGGGCGTGAGGTTCAGCTCGGTCTTGATCCGCTCGATATAGGAGTCGCTGTTGGTGACGATCTGGTCGGCGGTCAATTGCGGCGCGCCGGTCTGGGTGAGGACCGTGACATCCTTGTCCTGCGGCGCGTTCTTCGCCTCCTTGCTCGCCTTGGCGCCCTTGCCCGCCTTGGCGCTCTTGGCATCTTTGTCCTTGCCGGCGCCCTGCTTGGCGTCCTTGGCCGCATCCTTGCTTGCATCCTTGCTCGGATCTCTGGCGGCAGGCGCCTGATTGCCATTATTGCCAACGCCGAGCACGCCGGTGAAAACACCGACCACGCCGCCGATCGCGCCGCCAAGCACGCCGCCGACCGGACCCGCCGCCTTGTTCCCGGCCGCCGCTCCTTCCTGAACCCCTTTGACCAGGCCTTGAGCGTTCGCCACCGCGGCTGCGCCGAGCAGCAACACGAAAACGGACCCCAGCGCGAACCATCGTCGCAGGTAAAGCCGCGCGGGCGGCGCCGGGTTGATCATTCTGGTCTCCATCTCGATCTGATTAGGCTCTTGGGGATGAGAACCACCCGCCAGCTGCAACTCTATCGTTTTCACCGCTTCGAGGTCTAGGCGCCGACAAATGCTATCCACGCCCGAAAAGTGTTTGCCGCGAGGTGCTTATGCAGGCTCCTTGGAAACTGCGGCGTAATTGCGCACATGTCGGTCGGGCGCGCCAGCGCCAAGTGTGCGTCGCAAAACAACCGGCCGTGGTTCATGGTCCGCGCATGAGGTCGAGGGCGCTGCCGCGTTCCCGGACACAACGTTAGTTCTAGGCGCAAGCCGTTCGGTTTTCTCGACAGACGCAATCAATCATGATCTGATCGCGCTACCAATTTGCCTTCGAAGCCGACGGCATCAACAAGAAACGTCGAACAAGAAACTTTCGAAAAGAAAATCAAAAGCAGAACTCGGAAGAGTTCAGAGGAACGCCAGAACAATAAAACACCCAAGCGAGGAAACGAGATGTCACGCAAGACACTGACGCGACGTCAATTTGTGGCTGCCACTGCAATGTCCTCCGCGGCGCTGATCACGGCGCCCTATGTCCGAGGCGCTTACGCCGCCGGCAAGCTCTCGATCGGCTTCTGGGACCACTGGGTGCCCGGCGCCAACGATGCCTCCACCGCGCTCGTCAAGGAATGGGGCGAGAAGGAGAAGGTCGAAGTCTCGATCGACTACATCACCAGCAACAACAAGAAGATCGAGCTGACGGCAGCGGCCGAAGCCCAGGCCAAGTCCGGTCACGACATTCTCCAGATGCCGAGCTGGTGGCCGCACGCCTATTCCGAGAATCTCGAACCGCTCAACGACGTCATGGAGCCGCTCATCAAGCAGAACGGCGAGGTGAACGACACCGTCAAATATCTCGGGCGGTCGGGCGGCAAATGGCTCGCAGTGCCCGCGACGCCGGGAAGCCAGATCAAGGGCCCCTGCTCCCGCATAGATCTCATGAAGAAACACGCCGGCATCGACGTGCAGGAGATGTATCCAGTCGGCGCTCCGCCGAAAGCAGACAACTGGACCATGGAGACGTTCCTGAAGGCGGCCGAGGCCTGCCACAAGGCCGGCTTCCCCTTCGGCATCGGTCTCGGCGAGACCACCGACAGCGTCGACACCGCCGGCGCGATCTTCCAGTCGTTCGGCGCCGAGCTCGTCAACGCCAAGGGCGATATCACCGTCAAGACCGATGCAGTGCGGCAGGCGCTCGAATTCTACAAGAAGCTGATCGCCGTCCTGCCCACCGACGCGCCGTCCTGGGACGATGCCTCCAACAACAAATGGCTGATCTCGGGCCGCGGGGCGATGATCCTGAATCCGCCGAGTGCCTGGGCGGTCGCCAAGCGCGACGCACCGCAAGTCGCCGAACAGTGCTGGACGCACGGCTTCCCGTCCGGTCCGAAGGGACGTTTTGCGCCCTTCCTGCCGTACTTCTGGGGCGTCTGGGCCTTTGGCAAAAACAAGGAAGCGGCCAAGAGCTTGCTTGTTCACCTGTCCTCGCCGGCGGCGATCGAGAAGTTCGTCGCGGCGAGCGGCGGGTACGATCTGCCGGCCTACGCGAACATGACGAAGTTCAAGACCTGGGCCGAGGAAGGGCCGCCGAAGGGCACGCTCTTCCACTATCCGGATCCCTACAAGCAGCAGACGATGTCGATCGCCGCGTCTCCGGCGCCGCCGAAGATCGCCCAGCAGATCTACTTCCAGGCGACGCTGACCAAGATGGCGCTGCGCTTTGCGCAAGGAGAGAAGTTGGAAACCGCGCTCGCCTGGGCCGAAGGCGAGTGCGAAGGCTTCATGCGAACCTGAGCCGGGTATGTGCCATGGCGGTTCACGCTTCGCGCGTGAGCCGCCGAGGCACACTCGCTCGATCCGCTTGCCGAATGAAGCCGACGGCTGCGCCGGCTTCGCCGTCCTACATGTCCTGCTACGTGTCCTGCAAAAGAGGCTAACGTCATGGCCGATGTCGTCGTTGAGCAAGGCCGTCCCGCTCGAACTGCGAGCCCGCGCAAACGGGCGAGCCTGCGCAATGCAATGGGACGGAAATCGACCGTCGCGTTCTTCCTGACGCTGCCGCTGATCCTCCTGATCGCCCTGCTCGTGCTCTATCCCGCCTTCTATTCGGTCTACCTGGCGACGCTGAACAAGGCGATGACGAAGTTCGTCGGTCTCAGCAACTTCACCTTCCTGTTCAAGCGCGAAACGTTCTGGATGGTGGTGAGACAGTCCTGCATTTTTGCGATTACCGCCGTGGTCTTCAAGGCGCTGATCGGCTTCATCGTCGCGCATTTCGTCCACAACATTCCCGGCAAGAAGCAACGTAAATGGCGCGGCATGCTGCTGGTGCCTTGGGTGATCCCACCGGCGATGAGCACGCTGGCATGGCTGTGGCTGTTCGATCCCTCCTACAGCGCCTTCAACTATACGCTGTCGTTCTTCGTCATCGGTCCGATCCCGTGGCTCGGTGACACCTTCTGGGCGCGTTTCTCCGTCATCCTCGTCAACGTCTGGTACGGCGCGCCGTTCTTCCTGATCATGTACCTGGCCGCCTTGAAATCCGTACCCGACCAGCTCTACGAAGCCGCAGCGATCGACGGCGCCAATTGGTGGCAGAAGATCTGGCACATCACCCTGCCGATGATGCGCAACATCATCGCCATCACCACGCTGTTCTCGCTGATCGTCACTTTCGCCAATTTCGACATCGTGCGCATCCTCACCTCCGGCGGTCCGCTGGACCGGACGCATTTGTTCGCCACCTGGGCGTTCCAGGTCGGCATCCAGAGCAGCGACATTCCGCTCGGCGCCTGCGTCTCGCTGTTCATGGTGCCGATCCTCGCCGTCGCAGCGGTCTTCATCCTGCGCGATGTCAACAAACGTGGGAACGAAGCCTGATGAGCACGCTCGCAATCGACAAGGCCGGACCGACACGCAAGGTCAAGCTTCGAAGCATGAGCCGCGACCGCACCTGGGCGCTGCGCTGGTCCTACTTTTTCCTGGTGCTGTTTGCGATCTTCTTCCTGATCCCGCCGATCTACATGCTGATCACCTCGCTCAAGAGCAGCGCGGAGATCTCGGCCGCCACCAATCCGTGGTGGGTATTTCATCCGACGCTGTCGAACTATGTGGAGCTATTGACCTCGAACCAGTTCCTGCGATTCTTCTGGAATTCGTCGATGATCTCGATCGTGGTCGTGATCGTGACGATGCTGATCAGCATTCCGGCGGCGTTTGCATTGGCGCGGATGAAGTTCTGGGGCTCGGCGACGCTCGCGACCGGGGTCTTTCTCACCTATCTGATCCCGGACAGCCTCCTGTTCATTCCCTTGTTCAAGATGCTCGCGGTGGTCCAGGACGTCACCGGCATCACCCTTCTCAACCGCTGGTACGTGCTGGTGTTCATCTATCCGACGCTGACCGTGCCGTTCTGCACCTGGATCATGATCGGTTATTTCGCCTCGATCCCGAAGGAGCTGGACGAGGCGGCTCTCATCGACGGCGCCTCCTGGCTCCAGACCCTGACGCGGATTTTCATTCCGGTTGCCCTCCCTGGCCTGATCGCAGCGACCATCTTCGCCTTCACCGTGTCCTGGGCGCAGTTCCTCTATCCGCTGGTGTTCACGACATCCATCGACCAGCTCGTGCTGCCGGTCGGCATCACCACCACGCTGATCAAGGGCGACGTCTTCAACTGGGGGCAGATCATGACCGGCGCGCTGCTTGGCGCTGCCCCGCCGCTGGTCATCTACGCCTTCCTGATGGACTATTACATTGCCGGCCTGACCGCCGGCGCCACAAAGGGTTGATGTCTTATGGCTGAGGTTGCGTTGCGGAAGGTGGTCAAGCGTTACGACGACGTCGAGGCGGTGCGCGGCATCGATCTCGACATCTCTGACCATGAGTTCATCGTGCTCGTCGGCCCCTCCGGCTGCGGCAAGTCGACGACCTTGCGGATGATCGCGGGACTCGAGGACATCACCGACGGCGACATCATGATCGGCGGGGACGTCGTCAACGACGTGCCGCCGAAGGACCGCGACATCGCGATGGTGTTTCAGAACTACGCGCTCTACCCGCACATGACGGTCGCGGAGAACATGTCGTTCGGGCTGCGGCTCAAGCACTATCCCAAGGCCGAGATCAAGGCGCGGGTGACGGAAGCCGCCCGCCTCCTCGACATCACCGACCTGATCGACCGCAAGCCGAAGCAGCTCTCCGGCGGCCAGCGCCAGCGCGTCGCCATGGGGCGGGCCATCGTGCGCAACCCAAAGGTCTTCCTGTTCGACGAACCGCTGTCCAATCTCGACGCCAAGCTGCGCGTGCAGATGCGGATCGAGATCAAGAAGGTGCACCAGAAAGTGCGCACCACGACGGTCTACGTCACCCACGACCAGGTCGAGGCGATGACGCTGGCTGATCGCGTCGTGGTGATGAACAAGGGTCGGATCGAGCAGATCGGCACCCCGAACGAGCTCTACCACAAGCCGGCGACGCGCTTCGTCGCGGGCTTCATTGGCTCGCCGGCGATGAACTTCATTCCGTGCCGTCTCGAGGACGTCGGCGGCAAGCTCAACGTCCGCCTGACGGATCGCATCTCATTCCCGTTGCCGCCGGCCCGCGCCGCCCGTTACAGCGCGCTGCCCCGATCTGAAAACCTGTTGCTCGGCATCCGTCCCGAACATCTCACGGAATCGCATGCGCATCTCGAGCCGGGTGTCGAGACCTTCGACACCGTGCTTGATGTCACCGAGCCGATGGGAATGGAGACGCTGGTCTATTTCGGACTGGAAGGCACGCCCGTCTGCGGCCGTGTCGATCCCAATGCGGGCGCCAAGGACGGAGCACCCATACGTTTGGCGATGGACCTCAACAATATGCACCTGCTAAACGAGGCGACCGGCGCCGTCTTGTGACGGCCGGCCAAGAAACTCGCGCAGGTAGGGACGATGTCGACCAACAAGAAGAAAATCTTTGTCACGCAAACTTTGTCGCAAGGGGCGCGCGCCCTCCTCACCCAGCGAGATGATATCGAGCTCATCGAGTTTCCGAACCTGATCTCCGCCAGGGATTTCGAGGCCTTGCTGAAGAGCCACGCGCCGGTCCATGGCGTGGCGCTCGGCGCCACCGCTTTCGGCGAGACCGAGCTCGAAGCCTCGAAGGACATGAAGGTGGTGACCCGGATCGGCGTCGGTTACGACGCCGTCGACGTCCCCGCCCTCTCCCGCCGCAAGGTGCCGCTGATGGTCGCCGGCAGCGCGAACTCGCCCTCGGTCGCCGAACAGGCGCTGTTCATGATGCTGACACTGGCAAAACGCGCGCAGGAGATGCACGCCTGCGTGAAAGACGGCAAATGGGCGGACCGTCTCGGCATGCTGCCGTTCGATCTCTACGGCAAGACCGTCCTCATCATCGGCTTCGGCCGCATCGGCACCCGCACCGCCAAGCGCTGCCTGGCGATGGACATGAATGTGCAGGTCTATGATCCCTACAAGGCAGCCGCAGAGATCAAGGCAGCAGGCTGCGAGCCGGTCGCCGACCTCGATGCCGCGCTGCCTCACGCCGATTTCGTCACCATCCACTGCCCGAAGACGCCGGAGACCGTCGGTCTGTTCGACGCGGCGCGGATCGGCCGGATGAAGCCGAAATCCTACCTCATCAACACCGCACGCGGCGGCATCGTGAAGGAGGCGGCGCTGTACGACGCGCTGGTCTCGGGCAAGCTCGCCGGTGCCGGCATCGACGTGTTCGAGGCGGAGCCGCCACCGGTCAGCAACGCGCTGTTCGCGCTGCCCAACGTCATCATGGCGCCGCACGTCGCCGGCGTGACGGTCGAGGCGGTGAGCCGGATGAGCGAGCAGACCGCGCGCAACATCCTGAGTGTGCTGGACGGCGATCCTATCCGGCAGAACATCATCAATCAGGATGTCCTGGGCTGAGCGCATCTCCGGGCTAGGCGGTTCTCTTGGGCGGGGCGATCAACCCGCCGCCTTCGGAACGCCAGAATGAGTCCCATTTTGGTGCAGATCGAGCCCTCACTCAGCCTTAATCAAACCCGCGTAATAGGTCCGGCCGCGGCGGCAGTGGGACAGACTTGCCGGCCGCGTCGAGCTGGAGGATGGACCCTTGTCAGAGATCGACCCGACCGACCACGCGTTGGCGACCATCGCCAGCATCCTGGAGCATCCTGAACCCGTCCTCGTCGTGCGCGAGACCGAGACTGTGCGCGAGACCGAGACTGTCACCGTGACTGAAATGGTGGTTGCTGGTGAGCATGGGGTCGCGGACGAGCACCCGATGGTCGACGAGCATCCGGTGGTCGAGGAGCAGCCGCTGGTGCCGGAGCACGCCGACGCCGACGGCTACAGCAAGGTCGGCCCCGGGCCGATGGTGGCGATCCGTCTGAAATGGACGGTCCATCGCGGCGATGACGGCCAGTTCTACGTCCACGAGACCATCGGCGAGCAGTCCGTGCCCGTGGTCAGCGGCCCGATGACCGGCGAAGCCGCGGTGCATTTCGTCGACGCGCATGAGGACGAGGCGCATCGGCGCTTCGAAGAGCTGCGCAGCGAGATCGCCGGCCGCAGCTCGCTCGCCGATTACGAGCGCAAGGGCGAAGCCTAGCGCGCTCTCGCGCGAAGTGGATGCCGGTTCGGCTTATCGTCGTCCGAGATAATCCTTCTTCACGAGCTCGACGCCTGCGTGCCGCAACAGGTCGTAGGCGGTCGTGACGTGAAAGAAGAACTGCGGAACGCTGAAGGTCAGCAGCAGCGTCCGCCCGGTGAAGGGCAACTCGGTCCCGTTCTTCAGCCTGAAGAAGACATTCCGCTCCGCCGCAGCATTGATCTCTGCGCGCGGCAGGCTTTCGATGAACTCGATTGACGTCGCGATGCGGGCCTGGAGCCCGGCCATGTCGTGCTCCAGCACCGGCAGCGCCACCGGCTCGCGGTCGGCGAGCAAGGCCGCGGCGACCGTGGCGTGGCGACAGGCCTCGCCGATCTGTTGCGCCAGATCGTACATGTCGGGCGCCATGCGCATGCCGAGCAGGACGGCCGGGTTGAACTTCCGGGCCTCGGCATAGGCAACGCCCTTGTCGAGCAATGCGGAGAGGTTGCGCAGATACGGCACGAAGAGTCCGACCGAGGCGTCATACATTGAGATCGTCACTTCAAAATTCCCTTCAATTCCGCCTCGCCAGAGACGGGCATCTGGTCTAAATCCAGGCCTCAAGACAGGCCTCGAGAGCTGCACAATGACAGCTTGGACATGGGTGGAAAAGAGATGATCGTTCGAATGACCATTCGAATTCTGGCGACTTTGGCCGTGGTCCTGCTGGCAAACCTTTCGGCCCACGCACAGCAGACGGCGCCGTCCCGCCTCGACGAGATAGTCAAGCGCGGCACTTTGCGCGTCGGCATGACCGGCGACTACAAGCCCTTCACCTATCTCGACAAGACGACGCAGCAATTCAGTGGCTTCGATGTCGACATGGCGGAGGCACTCGGCAAGGCGCTCGGCGTCAAGGTCGAATTCGTGCCGACGGCCTGGCCGAAGCTGATGAAGGATTTCGAGGCCGATCAGTTCGACATCGCCATGGGCGGCGTCTCGGTCACGCTCGACCGGCAGAAGAAGGGCTTCTTCTCCACGCCGATCATGCGCGAGGGCAAGACGCCGATCGCGCGCTGTGCCGATGTCGGCAAATACCAGAGCATCACCGACATCGACAAGAAGGGCACCCGCGTGATCGTCAATCCCGGCGGCACCAACGAGCGCTTCGCGCGTGCCAACATCAAGGACGCCGACATCACCGTCTTCCCGGACAATACCGTGATCTTCGACGAGATCGCCAAGGGCAATGCCGACCTGATGATGACCGACGCCTCGGAGACGCGCTACCAGCAGAAGCAGCATCAAGGCGTGCTCTGCGCGGTGCATCCCGACAAGCCGTTCGATTTTTCCGAGAAGGCCTATTGGCTCCAGCGCGACATGGCGCTGAAGGCCTTCGTCGATCAATGGCTGCATATTTCGATGCAGGACGGCAGCTACAAGAAGATCTACGCCGCCTGGTTCGATTAGGGCCGCGTCCTCCTGTCGCTTGTGCCGGCCAAACTTTGGACCGGCTCCGGTGTTATTGAACCCGAAACGCAGAAGCCACGACTCATACGGTGACAGTGATCTAGATCACTTTTTGCGATCGAACCGGGGCGTAAGCGTCGGTGCGGGGACCACCTGTTTCAGGAGATGCGAAATGAGGAAGCTGTTGGCCACGGCCGCATTCCTTTTGGCGAGCACCGCTGCGCAGGCGCAGTACACCTTCGACTATGGCGGGCGCACCATCCGCATTGATCCCGACCGCGGCACGGTGCAAATCCCCGGCGTCTACGACAACACCGGCCAGGGCAAGGCGAAGAAAGCCAAGAACGATGCCAAGGGGGCTCCCAAAGCGGACCCGCAGGCACCGCAACAGGCCAAGGCTGATCCGCAGCCGCCTGCCAATCCGGCGCCGGCCCCAACACCTGTCACGGCGCCGCCGGCGGCCGAGCAGGCCCCTGTCCAAGCTCCCGTCCAAGCCCCCGTGGCCGTGGCGCCTCCTGCCCCGCCAGCGCCTCCGGCCACCACGGCTAACAAGGCTCCGGCCGAAGAGGCGCTTGTGCCGCCGCCTCAGCCGGCCCCAAGTGCTGCCCCGACGGTGGCCGCAGTACCGCCCGCCCCCCCTCCACGGCCCGCCCCGATGGTCGCAGTCGCGCCGCCGGCGCCATCTCCGCCTCCCGTCCCGGCGCCTGCTCCCGTTCAGTCGGCCGCCGTCGCGCCGCCGGCTCCCGCAACCGCGGCCACGCGCGACCTCAATTCACCGCTCGGCGTCTGGCTCACCGAGGAGAAGGAAGGCAAGGTCCGCATCGAGCAATGCGGCAGCAATCTCTGCGGCTACTCGGTCGATTCGAAATCGAACCAGAACGGCGAGCAGGTTCTGATCAACATGAAGCCCGGCAAGGACCAGAACAAGGACCCAAAATGGTCCGGCCGGATCCTCGATCCGAACTCCGGCTCGACCTACGATTCAACCATCGCGCTGAAGGGCACCGATCGCCTGCGCGTGCAGGGCTGCGCCTTCGGCGGCATGTTCTGCGGCGGCCAGACCTGGACGCGGGTGAACTGACTTCCCGCGACACTCTGACCGAGACAAAGGGCCCGCAATGCGGGCCCTTTTGCTTTTGCCCCTCGCTTTCCGGGATGTGCGCGACATCACAGAGCCCGTCGCGCGCGTGACAGCCCTCACATCGCCGGTTCCGCGTCCGTGACACGATCCCCGCATGATCAACCCTAGGGGCGTGTCATGAACGGATTTCGCAAGGCTCTCTTCGCCACAATCATAGTCATCGCGTTGCCGGCCGCGCAGGCCAGCGCCAGCACATTCGACGGCGCATGGAATGTCCGCATCTCGTCATCGAGCGAGACCTGCGGCAACGGCTCGACCGTCGCCATCGGCATCAACAACGGTCAGATCGCCTCGAGCAGCGCAATGGTGACGGCGTCGGGCCGCGTCGCGGATGCCGGCAGCATCAATGTCACCTTGAGCACCGGCATCAAGCGCGCCGTCGGCTTCGGCCGCCTCAGCGGCACCTCCGGCTCCGGCACGTGGCGCGGCAGCATGTGCACGGGAACGTGGACCGCCGAGCGGATGTAAGGTGTCGTGCCCCGGACAAGCAGCGACGAGAAGCGTTGCTGCGCAGAGCCGGGACTCAGCAGTCCTGATGCCGTCAAAAGTTTTGGGCCCCGGATCGGCGACGCATCGCCGCGGGGCGATGCGTCTTGTCCGGGGCACGAGAGCTAGCCCAACGCGGCCCCATACTCCGCGTCGCTCACCGGCTCCAGCCACGTCGAGTAGACGCCGTCGAGCGCTTCTTGCATGGCGATATGGCACATGCCGTTGGTCGGCGATCCGCCGTGCCAGTGCACCTCACCCGGCGGAATCCAGACGGTGTCGCCGGGACGGATCTCCCTGACGGGCCCGCCTTTGGTCTGAACGCGGCCGACACCGGAGATGACGTAGAGGGTCTGCCCGAGCGGATGATGATGCCAGTTGGTGCGTGCGCCAGGCTCGAACGAGACACGCGAGCAGTTCAGCCGTGCCGGCGCGGGCGCCATGATCACCGGGTCCTGCCAGACGGTGCCGGTGAAATTTTCCTTGGGCGCGCGGCGGGTCAGCCGCGTGCCTGCAACAGTGATCTCCATTGGGATTACCTCGCTTCTTTCCCGATTACTTCTTGCTTGCTGCGTAGCGCGCCTTGGTCTCGGCGTTCATGGGATAGAGGCCCGGGAGCACCGCGCCATTGTTCACCTCGTTGACGATCCAGGCTTCCATCCGCTCCTGCTCGACACCCTCGTTGAGCACTTGTTCGAGCATCGCCTGCGGGATCAGCACGCAGCCGTCCTGGTCGGCAACAACGATGTCGTTCGGGAACACCGCAACGCCGCCGCAGCCGATCGGCTCGCCCCAGCCGACGAAGGTCAGACCGGCGACTGACGGCGGCGCGGCATAGCCGTCGCACCAGACCGGCAGGTTGGTGCCGAGCACGCCCTCGACGTCACGCACGACACCGTCGGTGACGAGTGCGGTGACGCCGCGCTTCATCATGCGCGCGCATAGGATGTCGCCAAAGATGCCGGCGTCGGTGATGCCCATGGCGTCGACCACGGCGATGCAGCCCTCCGGCATTGCCTCGATCGCGGTGCGGGTCGAGATCGGCGACGACCATGACTCCGGCGTCGCCAGATCCTCCCGCGCCGGCACGAAGCGCAGCGTGAAGGCCGGTCCCACCAGGCGCGGCAGACCCGGACGCAGCGGACGCGCGCCGCGCATCCAGATGTTGCGCAGGCCCTTCTTCAGCAGGACCGTGGTGATGGTGGCAGTGGTGATGCCGGCGAGGGTCTTGCGGGCTTCGGGGGACAGCGACATGGAAACAGACGAGCTCCGGATGGGCGGGAAAGAACGCGCGCATCTTGCGGGGTGCGGGCCTTGCGTCAAGGGCCAATAGGATACCAATCATGCAGGGCCGCAGCGCAGTTATGCGTCGCGATAACAAGGGTTTATCGCCTCCCCCTGCATTAATTTATTGGACTTGCGGGCGCATTTACGCGAAGCAGGGACAAGCGGAGCTCAAGGCCGAGCCCGCGTATCTCCAGAAGCCCGATTTCGACAGCCCATGTCCGCGACGCTTCCCCCGCCCCGCCTGCTGCCCAGTGGCGACAGCGCCGTCACGGTCGAGTTCAGCCGTACCATCGACGACGACGCCAACCAGCGCGTGCTGGCGCTCGACAAGGCGCTCGCAGCGAGTCCGATCGATGGCATCACCGAGTCCGTGCCGACCTATCGCTCGCTGCTGGTGCATTACGATCCCGGCAAGATCGGCTTTGATGAACTTGGCGAAAAGCTGCTCGCGCTCGCCAGCCAGCCGCTGCCGCCGGCCACCAAGGCCCGCCGATGGCGAATTCCCGTCGCCTATGGCGGCGAGCACGGCATCGACCTCGAGGACGTCGCGAAGGCGCTGAACACCACACCCGACGACATCGTCGCGCGCCACGTCGCCGGCGACTACAAGGTTGCCATGATCGGCTTCACGCCGGGCTGGTCCTATCTCAGCGGCCTCGACAAATCCCTGCAGATGTCGCGGCGGCAGAATCCACGGCTGCTGACGCCTGCCGGCACGATCTCGATCGGCGGCATCCAGGCCGGAATCCAGTGCCTGGCGGCCCCGAGCGGCTGGCACCTGCTCGGCCGCACGCCGGTGCGGACCTATCAGCTCCACCGCAATCCGACCTTCCTCACCGAACCCGGCGATCGCGTGACGTTTTTCGCGATCGACCACAAGACATTCGAGGAACAGGACCGCGCTGCCGAGGCCGGCGAGATCATTGCCGAGCAGGTGGTGGCATGAGCCGGCTCGTGATCGCCAGCATCGGGCCCGCAAGCTCGGTCCAGGACGGCGGACGCCATGGCGCGCAACGCTATGGCCTGACGGTCAGCGGAGCGATGGACCGCCTGTCGCTCGCGGCGGCGAACACGCTTGTCGGCAACGAACCGTTCGCAGCCGCTGTCGAGGTCGGCCCGTTCGGCGCCGCGTTCACCGCGCGCGACGGTGCCGTGCGCGTCGCGATCTCAGGCGCGCCGCGCAATGCGGACATCGCCGGCAGTCCGGTCGCCACGGACACATCGGTGACGCTGAAAGACGGCGAGACGCTGACGCTGGGTTTTGCTCGCGGCGGTGCGTTCACCTATCTGGCGATCGAAGGCGGGATCAAGGGCGAGCCGGTGTTCGGCAGTCTCGCAGTCAACGCCCGTGCCGGTCTCGGCAGCCCCTACCCGCGCCCGCTGCAGGCCGACGACGAATTCAGCGTCGATGCCGCAAGCGGTGCACCGGAACAGCGCATCGAACTGCCGAAGCCGTCGAGCGGTCCGATCCGCGTCCTGCTGGGTCCGCAGGACGACGAGTTCGACGACGCCAACAAGGCGCTGTTCCTCGACAGCGAGTGGAAGATCTCGGCGACCTCCGATCGCATGGGCTACCGGCTGGAAGGTCCCGCGATCAAGCATCTGCACGGCCACAACATCGTCTCCGACGGCACGGTCAACGGCAGCATCCAGGTGCCCGGCAACGGCGCGCCGATCGCGCTGATGATGGATCGCGGCACCTCCGGCGGCTACCCGAAGATCGCGACCGTGATCACGGCCGACGTCGGCCGTCTCGCGCAGACCTCAGCGGGAACGGCGTTCCGCTTCAAGGCGGTCAGCATGGCCGAGGCGCAGGACGAGGCGAAGAAATTTGCGCAGCTGATCCGCAACCTGCCCGATCGCCTGCGTTCTGCCGACACCGTGGCGCTCAACATCGAAGCGCTCAGCGATGCCAACGTCGCGGGCTATGCTGTCAGTGCCGTCGACGCCGGGACCTGGCAGGTCGCGGCCGAGCCGTAAACGACAAGACGACCAGAGACGGAGAGCAACCCATGAAGACGATCGATCTGAATTGCGATCTCGGCGAAGGTTTTGGCGCTTGGGAGATGGGCAATGATGCCGCCATGATCGAGCTGGCGAGCTCGGTCAACGTCGCCTGCGGCTTCCACGCGGGCGACCCCGACATCATGCGCCGAACGGTCGAGCTGGCGAAGGCGCGCGGCGTCTCGGTCGGCGCGCATCCTGGCTATCGCGACCTGCACGGCTTCGGCCGCCATCCGATCGCGGGCCTGAAGGCCTCCGAGATCGAGAACCTCGTCGCCTACCAGATCGGCGCGCTGCAGGCGATCGCGACCGCGGCCGGCCACAAGGTAACGCATGTGAAGGCGCATGGCGCGCTCTCCAACGTCGCCTGCGAGGACGACATGACGGCGAAGGCGATCGCCGCCGGCATCAAGGCGGTCGACCCGAGCCTGATTTTCGTCGTGCTCGCCAATTCCAAGCTGGTGAAGGCCGGCGAAGCCGCCAATCTGCCGATGGTGCACGAGGTGTTCGCCGACCGCGCCTATGAGGACGACGGCAATCTCGTCTCGCGCAAGAAGCCCGGCGCAGTGCTGCATGACGCCAAGGCCATCGCCGACCGCGTGGTGCGCATGGTGCAGGACGGCGCGGTGGTCTCGGTCACCGGCAAGGTCATCAAGATGCGCACCGACACGGTCTGCATCCACGGCGATACGCCGGGCGCCGTCGACATCGCGCGCGGTCTGCGGCAGGCTTTGAAGGATGCAGGGATCGAGGTCGCGCCGTTCAAGCGCGGAGCGTGATCAGAACGGGTGTACCGACAGCGTGCCGAACACGATCGCGGCGATGACGGCGAAGGCGCTGTACATTGCGGCATGATGCACGCTCGCACCGGTCCGCCGCGAGAGCGAGCGCGCGTAGAAGTGCAGCCTGGCTTCCGCCGATAGTTCGCGCATGGTCGATCTCCAACGCCCCATTCGGACGATTATGAAGGATCAACCGGGGTGGCGGGCAAGAGACCGGCGGAAATAGCGATGCGGGTTCTCTGAAAACCCCGCATCGCAGGAGCAAATTCTCCTCGCCCGCCACTTCCGAGAATCTTATTCGCTCAAATCCGAGCCAGTTGGAACCGGCTCGGATGACCGTAGGATGACATCTAGTAGACGTCAGCCTGGAAGCGGCCCGTCTTCTTGAGTTCTGCGACAAAACTGACGGCTTCGTCGGTCGAACGCGCCCCGAATTGGGCGACGATATCGACCAGTGCACGCTCGACGTCCTTGGCCATGCGTTTGGCATCGCCGCAGATGTAGAAATGCGCCCCCTCGGCGAGCCACGTCCACACCTCGCGGCCGACCTCGCGCATGCGGTCCTGCACATAGAACTTCTTCTCGCCGTCGCGCGACCAGGCCAGCGACATACGCGTGAGCAGGCCCGAGGTCTTCATCGCGTTGAGCTCCTCCTGGTAGAAGAAGTCGCAATCGCTGCGCTGATGGCCGAAGAACAGCCAGTTCTTGCCAGGCGCACCGGTCGCCTTGCGGTCGAACAGGAAGGCGCGGAACGGCGCAATGCCGGTGCCGGGGCCGATCATGATGATCGGCGTCTTCGGATCCTGCGGCAGGCCGAAATTGTGCGCCTTCTGCACATAGACCTTGAGCTTCTCGCCCTCAGCGATGCGCTCGCCGAGGAAGGTCGAGGCAACGCCGATGCGCTTGCGTTTGCCGATCACGTAGCGCACGGAATCGACCGTCAGCGACAGCTTTCCAGGTGTCGCATTGTGCGAGGACGAGATCGAATAGAGCCGCGGCTGCAGCGGCTCGAGCGCCTCCACGAAGGCTTCGGGATGCGGCCGCGTGCCCGAGAACTTCTGCAGCGCCGCCATGACGTCGAGCGTTGCGGCATCGCCATCGGGATCCTCGCCCTGTGCCAGCGCCCGCGCCTTCTCGCGCTGCGCGCCGCCGGTGATGAAGGAGAGCAGCTCGAATAGCGTGTCGGGCGCCGGCGACAACGAGACGTCGTCGATCAGCACCTCGCGCAGCGTCTTGCCGTTGACCTTCGTGGTGTGGGAGGCACCGAGCAACGCGATGACCTGGTCGACGAGGCCGAGCTCGTTCCGCGCGAACACGCCAAAACTGTCACCGACGACGTAGTCGAGTTTGCTCTCGGAGAGATCGAACTCGACGTGATAGGTTTCCTTCTCGGACTTTCCCTTGTTGAGAAGACGGCGCGACAGGAAGGTCGCCGCAACGGGGTTGTCCCGCGAGCGGCCGGGCTCGGCGATCGTCACGGTCACGGCGGGGGCCGCCACCGCGTCTTGCTTGTCAGCCGGCTTTGCCGCCGGCGCCTTGTCCAGCTCTTCGTGCAACGACTTCAGCATCCGTGCGGTTTCCTTGCCACCGGGGACGCAGAGGTTGAGGCGCGCTTCACTGCGGCTCGCGATCGCCTCCGAATAGTCGTGGCAATTGTAGCCGCACTGCCCGCAATCCTGCTGCGCCATCGCCGCCATCATCTTGCGCCGCACGGGACGGCCTTCGGCGAGCTTCATCCGATCGGCGATCGGCATGGTCTGGTCGTGCCACGGCGCTTCACCGTCATCACCGTCACCAGCCTGCATGACCGCGGCGCCCTGCTCCGCCGACAGCGGCGTGGCCGCCTCAGGCGACAGCAGCCCGGCAAAGAAGCCGTTCAGCCAGGAGCGTTGCGCGTCGGAGAACGGGGCGCTCGTGGGAATAATGTCGAGTTTGGGTGGAGGGCTGATCTGGTTCATGAGGACACCTCGGCATCGGCAAGCTTGCGCAGCGTCTCGCCGTCGTGGCGGCGCGCAAAGGACAGGAAGGTTTCGTCAGGAGACGAGCGATGGGCGATATAGGCCTTGAGCAGCCCTTCGACCGTCTTCGGCGCGTCCTCGGCCTTGAGGTCGTGATAGACCTCCTGACCGACGTCGGCGTCAGGACCGAACCCGCCGCCGGTGAAGAGATGATAGCCCTCCACCGTGTCCTCCTCGTTGACAGGCACGCGCGCCCCGATCAGACCGATGTCGCTGATGTAGTGCTGGGCACAGGAATGGTGGCAGCCGGTGACGTGGATGTTGACCGGCTTGTCCATCTCGACGCGCGGCTCGCACCATTCGCCGATCTCGGCGGCGTGACGCTTGGTGTTGGAGGCGGCAAAGCGGCAACCGGCATTGCCGGTGCAGGCGATCAGGCCGGCGCGGATGTGCGAGGCCTCGGCCGCGAGCCCGATCTGCTTGATCGCCGCAACGGCAAGCTCGACATTCTCGTCACGCACCCCTGATATCAGCAGGTTCTGCCAGACGGTCAGACGGATCTCGCCGTCACCGAGGTCCAGCGCCACCTTGGCGAGACCCCGCATCTGATCGCAGCTGATCTTGCCGAGCGTCAGCGACACGCCGATCCAGTTCAAGCCGTCCTGCTTCTGCTTGTGCACGCCGATATGCGCCATGCGGTCCGCGGCCGGCCGCGGCGCAAACGCCTCTTCCGTCACGCGCGTGAACGGCGTCTTCAGCCGCTCTTCGACCAGCTTGAGAAAGCCGTCATGGCCCATGGCGTCGAGCACGTATTTCAACCGCGCCTTGTTGCGGTTGGTGCGGTCGCCGTGCTCGATGAAGACGCGCACGATGGCGTCGGCAACGGCGGTAGCGTCTTCAGGCTTGACGACGATGCCGGAATATTTCGCAAAGTCCTTGTGGCCGGTGATGCCGCCGAGGCCGAGGCGGAACCAGATCCCGGGTTCGACGCCGAACCCATCCTTCACCTCATACGCCGTGAAGGCGATGTCGTTGGTCTCCTCGAGCACCGCGATCTTGCCGGCCCCGTCGAAGGCGACGTTGAACTTGCGCGGCAAGCCATACAACGAGCGATCGTTCAGGATGTGGTAGTGCCACTCGCGCGCATAAGGCCGCGTGTCGATCAGCTCCTGCGGATCGATGCCCGCCGTCGGCGTTCCCGTCACGTTGCGGATGTTGTCGGCGCCGGAGCCGCGCGAGCACAGGCCGAGATCCTGTATGCCCTCGATCAGCTTCACGGCGTTCTTCGGCGGGATCTCGCGAAGCTGGAGATTGGCACGCGTCGTGACGTGGCTGTAGGGCCCGCAGGTTTCATCGGCGAGGTCGGCAAGGCCGGACAGTTGCCAGTGCTTCATGATGCCGTTCGGAATGCGCAGACGGCACATGTAGGAGTCCTGCGTCGGCGCGACGTAGAAGATGCCGTAATAGCGCCAGCGGAAATTGTCCGCCGGGCTTGGCGGCGTATTATCGAGCGCCTGCTGGCGGAGACGCGGATAGGCATCGAAGGGATGCTCGTCGCGCTTGACCTTCTCCTGGTCGGCGAGCTTCTTGCCCGCGGCGATCACCTTGTCCTGCGCCTTGATGTGCACGGCATCGGGACCGGTCGGCTCGGCGTTCGCCTTGCCGGCGCCGCCGCCGAGACCGCGACCGACGCGACTGATCTGCAGACCGGTCGTGAAGCCTTCAAGGTAGCGTTTCTGGTCGTCGGTAAAGTCGACTGAGACGGTGTCGAGTTTCATGGTCAGTAACGAAGCTCCTGCGGCCACCTGGGTGGTATCGACGGAAAGTGCACGACCCGCGAGGAGCTCGGCTGGCTCGAGAGCCGGCTGCGCACCCAGCGGTCCGAACAGCTTCGTTGCTGGGGACTGGCGCAGCAGGCATCTGTGACAGGCTGGCCGCACTGCAACATTCAAGTTGCGTGCCAGCTTCGATGAAATGAAAATGTGTGAGGTATCAGGTAATTAAGAGCGCGCCGGGGAACTCTGGGCTCCGGAACTCTTATGAAATTCGAGCAGTCGGCCTAAAATTTAGACTCGGATCTCCAGCGCTCAAAAACGATGCAGACCCGAATCACACCTTCCAGCGGCCCACCTCGAAGGCCTCGAGATGCCCCCGAATATTGGCGGGATCGAAGGCGGGGCCGGCGAATGCGCCGAATGCCGCGGGGGCTTGGGCGGGCGGCCGGCGCCCGAGGGCGCCGTCGTAGAGATCGGGCCTGAACACGGCCATCGCCGTCTTGACGCCGTCGGGCGTCAGCGTCGTCTGCCCCCAGCGCACCATCTGCGCATAGAGCCAGGCGGCCTGGACCGGATCGGGGCGCCCTGCTTCCTCGCGTCCCACCAGGAGGTAGCTGCCGCTCTCGCGAAAGGTGCCCTCCGGCGAAATCTTGAGGCGCCCCGTGAGGGTGCGCTGGATGACTTCGGCATCGACGCCGATCCGCTCCGGCTGCGCCAGGATCTGCGCCGCTTCGGTCCGGTTTTCGGGATGCTCGATGAACTCGGCGGCTTTCACCGCCGCGCGCACCAGGCTGGCTACCACGTCGGGATTCTTGTCGGCCCAGACCTGGCGGAGCGCCAGCACCTTCTCCGCCGCATGGGCCAGGATGTCGGAGACGAAATGCAGGATGTAGCCGATCCCGAGATCGACCGCGATCGAATTCCAGGGCGCACCGACGCAGAACGCATCGACATGCCCATTGGCAAGACTGTCGACCATATAGGGCGGCGGCAGCACGACCAGCCGCACGTCCTCGTCGGGATCGACGCCGGCCGCCGCCATCCAGAACCGCAATTGATAATTGTGGGTCGAGAACGGGAAGGTCATGCCGAAGGTCAACGGATCGGCCCCAGCCTTGCGCCGCTTGGTGACCACGCGCGCCAACGCTTTTGCCGTGGCGAGCGGATCGAAGCGGTCGCCGTCGATCTCCTCCATCAGCGCGGTATGAAGCGCCGGCGAGACCGTGATCGCGTTGCCGTTGATGCCGAGATTGAAGGGCGCCGCGATCGGCACCTTGACGTGGCCGAGCCCGAGCGAGGACGCAATCGCGACGGGAGCGAGCAGATGCGCGGCGTCGAACAAGCCGATATTGAGCTTGTCGCGGACGTTGGACCAGGAGACCTCGCGGACCAGTTCGACCTGGAGCCCTTCAGCCGCGGCAAATCCCTTGTCGACGGCAACGATCAGCGCTGCGGCATCGACCAGCGGAATGAACCCGATGCGGAGGGGAGCGGTCATTTCAGCATCTCCGACGCGGTGATGATCGACTGGGCGATCTCGCCGATTTTCTTCTTCTCGCGCATCGCAGTGGAGCGCAGCAGCACATAGGCCTCGTCCTCGGTGAGGCCTTTCACCTTCATCAGGATGCCCTTGGCCTTCTCGATGACCTTGCGATCCTCGAGCTGCGACTTGGTACGCTCCAGTTCCTCCTGGAGTTTTGCGAAGGCATTGAAGCGCGACACGCAGAGGTCGAGGATCGGCTTGATGCGCTCCTTCCTCAGCCCGTCGACGATATAGGCGGAGACCCCCGCCTCGACCGAGGCCTGGATCGAGGATGAATCGCTCTGGTCGACGAACATCGCGATCGGCCGCTTCACGGCGCGGCTGACCTGGAACATCGCTTCCAGCACGTCGCGGCTGGGGTTTTCCAGATCGATCAGGATGATGTCGGGATCGACCGCATAAATACGGGCGAGCAGGCTCTGCATCTCGCGGATATGGACGATCTGCGTAAATCCGGCCTCCCGCAACCCTTCTTCGAGGATCGCAGCCCGGATCGGGCTTTCGTCGACGATCACGATTTTGGGCGACTGTTCGGCGCTCATTGCTCACTCACCACCAGTGATTCATCCATAGCATGCCCGCGAGCCATGCAAAGGGTTGTAATTATGGGCAATTGGGACTAGCTCAACCCTGTCAATCAGGCAGATTTGGATATGGATCAGACGGCTGCGCCGAAGGTCAGCTTCGTGTCGCTCGGGTGCCCCAAGGCTTTGGTGGATTCCGAGCGCATCATCACGCGTCTGCGCGCCGAGGGCTACGAGCTCGCCCGCAAGCATGACGGGGCCGACATCGTCATCGTCAACACCTGCGGCTTCCTCGACAGCGCCAAGCAGGAATCGCTCTCGGCGATCGGCGAGGCCATGGCCGAGAACGGCAAGGTGATCGTGACCGGTTGCATGGGGGCGGAACCCGAGCAGATCGAGCAGGCCTATCCCGGCGTGCTCTCCATCACCGGCCCGCAGCAATATGAGAGCGTGCTGGACGCCGTGCATCGCGCGCTGCCGCCCGCCCACAATCCGCATCTCGATCTGGTGCCGCCGCAAGGCATCAAGCTGACGCCGCGGCACTACGCCTATCTGAAAATCTCCGAGGGCTGCAACAACCGCTGCACCTTCTGCATCATCCCGAAGCTGCGCGGCGACCTGGTCTCGCGACCGGCCAACGACGTGCTGCGCGAGGCCGAGCGCCTGGTCGACGCCGGCGTGAAAGAGCTGCTGGTGATCTCGCAGGACACTTCGGCCTATGGCGTCGATCTGAAATACGCCGAGAGCCCGTGGAAGGATCGCCAGGTCCGCGCCAAATTCATCGACCTCGCGCGCGAGCTCGGCGAGCTCGGCGCCTGGGTCCGGCTGCAATATGTCTACCCCTACCCGCATGTCGACGAGGTCATCGCGCTGATGAACGAGGGCAAGGTGCTGCCCTATCTCGACATCCCGTTCCAGCATGCGAGCCCCGAAGTACTGAAGGCCATGAAGCGCCCGGCGGCGCAGGACAAGACGCTGGCGCGCATCAAGCGCTGGCGCGAGCAATGTCCTGATCTCGCTTTGCGCTCGACCTTCATCGTCGGCTTCCCCGGCGAGACCGATGCGGACTTTGCCTATCTCCTCGACTGGCTGGACGAAGCCGAGATCGATCGGCTCGGCTGCTTCAAGTACGAGCCGGTCGCCGGCGCCACGGCGAATGCGATCGAGAACCCCGTGCCGGAAGAGATCAAGCAGGAGCGCTACAATGCACTGATGGCGCGCCAGCAGAAAATCTCTGCGCGCAGGCTGAAGCGCAAGGTCGGCACGCGCCAGCAGATCATCATCGACGAGGTCGGCCCGACCGTCGCAAGGGGCCGCTCCAAGGCCGATGCGCCCGAGATCGACGGCGCCGTCTACCTGTCGAGCCGCCGCCCCTTGCGCGTCGGCGAGATCGTCACCGCCAAGATCGAGCGCGCGGACCAGTACGACCTCCACGGCAGCGTCGCGGGATTCTGAGATTCCGGTCGCGGCACGCCGGCAAGACCGGCGCGCCTTAGGCATTTTCCACCAGCCGGCGTTCAGGCTGGGCGTGCCCGAACTACGAGGTCATGTCGCTTCTCCCGACGCCTGCTGTTCGTCGCGTGCGGCGAACACTTCCTTGGCTGCGAACAGCCCGTTCAGCGCCGCCGGGAAGCCCGCATAGACGGCCATCTGCATCATGATCTCCACGATCTCGTCGCGAGACAGGCCGACGTTCAGACCCGCCTCGAGATGCACTTTGAGCTGAGGCGCGGCATTTCCGAGCGCCGTCAGCGCGGCGATCGTGGCGATCTCTCGATCGCGCAGGCCGAGGTCCGGGCGGCAGTAAATGTCGCCGAACGGAAACTCGATCACGTATCGTGCGAAATCCGGAGCTATGTCGGCGAGTGAGGCGACGACCTTTTCGCCGGCACTGCCGTCAATGCGCGACAGGGCCCGCTGGCCGCGATCGAAGCGGCTTTCGTCTTGTGTTTGGGCGTGCGTCATTTTCCTTCGTCCTCTGTTCGTCGCTGGCATAGCCGGCGATCTTGGTATCAAGGACGAGCAGGCATTCCTGGAGTTCGGCAATTTGCGTGCGCACCTGTTCCCGGTGGACTTCCAGCATCTGCCGCCGGGCTGGCCCGGTGGCTTCGCCTTCATCCCGAAGCGCCGCATAACGCAACATGCCCCGGATCGGCATTCCCGTGGTCTTGAGCCGACCGAGAAATTCGATCCATGTGAGGATCGATGCGTCAAAGTCGCGCTGGCCGGAGCGATCCCGGTCGGCGTATGGCAGCAGCCCGATGCGCTCATAGTAGCGCAGCGTGTGTGTCGACAGGCCGGTCCGTTTTGCGAGGTCGCCGATCTTCATGTGTGCCCGTTCTCGTACTGACGCACGTACAGATACCCCTTCGAGCGCGCTCTAAGTCAAGGGGGATCGAAGGTGCCGTTCCGGCGAGGTCATGATGACGCGACAGCGGAAGATTTCGGCGCCGGCTGGGCGGCGGCATCGCTGGATGCCCAGCTTCAAGATTCCGCCAGCCATTTCGGCACCCAGCGCTCCGGGCGCGGGGCGCGGGCAAGATCGGCTTGCGCCTCCGACAGCTTCGCGGGCTCGCCCTCGATGGTCGGGCGCACATCATATTCGAAGTTCGGCATGACGCGGCCGTCGGCATAGAGATCGAATTTCATGGCGTACCACAGCCCGAGCTCGGGCTGTGCGCGGCGCATCTCCTCACGCAGATCGCGCAGCAGGGATTCGATCGAGGCGGCTTCCTCGAACGGCTGCGGCCCGCGCGAGAGGACGCGCGCCTCGTACTGCTTGCCGACGATCGCGACCTCGAAATGCGTCTTGTCCCAGGCGTTCTTGCCCTTGGGGAGATGCGCGGCCAGGCGCCAGCCGAGCTCGGCCATCAGGCGATGATTGGCCCAATAGTCTTCGCGACCCCGGCTCCATCTTTCCATGAAGCCGCGAAAGTCGGGCAGCTCCGACGGATCGTCATCGGACGCCGCCATATCCCTGCCCAGCCGTCCGGTGAGCCATTGCGCGAGCTCGACCGTCTGACATTCGACTTCGTCGTGCGGCTTCAGATCGCTCCAAGCGTTGTCGAATTGTTGCGACGTCAGTTTCGCGAGCAGGCCATCGAGGCTCGGCGCCAGCAGCTCGTAATCGCCCTCGGAGCCAAGCCCCACGATCGGCGGATTGTCGCGGTCAAGACCCGCGCCGTACCAGCCGCCAACAGCCGAGCCATCCGGCAGCCGCATGAACAGCGAAAACCTGTCGCGCAAGGGACTGCCGTCAACAATAGGCGCCTGATCCGAAAACTGGCCCTGCAGCGAGAAACACCCGACACTGCCCCAGGGCCGTCCCTTCAGCCAGCCGGCAAAATCCAGTAACAGCGGCGGCGCCTCCATGCCTGGCGGAAACGCGCCGCGAATGCTGTCGAGGTCGATCGAATAAGGCGTGTCGGACAAGGCTTAAAACTATCTGGTTGGTCCCGCCCCTCTTGGTCCGAACCGTCAGGCGTTCGGTTCGAGCCAATTCGCGTTCGCTGATCACAAACGCGCTAGAAACGTAATGGTTTCCCGGCGCGCATCTCTCTCCTGCCCCATGCACGCTGGGCGTGTGGTCTGCAAGGCGGCGCTTGACAAGCCCGGCCATTCGCATGTATTGCCGCGCCCCATGATCAACGCTCGGACCCATCAGCGCACCGAAATGCTCCGCCGTCGCTTCCGCGACGATGAGAGGGTGCGCCATGTCCGACGACGCCGCTGAAGCACTGAATTCAGCGTAGGTTTTCGAGAAGGGCGCCCCCCCCAAGGGGGGGCGGGATTGTTTTTTGGGCCCCCATTAAAACCCCCCCCCCAAGAGGTAGAAAAGAAAACACCCCCCCCCCCCAAATAAACCGTTATGGTCATAAAACCACCCCCCCCCCCCCGGGGGG
>NZ_JBVVPP010000001.1:0-37748 GCF_055811315.1 Bradyrhizobium sp. MI1.4 | reverse complement strand
CGCCGCGGTGGCTCCGGCGTGGTTGTGCGGGGGGGCCTTGTCCCACGACGCCGCTGACCCACTTAATCCTGGGTGGTTTTCCGAGCCGGCCGCCCCCGCTGGGGGCGCCCTTCTTGCTTTTCGCGCCCCCTTTTCCACCCGCCTCCAGAGGAGTTCGACATGACCACCGCCACCCATCCGTATGACGCGTTGATGGACATCACCGCTCGGCCCAAGGCCGTGTTCGTTCGCGGCGCCGGCTCCTACCTCTGGGACGACAGCCGCAAGCGCTATCTCGATTTCGTACAGGGCTGGGCGGTCAACTGCCTCGGCCACTCCCCGCCCGCGATCGCCAACGCGCTTGCCGTGCAGGCCAAGCGGCTGCTGACGCCAAGCCCCGCCTTCTACAACGAGCCAAGCCTGAAGCTCGCGCAGGCGCTGGTTGCAGACAGCGCGTTCGACCAGGTGTTCTTTGCCAATTCCGGCGCGGAAGCCAACGAGGGCGCGATCAAGCTCGCGCGCAAATATGGCAGCCTGCATCGAGGTGGCGCGTACGAGATCATCAGCTTCGAAGGCGGCTTTCACGGCCGCACCTTGGCGACGATGTCGGCCTCGGGCAAGAAGGCCTTTGAGCCGCTGTTCGAGCCAAAGGTCGCCGGCTTCAAGAAGGCGAAGCTCAACGACATCGCCTCGGTCGAAAAGCTGATCAACGACAACTCCGTCGCTGTGATGATCGAGCCGATCCAGGGGGAATCAGGCGTATGGCCGGCGACCGATCAGTTCTTGCAGGAGTTGCGCGCCCTCACCGACGCGCACGGCCTCCTCCTGATCTTCGACGAGATCCAGACCGGGATGGGCCGGACCGGCAAGCTCTTCCACTACGAGCACACCGGCATCGCGCCCGACATCATGACGCTCGGCAAGGGCATCGGCGGCGGCGTGCCGCTCGCGGCGCTGCTCGCGACCGAACGCGCGGCCTGCTTCGAGCACGGCGACCAGGGCGGCACGTTCAACGGCAACCCGATCATGTGCGCGGCGGGGCTTGCGGTGCTCGACGAGGTCAGCAAGCCGGAGTTCCTGAAGACGGCGACCGAAACCGGGCTGCTGCTCGAAAGCGAGCTGCAGAAGGTCTCGGCGCGGCATGGGCTCGGCGAAGTGCGAGGTCGCGGGCTCCTGCTCGCGCTCGACCTCAAGCTGCCGATCGCGCCCGGCATCGTCGCGCAGGCGTTCGAGGCCGGCGTGCTCCTCAACGCGCCGCAGGTCGACACGTTGCGCTTCATGCCGGCGCTGAACGTCACGCGGGCCGAGATCGCCGAGATGATCGATTGTCTCGACGGGATCTTGACCAGAGCCGGCGCGGCACGGCGGGTGGCGTAGACGGCCCGCTCTCTTCTCCGTCATGGCCGGGCTTGTCCCGGCCATCTACGCCTTGAGGCGCGGCACGAAGAGCGTGGATGCCCGGGACACGCCCGGGCATGACGACTTCGGCAAGACGTTCTTTACGGCTTCAAGATCGACGCACCCGTGGTCTTGCGGCTTTCGAGATCGATATGCGCCTTGGCGGCGTCTTTGAGCGCGTAGGCATGGTTGATCGGCACGTGCAGCTTGCCGTTGATGACGGCGGCGAACAGCGTGTCAGCGCCTTCCAGCAACTCCTTGCGCGTTCCGATATAGTCGTTGAGCTTGGGCCGGGTCGCAAACAGCGAGCCGTGGGTGTTGAGCTCGGCGATCGAGAACGGCGGCACCGGGCCTGAGGCATTGCCGAAGGAGACGAACATCCCGCGCGGCTTCAGGCAGGACAGCGAGCCCGGGAACGTCGCCTTGCCGACACCGTCATAAACCACGTCGCAGCCCTCGTTGCGGCTGATCTGTTTGACGCGCGCAACGAAGTCTTCCTCGTTGTAGAGGATCACATGGTCGCAGCCATTGGCCTCGGCAAGCGCAGCCTTCTCGCGCGAGCCGACGGTGCCGATGACGTGGGCACCCATGGCCCTCGCCCATTGGCAGGCAAGCAGGCCGATGCCGCCGGCCGCGGCATGGATCAGCACGCGATGATGCGGCTCGACCTTGAAGGTCTTGTGCAGGAGATACCACACCGTCAGCCCCTTCAGCATCAGCACGGCGCCCTGCTCGTGGGTGATGTGGTCGGGCAGCTTGACCAGCCGCTCCCAGGGGATGTTGCGCTCGCCGGTATAGGCGCCGAGATTGTGGTAGTAGGCGACGCGGTCGCCGGGATGGAAATTCGTCACGCCCGGCCCGACCGCGACGACCTCGCCCGAGGCTTCGTTGCCGGCGATGAAGGGCAGCCCCGGCGCCTTGTAGAGGCCGGTGCGGTAATAGACGTCGATGAAGTTCAGGCCGACGGCATGCTGGACGATGCGCACCTCGCCGGGCCCGGGCGCCGGAACATCGACGCTCTCATAGACCAGGGCTTCGGGGCCTCCGACCTTGTGCACACGGACGGCTTTGGTCATCACCTGACCTCCTTTTCTCGCGGGCCAGCGAAAGACATCGCGCCCGCCTTGTCAACTCGACGCGGGCTGGAACGCCTAGACCGACGGCTTGCCGGTCTTCCTGCGGTTGCGTTTCGCTAGCACGTTGAAAAACTCGACCGCTGCCGAGAACGCAATCGCGAAATAGATGTAGCCGCGCGGGATGTGGAATTGGAATCCGTCCGCAACCAGCGCGACGCCGATCAGCACCAGGAAGGCCAGAGCCAGCATTTTCGTGGTCGGATGCTCCGCGACGAACCGCGACACCGGTCCGGCCGAAATGTACATGATGAGACAGGCGATCACGACGGCCGCGATCATGATTTCGAGGTCCTGCGCCATGCCGATCGCCGTGATGATCGAGTCCAGCGAGAACACGATGTCGATGATCACGATCTGGACGATGACCCAGAAGAAAGCGTTACGAGGTGACTTCTCGCCGCCCTCGCCGTCATCGGCTTCGACCTCGCCATGAATCTCGTGCGTCGCCTTCGCAATCAGGAACAGACCGCCGCCGATCAGGATGAGGTCGCGCCAGGAGAAGCCGTAACCGGAAAACGAAAACACCGGCGCGGTCAGGCCGATCAGCCAGACCAGGAGGCTGAGCAGGATGATGCGGAAGATCAGCGCCAGCGCGAGCCCGATCTGGCGGGCGCGGTGCGCCTGCTTCTCGGGAATGCGCGAGACGATCACCGACAGGAAGATGACGTTGTCGATGCCGAGCACGATCTCGAGCGCGGTCAAGGTGAGGAGCGCGGCCCAGGCTTCGGGGCTGGTCAACAGGTGCATCATGCGAAGGATCTTGTCAGCCGTATCAATGCGTCGCTGAAGCTGATCCAGAGCGCGATCGCGCAGAGCGCGACAGTCACACCGGTGCCGACGCGAAAGTCCATCTGCAGCGTGTAGAAGGAGAGCAGAGCCCAGATGGCGATCAGCGACATCGTCAGCCAGCGCAGCCGCACGACGCGCACCGGATGCAGCACGTGGAACGGCACGAAGGTCAGCACCACCAGGGCCGCTACTAGCAGCGTCGAGAGCAGAGGCGGCCAGTGCAGCAGAAACAGATAGAACGCCGCCGCATTCCACAGCGCCGGAAAACCGCGGAAATGATTGTCGTCCGCTTTCATGCGCAGATCGGCGAAATATAATGCGCTGGTGACGATGATGGCGACGCCGAGCAGGGGAGCTGCGACCGGCAGCAGCAAGCCGCTGGCCACGATCGCATAGGCCGGCACGAAGACGTAAGTGACGAAATCGACCACGAGGTCGAGCACGTCGCCCGACCAGTTCGGCTGCACGTCCTTGACGTTGAGCCGGCGCGCGATCGGCCCGTCGATCGCGTCGATGATGAGGGCGACGCCCAGCCATTGAAACATCGCCGCCCAGTGCTCACGCACGGCCTCAAGCATCGCCAGCAGCGCGATCGCCGCACCGAACGCGGTGAAGATGTGCACCGAGAAGGCAGCGGCGCGGATCGCGGGCCTGGGCTTCAGGGAATCCTCTTGGCTGTCCATGACTTCTGCTATCAGAATGACACCGGTTTGCACATAAGCCATTGCGGCGCCTGGTCGCACAATTCGTCATAAAATCAGGGAAATATGAGTGGGCTTGAATTTGCCGCGGGGCATGTCCAATGTCGTTCCATGACAGATGCATCGACACTCTTTGACGCGGCCGTGATCGGCGGCGGACCGGCGGGACTGAGCGCGGCCATCGCATTGGCGCAGGCGGGCGCACGGACCGCGCTGGTGGCGCGTCGCATGCCTTATGCCGACAATCGAACCACGGCGCTACTCGGTGCCTCCGTCGATCTGCTGGAGAGCCTCGACGTCTGGCCGCGCTGCAAGGACAAGGCGGCCGCGCTCGAAATCATGCGGCTCGTCGACGACACCGGCCGGCTGTTTCGTGCGCCGGAGGTCCGGTTCTCCTGCCACGAAATCGGCCTCGATGCCTTCGGCTACAACATCGACAACCGCTCGCTGATGCTGGCGCTGGAAGCGCGCGCGGCCGAACTGCCCGATGTCGTCCGTTTCGACGACGAGGCCGAAACTGTCGTCATCGAAGCCGATGACGTCGCGATCCGCACGGCCGCTGCGCAATTTCTCTCGGCCCGCCTCGTGGTCGGGGCCGACGGCCGGCATTCGCTGTGCCGCGAAGCCTCCGGCATCGCGGTGACGCGGCGCGAGCTGACCCAGACGGCACTGACTTTCAACGTCGGGCACGCGCGGCCCCACCGCAACGTCTCGACCGAGTTCCACACCCCGCATGGTCCTTGCGTGTTCGTGCCCCTGCCCGGCGATCGTTCCAGCGTCGTCTGGGTCTCGGCGCCTGCGGACGCCGAGCGGCTTCGCGGCCTGAGCGATGAGGAATTGTCCGCCGCGATCGAGAAGCAGTCGCATTCGATCCTCGGGCGCATGACGGTGGAGCCGGGCCGCCATCTGTTCCCGCTGGCGATCGAACGTCCCAAATCCTTCGGCGGCGACCGCATTGCGCTGGTCGGCGAAGCCGCCCATGTGGTTCCCCCGATCGGCGCCCAGGGTCTCAATCTCGGCCTCCGCGATGCCGCCGACATTGCGAGGCTTGCAGGCGAGGCCATCGCATCAGGCCAAGATCCCGGCGCAGCAGACGTGCTCAAGCGTTATGACCGGGCGCGGCGTCCGGACATCCTGAGCCGGACCTTTGCGATCGACATCGCCAACCGCTCGCTGCTCAATGATTTCCTGCCACTCCAGCCCGTCCGCGCGGTCGGCATGCACCTGCTCGGCGCGATCGGCCCGCTCCGGCGTTTTGCGATGCGCGAGGGGCTCACGCCGACTTGGCGGAAGTAACCGCCGCTCAAGGAAACGCCAGCCGGCCAGTCTGGATCGCCCACATCACGCTGGTCAGCGTGACCACGGACGCAAACGTCCCGAGCAGCACCGCGACGGAGGCAGACTCGATCCAGGCGTCGTTCTGCCGGGCGATGACGAACACGTTTAGCGCCGGCGGCAGCGAGGCCATCAGCACGGCGGTCGCGGCCCAGGGCTGCGCAAACGGGCCGAGCGCCAGCATCAGGCCGAAAGCTGCAAGCGGATGGACCAGGAGCTTGATCGCGATCACGCCCGGCACTTCCCACGGGACCCGATCGAACGGGCGGAGCGCCACGGTCACGCCGAGCACGAACAGCGCGGTCGGAGCGGCTGCGTTCTGGAGGAAGGTGATGGTGCGATCGAGTGCGACGGGCATCTCGATATGCAGCGATGCGAAGGCCGCGCCAAAGCAGGCCGACATGATCAGCGGGTTGAGCACGATCTGCTTCAGCACGACGCCGAAGGCATGCACGATCGAGGGATGATCGCGGTCGGAGAGCTCGATCAGCAACGGCACGATCGTGAACAGGAAGATGCTGTCGCAGCAGAAGATCAGCGCAGTCGGCGCGGAGGCCTTCGGCCCGAGCACGGCGAGCGCCAGCCCCGGTCCCATGTAGCCGATATTGCCGTAGCCGCCGGAGAGCCCGGCGAGCGTCGCCTCGCGCAGCGTCAGCCCGCCCAAAACCTTGCCGACGACCAGCGCGAGTGTGAACGCCGCAACGGTCGACAGGGTGGTCGCGACCAGGAACGGCGGGTTGTTCAATTCCGAAAACGGCGTCTTCGACATGATCGCAAACAGCAGCGCCGGCAGCGACACATAGAGCAGGAAGAAGTTCATCCAGGCGAGGCCCGATTCCGGCAGGGATTTGCCCTTGCCACAGGCGAATCCAACGAAGATCAAGCCGAAATATGGTAGAGCCAGATTGAGGATATCGACCATTGATGAAGTGTTTTCTGAAGATTGGGGGCCTATCTGCCCCGCAACCGCGGGTTAATTCCAGATCAGGGCACTAGCATCGGCCACAATCCTGGTCTATCGACGGGGAATGATTAAAGCGCGGACCGCCAAATTCCAGATCGGACAGGTCGTGCGCCACCGGATCTTCTCGTTCCGGGGCGTGATCTTCGACATCGATCCGGAATTCAACAACACCGAAGAGTGGTGGCTGTCGATCCCCGAGGAGGTGCGGCCCCACAAGGACCAGCCGTTCTATCACCTGCTCGCGGAGAACTCGGAGTCGGAATACGTCGCCTATGTCTCCGAGCAGAATCTCGTGCCGGACGATTCCGGCGAGCCGGTCCGGCATTCCCAGGTCGCCGAGATCTTCGTCAAGGACAAGACCGGCTATCGCCCGCGCAATCCTTCGCTGAACTGAGTTTCGAAGCCATCAACTGGCCAGCAAAAAAGGCGCTCGAACCGAGCGCCTTTTTCATGTGCGGGATTGATCCCTGATTACTTCTGTCCGGCCGGAGCGGCGCCAGGCGCTTGCTGCTGCTTCTTCTGCAGCTCTTCAGCCTTCTTCTGGAGCTCTTCCTGCAGCTTCCTCTGGGTTTCCTCGAACACCTTCGGATCGGTCGGCGGGCCGTCATAGGCCTTCTGGAATTCGCCGGCGAGCGGCAGCGGCAGCGTCAGCGGTGCGCCGTTGGCATTGATCGCCTGAACAACGAGGTTCTGGCCCTTCTTCATGTTGTTGATGAACTCGGGCGTGGCTTCGTAGTCGGACATGCAGCCGTTCTGGAAGCAGATCACATACGGGCTCTGCAACGGCGGATTGTTGTCCACGATGATGCGGGTGCCGTGCACCAACTGCATGCCGAGCGGCAGCGTCACGCGCAGGATCTTTTTCGGCTCGCCTTCTGGCTCGATGATGACGGCCGCGATGACCGGCTGGCCCGACTCGATACGGCCGTCCTTGCCGGTGAAGCAGACCTGCTTGGCATTGGCGTCCTGGCCCTTGAGGCAGAACTTGGTCCAGGGGGCGTAGATCAGCTGGATTTGCTGATCGGCCGGCTGGGCCGCGCCCTGCTGCGCTGGAGCGCCCTGCGCCGGAGCGCCCTGGGCGGGTGCCGGCTGGGCCGGTGCCTGAGCGGCCGGCGCCGGAGCCTTGGGGGCAGCCTTCGGAGCGGCCTTCGGGGTCGCCTTGGGCGCGGGCGTGCCCGGAGCTGGCGCGGGAGCCTGGGCCTCGGCGGCAAACGGGACGGCCAACGCCGTCGCCGTCAACAAGGCGAGAAGTCGCCCGCGCGGCCGGACGGACGCGGCCAAGTAACGGAAATTCATTGCGGAAAACCCTTTCTGAACGGGAAGTGCCCGAACCGCTTCGACGCACCGAGCCTGGCCGCGTTGGGCGCGGCTCTCTCCCCGTCAAATGAGGCAGATAAGTGACGGGCTCGGCGCTCTTGCGCGATTGCGTGCCTTCTTAACGTGGCCGACGAAAAGATCAATGCCGACAAGCGCCTTTGACCGCGCGTCGGCGTGCGCCCCCGGGAAAATCCCTGTGATAGGATTCAGGCCTGCGGTCCTCGAATCAACGTGTCCACATGTTCATGTTCCAGCGCCTTCTCGAGGGCCGTCCTGAAGGTCTTTGCGTCCGCCTCTGTGTCCTGGCTTTCGCCTTGGGGCTCCCGTTTTCCTTGGGGCTTCCGGCCAGCGGCGCAGAGGCCGAGGAAGCCCACGCCATCGCCATGCACGGCAAGCCGGCGATGCCTGCCGGTTTCACCCACATGCCTTACGTCAACCCTGACGCCCCCAAGGGCGGCCGGCTGACCTGGGGCGTTCTCGGCACCTTCGACAGCCTCAATCCCTTCATCGTCAAGGGACTGGCCGTGCAGCCGGTCCGGAACTACGTGGTCGAGAGCCTGCTCGCGCGCGGCAATGACGAGCCGTTCACGCTCTACGGACTGCTCGCCAGATCGGTCGAGACCGATGACGAGCGCAGCTTTGTCACGTTCCACATCGATCCCCGCGCGCGCTTCTCCGACGGCAAGCCGGTCCGCGCCGAGGACGTGCTGTTCTCCTGGCAGTTGCTGCGCGACCACGGCCGCCCAAACCACCGGCAATATTACGGCAAGGTGGCAAGGGCCGAGGCGCCGGATCCCCTCACCGTCCGCTTCGACCTTGCGGGAGCCAATGACCGCGAACTGCCGCTGATCCTCGGCCTGATGCCGATCCTGCCGAAACATGCGGTCGACGTCGCGGCTTTCGAGGAGACGACGCTGTCGGGCCCGGTCGGCTCCGGCCCCTATCGCGTCACCGCCGTGAGGCCCGGTGCCAGCGTGACGCTCACCCGCAATCCCGACTATTGGGGCCGTGACCTCGCCATCAATCGCGGGCTCTACAATTTCGAGGAGATCAGGCTCGACTATTTTCGCGAGGCCAACGGCCAGTTCGAAGCTTTCAAGCGCGGCCTCTATGATTTCCGCATCGAGCACGAGCCGCTGCGCTGGCACGACGGCTACGACTTTCCCGCGGCGAAGAATGGCGACGTGATCCGCGACACCTTCAAGCCGGGCGTGCCGCAACCTTCCGAATTTCTGGTGTTCAACACGAGGCGTCCCATATTCGCCGACATCCGCGTGCGCCAGGCCTTGACGCTGCTGTTCGATTTCGAGCTGGTGAACCGCAACTACTTCTTCAACCTCTACTCGCGCGTCGCCGGCTATTTTGCCGGCTCGGACCTCTCAGCGTATGGCAAGCCTGCGGATGCGCGCGAGCGCGAGTTGCTCAAGCCGTTCGCCGCGCAGATCCCGCCTGACATCATGGACGGCAGCTACCGCCTGCCGGTGACCGACGGTTCGGGCCGCGACCGGACCACGCTGCGCGCGGCGCTGAAGCTGTTGTTGGAGGCCGGCTACGATCTCGACGGCACCGTGCTGCGCAACCGTGCGACCAAGGCGCCCTTCACCTTCGAGATCCTGGTCACGACCCGCGACCAGGAACGCGTCGCGCTTGCCTTTCAGCGCGACCTCAGGCGCGCCGGCATCGAGCCCAGCGTGCGATCGGTCGATCCCGTGCAGTTCGACCAGCGCCGGCTCGCCTACGAATTCGACATGATCCAGAACCGCTGGGACCAGTCCCTGTCGCCCGGCAACGAGCAATATTTCTACTGGGGGAGCGCTGCCGCCGACAGTCCGGGCACCCGCAACTACATGGGGGCCCGGGATCCCGCGGTCGATGCGATGATCGCCGCACTGCTGGAAGCCCGTGAACACACGGATTTCGTATCCGCGGTGCGGGCGCTCGACCGCGCTTTGATCTCCGGTTTCTATACAATCCCCCTGTTTAACGTATCCGAGCAATGGATCGCGCGCTGGAATCGGATAGAACGGCCAGAGGCCACCTCGCTGTCCGGCTATTTGCCGGAGACCTGGTGGTCGAAGGGGCAGCCGCAAGCTCATCAAGCAAAGTGACGCCGTGAACCAGCCAGCCGTATCGCCGACGCTCGACACACTGTTTCAGCGCACGCTGATGCGGCAGCCGCACGCGACCGCTCTGCTCGACCCCCTGAACAAGTTCCGCGTGACCGGGCACGAGCCGCGGCGGATGAGCTATGCCGAGGCTGACACCGCCATCGAGGCGCTGTCCGCCTATTTCGTCGAATCAGGCCTGCCGGCCAATTCCGTCATCGCCATCCAACTGCCGAATACGGTCGAGTTCGTGCTCACCGTTCTCGCCGCCCATCGCGCCGGTCTTGTCGTCGCCGTGCTGCCGCTGCTCTGGCGCCATGCCGAACTGACCGCCGCTCTCAATCGTACCGCGGCGCGCGCCATCGTCACCATGAGCACGGTCGACGGCGTCAGCTATGCCGATCTCGCCATGCACGCGGCCGCGGAAGCCTTCTCGATTCGCCATGTCTGCGGCTTCGGCACCAACCTGCCCGAAGGCATGGCCTCGCTCGACGACGTGCAGGCCCGTCCGCCCGGCACAGCGCGCGCCGTGATTCAGGATGGCCGCAAGGCGGCGATGATCTCCTTCGACGTCACCGCCGAAGGCTTTCGTCCCGTGCCGCGGCCGCATTTCAGCCTGATCGCCGGGGGGCTCGCGATGTCGCTGGAAGCCGACATCAGGCAAGGCGCAACCGTGATGGCGGCGTTCACGCCGATGTCGTTCGCAGGGCTCGCCTCCTCGCTCGCGGTGTGGCTGCTGTGCGGCGGCACGCTGGCGCTGCATCACCCCTTCGAGAACGACGTGCTGGAGCAGCAGATCAATGCGCACGAATGCGACGTGCTGATCGCACCGGCACAGTTCGCCCAGCGGCTCGGCGATTCCGAGCTGGCGGCGCGGATGCCGAGCTTGCGCAACGTCATCGGCCTGTGGCGCGCCCCCGAGCAGGTGTCGGCGAGCGAGGCATGGATTGCGCCGCATGCGCCTTTCACGGACGTCTATCTGTTCGGCGAGGCCGGATTGTTCGGCGCCCGGCGTGGCGAGGACGGCATGCCGGTGCCGGTGATGCCGGGACCGCACGGCGCGCCGCGCGAGCAGTCGGGTTCGTCGATCGCCGGCGAGATTCTGCTGACGCCGAAGGGCACGCTCGGGCTGCGCGGCCCTATGGTGCCGATCGCGGCCTACGCCCCGCCGCCGCCGCCGGTCGGCGACACCCTGATCGCGCAACCGCCACGCGACTATGTCGACACCGGCTATGCCGCGCGGCTCGATCGTCCCAGCGGCGCGATCTGCATCACCGCGCCGCCCTCCGGGATCATGGCCGTCGGCGGCTACCGCTTCCTCTCCAACGACCTGCAGGAATGGGCGCGCCGGCTCGGCCAGGGCGCCCTGCTGACCGCGCTGCCTGACCGGCTCTCCGGTCACCGGCTCGCGGGCCGCGCCCAGGACAATGCCCGCGCCCGCGAGGCGCTCAGCGAACTCGGGCTTAACCCCCTGATGGTCGAAGCTTTTCGCGACCGCTCCGGGCCGGTCTAAGCGTAGTTTCGACCGTTCCATTGACGCTGCATTAAGGCGGCCGGACTAGATTGCGCGGCACCTGTCGCGTGATCAGAGTCTCTCGATGTCCCAGGCCGGCCCGATCCTGTTTGTGTCCAATGGCGAGCGGCCGGCCTTCATTGCGGCGCTGGACGAGGCGCGCTTCTTTCCCGTGATCGACACCGGCTGGGCCGGCGCGGTGCGCGCGGTCGAAGAGGTGCAGCCGGCCGTGGTTCTCGCCGCGATGCATGCCGGGCACGAGCCGCATCTGGCGCCGCTCGCCAGCAAGATTGCGGAGCAATCCCCTTACCTTCCCTTCGTGGCATTGGATGCGGCGGGCGCGCTCCCGCACAACGTCCTGCCCTTCTCTTCCTCGCGCGCCGGCCATTCCGAACGCCTGATCGCGCGGCTTCGCGCCGCTCTACGGATTCGTACCCTTCACGCCACGGTGCTGCGCCGGCTGCCCGAGGTCAAAGTCGCGCTGCCGGAGGCTGATCCCGTTCGCGATGCCACGGTGCTTCTGATCGGCCGCGGCGCGGCTTACCCCGCGCTTTCCGTCGCGCTCGGCGAGCGCGTCGGCGTCATCGGGGCGCTCTCGATCGAGGCAGCGGCCAAGCATCTCAACACCCGCGACCTCGACGGCGTCGTGCTCGCCGAAGGTTTTACCCCCCGCGTGACCGATGCCTTTCTCACGGTGCTCGCCGAGGACACCCGCTTCCGCAGCCTGCCCGTGGTCGTCACTGCGCATCAGTTGACGCAGACTTACGACCTGCCGAATCTCGAACTGATCCCCGGCGAGTCAGCGAAGGTCGCCGCCAACGCGCTGCCCCTGATCCGCCAGCACGCCATGGAAGCCCAGCTGAGCCGTACGCTGCGCTCGATCGATGCCGGCGGCTGGCTCGACCCGCGCAGCGGCCTGCTCACGGCGGAAGCTTTTGCGCGTGATTTTGCCAAGGCGGTCGAGCAGACGCTGGCCCGCGGCGGCGGCCTCTCGGTCGCACGCTTCGCCTTCGATCCCGGCAATTCCCGCGCCCAGCTCGATGCCGCGCGCATTCTCAGCCGGCTGATGCGGCAGATGGATTTTGGCGTGGCGCAGAAGGACGGCTCGGTCGTCGTCGTGTTCGCGGAGACCGACTTCCGCACTGCGCACATGATCGCCCGCCGCCTCTCCGCGGTGATGCGGCACACGTCGAACGGCAAGCACGAGATGCGCAGCGATCCCGTCGTTTCGGTGGATTCGCTGTCGCCCTCGGATACGGCAAGGTCGCTGCTTGGGCGGCTGTCGGCCGAGGCATCGCGGGCGGCGTCGTAATCATCCGCGAGCGCTCGCTGCCGTCGGAGCTCGACTGCTCACATGTGGAAGCTTTACGCGAAACGCACCGTTCGCATTCTCATTCGCGAGGGCCGGCCGCTGGCGCAAAAAACCCGCGGCCGGTAAACGGTCGCGGGTCAAAATCCGAAGCTCTGCCAGTACATCCGTGGTCAAAGCAACGTCATTGGGATTGCGGCAGCCTATGCGGCGCGCAGATCTTCAGCAGCAGACTTGCCGGTCTTGCGATCTGCAACGATTTCAAAAGAAACCTTCTGCCCTTCGTTGAGGGTATTCATGCCGGCGCGTTCAACGGCGCTGATGTGAACGAAGACATCCTGGCTGCCCTCGTCCGGCTGAATGAATCCGAAGCCCTTTTGGCTGTTAAACCACTTCACAGTTCCCGTCGTCATGGGGATCGTCCTTTAAGATAGATAAACGTTTGGCCGCGCTCAGAAGCGCGGTGGGTGTCGTCGAGATCTGGAGGGAGGGTCGTCAGTCAGGCGCGCTTTTCAGCGGCGAGGCCAAGTCGTTCGGCCGAAACTCGATAGACTGAACCTAGCAACTGTTCGATCATTGCGCAAGTGATCATATGTCGCTGTTCGGAGATCCGAGTGCGGCGCGTCGTTTCGCGCCGCCTCCGGAAACCTCTACGCCGCCTTCTTGCTCTGCGCGAGCTGCGCCAGCTGGCGCATGATCTCGGTGGTGCCGGCCAGACGCTCTTCCGGCGTCTCCCAGTCCTGCAGGAACACCACCTTCATGTCGGGCCGCACCTTCGCGGCCTGGCCGTGGCTGCGGATGAAGCTCACCAGCCGGTCGGGATGGGCGAAGGAATTGTCGCGGAAGGCGATGACGGCGCCCTTCGGACCGGCATCGATCTTGCCGACATTGGCTTGGCGGCAGAACGCCTTGATCGCGGCGACCTTGCACAAATAGCGCACCTCGTCCGGCAACACGCCGAACCGGTCGCGCATCTCGGCGCCGAAGTTCTCGATCTCCTCCTCGCTGTCGAGGTCGGCGAGCCGGCGGTAGAGTGACAGCCGCACCGAGAGATCGCCGACATAATCCTCCGGAATCAGCACGGGCATGCCGATGGTGATCGTCGGCGACCAGCGGTCGGCCGCGGGCTCGGACACACCAGCCTTGAGGTTGACGATCGCCTCCTCCAGCATCGATTGATAGAGCTCGAAGCCGACCTCCTTGATATGGCCGGACTGCTGCTCGCCCAGGATATTGCCCGCGCCGCGGATGTCGAGATCGTGCGAGGCGAGCTGGAAGCCCGCGCCCAGCGTCTCCAGCGATTGCAGCACGGTGAGCCGGCGCTCGGCCTGCGCCGTGATCTTCTGCTGCGCCGGCAGCGTGAACAGCGCATAGGCCCGCAGCTTGGACCGGCCGACGCGGCCGCGGAGCTGATACAGTTGGGCAAGGCCGAACATGTCGGCGCGATGCACGATCAGCGTGTTGGCGTTGGGGATGTCGAGGCCGGATTCCACGATCGTGGTCGACAGCAGGATATCGAACTTGCCGTCGTAGAACGCCGTCATGATATCCTCGATCACGGCGGGCGGCATCTGCCCGTGCGCAACCGCAACCTTCATCTCCGGCACGTTCTTGTCGAGGAAATCCCTGACCTCGGCGAGGTCGTCGATGCGCGGCACCACGTAGAACGCCTGGCCGCCGCGATAGCGCTCGCGCAGCAGCGCCTCGCGGATCATCAAGGGGTCGTGCGGGGCGACGAAGGTGCGGACCGCGAGGCGGTCGACCGGGGGCGAGGCAATGATCGAGAGCTCGCGCACGCCGGTGAGCGCCAATTGAAGTGTGCGTGGAATCGGCGTGGCCGACAGCGTCAGCACGTGCACCTCGGCGCGGAGCTGCTTCAGCCGCTCCTTGTGGGTCACGCCAAAATGCTGCTCCTCGTCGACGATCAGCAGGCCGAGATCCCGGAACTTGATCGACTTGCTGAGCAGCGCATGGGTGCCGACGACGATGTCGACCGAGCCGTCGGCGAGGCCCTTCTTGACCAGATTGAGCTGCTTGGCGGGCACCAGCCGGGAGGCCTGGGCGACCTGGACCGGGAAACCCTTGAAACGGTCGGTGAACGTCTTGTGATGCTGACGGGCGAGCAGCGTGGTCGGCACCACGACCGCGACCTGCTTGCCTTCGAGCGCCACCGCGAAGGCGGCGCGCAGCGCCACCTCGGTCTTGCCGAAGCCGACGTCGCCGCAGATCAGCCGGTCCATGGGACGGCCGAGCTCGAGGTCCTTCAGCGTGGACTCGATCGCACCAAGCTGATCCTCGGTCTCGTCATAGGGGAAGCGCGCGCAGAACTCGTCGTAGAGGCCCGGCTGCACCGGCAGCTTCGGCGCCTCATGGAGGTGGCGCTCGGCGGCGATCTTGATCAGCTCGCCCGCGATCTCACGGATGCGGTTCTTGAGTTTGGCCTTGCGCGTCTGCCAGCCCGAACCGCCGAGACGATCAAGTTCGACCGTGGTCTGGTCGGAGCCATAGCGCGACAGCAGCTCGATGTTCTCGACCGGCAGGAACAGCTTGGTCTCGGCGGCATAATGCAGCTCGAGGCAGTCATGGGGCGCGCCGGCGACGTCCAGCGTCTGCAGGCCGATGAAGCGGCCGATGCCGTGATCGACATGGACCACGATATCGCCGGCGGCGAGGCTCGTCACCTCCGAGATGAAATTGTCGAGCTTGCGGCTCGCCTTGCGCGGTCGGACCAGGCGATCGCCAAGGATATCCTGCTCGCTGATGACAGCGATCTCGTCGGTCTCGAATCCGCTTTCGAGGCCGAGCACGGCCAGCATGGTCTCGTTGCGCGGGGTCGCCTGCACCGTGCGCCAGCTGTTGACGCTGGTCACGGGGGTGAGCTTGTGATCGCGCAGCATCGAGGTCATGCGGTCCCTCGAGCCCTCCGTCCAGAGCGCGATGACCACCTTCTTGCGGTTTGTCAGTAGCCCATGCACATGTGCGACGACGGCTTCGAAGACATTGATCTTGTTATCGTTGCGCTCCGGGGCGAAGTCTCGTCCCTTGCGCGCGCCGGCATCGACCACGCTGGTACCATCAGCGGGCACCGAAAACTGGGTGAGCCGCACCAACGGCATCCCGCTCTCACGCTTGCCCCACTCCTCCTCGGTCAGGTAGAGCCTGTCAGGCGGCAGCGGCTTGTAGATGGCACCGCCGCCCGGATGCTCCATGGCGTCGCGGCGGGCCTGGTAATAATCGAGGATCTGCTTGAAACGCTCGCGGATGGCGTCCTCGGCCTGCGGCTCGATCGCGACGCAAGCTCCTTGCAGATAGTCGAACAGCGTGTCCATCCGATCCTGGAACAGCGGCAGCCAATGCTCCATGCCGGGATGGCGGCGGCCCTCGCTGACGGCCTCGTAGAGCGCATCGTCGCGCTCGGGCGCGCCGAACTCAGCGACGTAGCCCATGCGAAAGCGGCGGATGGTCTCGGTGACGAGCTGGAATTCGGAGATCGGCACGAGATCGAGCGCGCGCATGTCGAGCAGCGTGCGCTGGGTCTCGGCATCGAAGGTGCGGATCGATTCCAGGCTGTCGCCGAAGAAATCGAAACGGACGGGCTGGTCCAGGCCGGCCGGAAACAGGTCCAGAATGCCGCCGCGCACCGCGTATTCGCCGGGCTCGCGCACGGTCGAGGAGCGGTTGTAGCCGTTGTGCTCGAGCCAGGCGATGATGGTATCCATCGGCACGACGTTGCCGGGCGCGACCGACAGCGCCTGCGCCGCGACGAGCTCGCGCGCCGGCACGCGCTGTACCACGGCGTTCACCGTGGTCAGCACGATCAGCGGCTTGTCGCTACCGGTCAGTGACGCCAGCCGCGCCAGCGTCGTCAGGCGCTGCGCGAGGACGCCACCATGCGGCGAGACGCGGTCATAGGGCTGGCAGTCCCAGGCCGGGAAGGTCAGCACGGGCAAATCGGGCGCGAAGAATTGCAGAGCACGTTCGAGCTGCTGCATCCGCGGCCCGTCGCGACAGATCACCGCGAGGCTGACAGCCGGCTTCTTCGGCCGCGCCGCGATGGCGCGCGCGAGATCAGAGATGACGAGGCCCTCGGCACCCTCGGCAACATTGGCAAGCGTGAGCGCGCGGCCGGGCGTGAGCAGCTCGGCCGGCGATTTCATCCCCTGCTTCATACGTCGCGGTCCGCGATCGGAAACCCCTTGATGCGCGCAAACAGCGGGCCGATGACGTCGGCGGCAAGCACCTTGTCGCCGGTGATGGCGGCATAGAGGTCGGGATCGGCCTCTTCGAGCAGGGTCTCGAGCTGCGTCAGCTCGTCATCGGACAGATTGCCGATCTCGGCATCCGCGAACCGGCCGAGGATCAGGTCCATCTCGCGCGTGCCGCGGTGCCAGCAGCGGAACAGAAGCCGCTTGCGGCGGTCGTCCAGCCCGTTGCTCGATCGTGTCGTTCCCGTCATGTCTCAATTCCAGTCAAACGCCAAAAGCCCGGACGTGCCGGGCCGGGGTGATATAGCCACTCGGGCGGGCCCTGTCAGCCCTCGATTTGTCATGGCCCGCTGCCCCGCAGGGGCACGAAAAAACACGTGGATGCCGGGCATAAAGCCGGGCATGACGAGCGAAAACGGTCCTAGATTCGCCTGATGCGCCCCAGCCTGCTCAACCCGCTGTTTGCCCCCGTGACCAGCCTGCCCGGCGTCGGTCCGAAGCAGGACAAGCTGCTGCAATATCTGCTCAGCCGCAATGAGACGCCGCGGCTGGTCGATCTGTTGCTGCATTTGCCGAGCCAGGTGATCGACCGTCGCGCCCGGCCGAAGATCCGCGACGCCGCGCAGGGAACCATGGTGACGCTGGAGGTCACGGTCGACCGCCACCGCCCGCCCCCGCCGCGCAATGCGCGCGCGCCCTACCTCGTTTACGCCAGCGACGACACCGGCGACGTCGTGCTGACGTTCTTCCGCGCAAAGCCCGGCTATGTCGAGAAGCTGCTGCCGATCGGCGAGAAGCGCTTCGTCTCCGGCACGCTCCAGATGTACGACGCCATCCCGCAGATCGTGCATCCCGACCGGGTGCTGGACGAGGAGGCGATTTCCAAACTCTCCGGCATCGATCCCGTCTATCCCTTGACCGAGGGCCTTGCACTCGGCTCGCTGCGCCGTGCGGTCGCGCAGGCGCTGCAGAAGCTCCCGGCACTGCCGGAATGGATCAGCCCGGAGGTGCTGCGCCGCTGCGGCTTCCCGCCGATCGCCGAGGCGCTCACCCGCGTGCACCAGCCGGTCGAGCTCACCGACATTCTGCCCGACCAGCCGTTCTGGTCGCGCCTCGCCTTCGACGAACTCCTGGCCGGGCAACTTGCGCTTGCCCTGATCCGCGCCCAATTGCGACGCCCGGCCGGTGTGCGCAACGCCGGCGACGGGCACCTCCGCAACAAAATCATCGATGCCCTGCCCTATGCGCTGACAACCTCCCAGCGCGACGCAGCAGCCGCCATCGCCAATGATCTACAACAGCCGGTGCGCATGTTGCGCCTGCTCCAGGGCGACGTCGGCTCCGGCAAGACCGTGGTCGCGCTGCTGGCCGCCGCTGCCGTCACTGAGGTCGGCAAGCAGGCCGCCTTGATGGCGCCGACCGAAATTCTGGCTCGTCAGCATATCAAGACCATCGCGCCGCTCGCCGAGCGCGCGGGCATGCGGGTCGCGATCCTCACCGGCCGCGAAAAGGGCAAGGAGCGGCGTGACCTGCTGGCACAACTCGAAGCCAGCGAGATCGACCTGCTCGTCGGCACCCATGCGCTGATCCAGGACGACGTGATCTTTAGCGATCTCGCCCTCGCCGTCGTCGACGAGCAGCATCGTTTTGGCGTGCGCGAGCGGCTGGCGCTGACGGCAAAGGGCGAGGCCGTCGACGTGCTGGTGCTGAGCGCCACGCCGATTCCGCGCACGCTGGTGCTGACCTATTTCGGTGACATGGACATCAGCGAGCTCAGGGAGAAGCCGGCCGGCCGCCAGCCGATCGAAACTCGCACCATATCGATGAGCCGCCTCGGCGAGGTCACCGACAGCATCGGCCGCGCGCTCGAATCCGGCAAGCTGGTCTACTGGATCTGCCCGCTGGTCGAGGAATCCGAGGCCGAGGGTACCGAGCACCTGACCAATGCGACCAAGCGCTTCGAAACCCTGCAAAAGCGTTTCGGCGACCGTGTCGGCCTCGTCCACGGCCAGATGAAGGGCACCGAGAAGGACCGCGTCATGGGCCAGTTCGCCGCCCACGAGATCGGTCTGCTGGTCACGACCACCGTGGTCGAGGTCGGTGTCGACGTGCCGGCGGCGACCATCATGGTGATCGAGAACGCCGAACGCTTTGGCCTCGCCCAGCTTCATCAATTGCGCGGCCGCATCGGGCGCGGCTCGGAGGCCTCGACCTGTCTGCTGCTCTACTCCGAGCCGCTCGGCGAGATGTCGAAAGCACGGCTGAAGGTGATCCGCGAGACCACCGACGGCTTTCGGATCGCCGAGGAAGATCTGAAGCTGCGCGGCGAAGGCGATGTGCTCGGCGTGCGCCAGAGCGGCCTGCCCGGCTACCGCATCGCCCGCTCGGAGGTGCACGGCCAGCTCATCACGCAGGCCCGCGACGAGGCGCTGCGCATCCTGAAGGACGATCCAAAACTCAAGGGCGACCGCGGCGAGGCACTGCGCTGCCTGCTGTATCTGTATGAGCGGGATGAAGCGATCCCGCTGATCGGAGCGGGTTAGCTGGCCGCTCGTTGCCGCCCAATCTCATAAGCCGCCACATGCGCCCGGGCGAGATCCAGCAGGGGCGTGTCGATGCCGAGTGCACGGGCCCGGTTGGCCATATCGCCGAGGATATGCTCCGCCTCGGTGACCGAGCCGCGCTCGAGATCACGCAGCATCGAGGCCTTGAGCAGGGAATCCGGGGTCGTGAACAGCTTGCGGTCAAACTCGATGAAAGGCGCTCGCGGCTCAAAACCCGAGGCCGTGGCGACGGCGCAGCATTCGGCAAACAGGCGGAAGATGGATTGCTCGCCGTTCGGAACGGCCAGAATGTCTCCGATGCTTGCACGCATCAGGCAGGTGATGCCGGCGAGCGTCGAGAGCTGGACGAATTTCTCCCACATGTCCTGCATGATCGCTTCGCTGGCGCGCACGTCGATACCGGGCACGTGCAGCAGCGTCTCCAGGGCGAGCACACGCTCGCTCAACGACCCCCCGATTTCGCCGAAGACGATGGTCTGATTGGCCATGAACTGAACGACGCGACCATCCGCATCGAGCCCGGCACTGACGTTCGCGAGCCCGCCGAGAACCTGAGCGGCGCCGAACCGCGCCGTCAGGGCGTCGACATGTTTCAGCCCGTTGAGGATCGGCAAAATCATCGTGTGGGCGCCAACGGCCGGGGCAAACTGGGCCATCGCATCGTCGAGCGAGTAGGATTTCACCCCGACGAGCACGACGTCGAACGTTTCCTTGAGGTCGTTGGCCAGGATGATCTTCGGCTGCACGGCGAAATCGCCCTGCGGGCTCACGACCTGCAATCCATTCCGCCGCAATTGCTCCGCACGCCCGGCCCGCACCAGAAAGTTCACGTCGCCGCCGGCTCGGACCAGGCGCGCTCCGTAGTAGCCTCCGAGCGCTCCCGCGCCGATCACAAGCACTCTCATTCGAACTCCCATTGCGGAGTGACCGCTTTCGCAGAAACAATAACAGATGAGCCTCGCGACGTCTCCTCAACCGGCGTGCGCGCGCAAGAACCTGCCGTGCTCGGCTTCGGTCCCCTCGTTGGCGGGGAACATGCACTCGAGCCGCAGCTCCTCCGCCGTCACCGTCTGCGGCGTTCCAACCGTCGTGATCAGGGAGAAGTAGTCCAGCGTCACACCGTCCTTGACGAAGGACAACGGGATCATCGGCATCGCATCGGATGCCGACGGCGCACGCCATTCCGGCTTCACCCCGGGGTATTGCGACAGTTCCTCCAACAACGCCTTCGTCCTGATGTCAACCACGTGTCCGACTGCCTCGCGATACACCCGCGCCAGCAGCCCGCGTGCGGTCTGCGGCCAGTTCGCGATAAAAGGGCGCATGCCCTCCGGATCGAACATAAGATGCAGCAGGTTTCGTGGCGCCGGCCGTGCGGACATGTCGATGAAGCAATTGAACAGAAGCGGCGCGGCCTCATTGGTCATCAGCACGTTCCAGTACCGGTCCATGACGATGGCGGGAAACGGCTCGTGCTGACGCAGCATGCGTTGCAGGGCACGGTTGATGCTCGTCATGCCGGGCGCCTCGAGCGCGGGCTCGGAATAGGACGGCGCATAGCCGGCGGCCAGCAGCAGCTCGTTGCGTTCGCGCAAGGGCACGTCGAGGGCTTGCGCAAGGTCGAGCAGCATCTGGCGGCTCGGAACGCTGCGGCCGCTCTCGACGAAGCTGATGTGCTTCTGCGAGACGCCGGCGTCGAAGGACAGGTCGAGCTGCGTCTTGCCGCGAATGTCCCGCCATTGACGCAGCAGCGCACCCGCGGAACTGGCGCGCGTCTTGAGGGCACTGGCCGTCGCTTTCATGGCCGACTGATCCTTCCTGTCGATGTGCGGCATCGTCAACGCGCATCGGCGACGGTACGTCGGCTTGTCCGAGGCACCACCGCCGATGGTAGCAGGTTCGTGGCGATCAACCGAAGGCGACCGGCCCCACGGCACCGACCCAGTGCCGTACCTTGGTGTCGTTCCTCTCGTCCATGTAGAAGAAGTGCGTCATCGTGGGATGAACCGTCTTCATTGAGGGATCATCGGGTGTCATGTCCACGACACCCCGAAACACCTTCAGCGAGCCCGCGTCCCAATATTCGGTGATGTGATGGAGCGCGGTGAATCCGGTGTCGATGAAGGCCTTCAGATTGCCGCGGATCGCCTCGCGCCCCTTCCAATCGGCGACGCCGAGGTTGCAAACGGCATCTTCCGTAAAACAGTCGAAGCCTGGTCCGAAGGTCTTGTTGTCGATCTCCCGCCACATGTCGAGCAGCCATTGCGGCGGCTCCTTCTTCGTAAACACGACTTGCATAGCTCTCTCCTCATGCACCGACACACACGCGACAGGAGGCTTGATGGAATGCTTCCTGTCGGGTGAATGACCGGGACAGTAGCCAGGCTGCAGATGAGCTCAATTACATGCCAGGTAATAACGCGCGTTCGGAGGCCTCCTCTTTCCCTTCGCCCGACTTTATGGAACCCTACGACGATGCGCCGGATCATCGTTGTAGGCTGTCAGGGTAGCGGAAAGACGAGCCTCTCCCGAAATCTCGGGCAAAAGCTCGCGCTGCCGGTGGTGCATCTCGACGTGCTCTACTGGCGGCCGGGATGGAAGCCATCCGACAAACCGAACTTCCGAGCACGGGTTACTGACGCGATCGCGGGCGACGCATGGGTTGTCGACGGCAGCTTCTCGGGACTTGCCTTCGATCTCACGCTCGCGCGCGCCGATACGCTGGTCGTCATCGACCGCCCGCGCTGGCTCTGCCAGTGGCGCATTCTCCTGCGGTCCGCCTTCGATCGCGACAAGGCCCGGCCTGATCTCCCGGAGGGGTGCCCCGAGCAGTTCGACTGGAAATTGATGCGCGAGGCGTGGCGCTACGACACCGAGCGCGCGCCTGTCATCGAGGCCGAGCGTATGCAGTATGGCGCTGACGTTCCGGTCGTGCGCTTGAGACGCGATCGAGACATCCAGGGGTTTCTGGATTCGCTGCACGGCACATGATGGATGGCGGTGACGTGAGACCGGACGATCAGGATTTCTTCTGCGCGATGCGCGCGGCGAATGCCTTCATCAGGTCGGTATCCGCCGCCTCGCCTTTCGCATCCTCGGCGAGGTGGTCGAACCAGCGCGCAAAGCCTTCGTAAACCTGGCTCGCCGGATGATCGGGGCCGAGGAAGCCGGAAATCTCCCGCATCTCCGCGACCCAGCGATAGGCTTTCGGAATCATGTCCGGCAGCGCGACTTCGAGCCGGGCCAGAACCGCGGGCTGGCTGAGTGCGAGTTCGTCGCGCAGCGCATCCGCAGCCCCCGCTTTCGTTGCCGCGACCACCATCGCCGCGCCGATCCCGGCGAGGCCCTTGACGATCCCGGCATAGGACATTTTCAGCGCGGACGCGGCACCGACCGGCCCTTCGACGATCCGCACGTCGAGCCCGAAATCCTTCAGCACGGCGACATCCTTGGCGTGCTCGCCCGACATGTAGAAGGCCGGGCTCTTGCCACCGGGCTGGGGCGGGAACCCGATGATGCCGGCATCGACGAACGGCGCCTGTGCCGAGCCGATGATCTCCTCGATCCTCATCACGGTATCGACGTTGACGGCATTGCAATCGACCACGACCGGCTTCTTCTCGCGCCGGACGATCAGCCCGGCCAGCCGCTCGGCGAGCGCCACGGCTTCGCCCGGCGGCACGATCGACAGGATGATGTCGGCGTCCGCGATCGCGTCGTCCTCGGCGCCGATCATGCCGGCATCCGTGGCGCGTTTGCGCGTCGCTTCGCTCCGCCCTCTCAACGACGTCAGCACACGCGCACCGTGCTCGCCGAGACGGCGGGCCACGGCACTGCCCATGGCACCGGGCGCGAGGATCGCAATAGTTTTGGACATCGTGCACTCCAGATCGAAGCCCGAGCAACGCGCTCAGTTCAATCGGAGACTAGCAGAGGACGAGACGCCCGCGTGAACGGCGGCCATCCCGCAGGGGAATGGCCCTACTCCACCTTCGCAGGCTGGGGCTGCACCGCCGCCGAGGCGTTGGCAATACGCGCGGCATTCGCCATGCCCGCCAGCGCCGCTGCCTTCTTCGAATCGGGCGCTGAGCCCGGCTGCACGACGCCGGCCGACATGATCAGCGTCGCGGCATCCTCGGTGCTCATGTCGACCTCGACGATCTTGCTCTTGGGCACATAGAAGAAGAAGCCGGTCGTCGGGTTCGGCGAGCACGGCAGGAACACCGAGACGTGCTCCTCCTGACCCGGCAGGCTGCGGGAGACGTCCTCGTTCGGCGCTTGCGAGATCAGCACGATCGACCACATGCCCGGCGAGGGAAACTCAACCAGGCCGACCTTGCGGAAGCTCGAGCCCTTGCCCGAGAACAGCGTCTCGAACACCTGCTTCAGGCCGCGGTAGATGGCGCGTACCGCCGGGATGCGGCCGAGGAAGGTCTCGCCGACATCGACCAGTGTCCGGCCGATCAAATTGGCCGCGAGGAAGCCGACCAGCGTCAACGTGAAGAATGCGACGATCAGCCCCCAGCCGGGAATGACATAGGGCAGATAAGTCTCGGGCCGATAGGCCAGCGGCACGAACGGCCGCACCACGCCATCGACCCAGGTGACGAACCACCAGACCAGATACAGCGTGATCGCAATCGGCCCCGTCACGATGAGGCCGGTGAGGAAATAGTTACGGAAGCGGCCGATCAGGCCGGTATGCGGCTCGGGCACGGCATCAAGAGGCGCAGGCGCGTCGTCACGGGGGTTCATTCGGGTTCCAAGTCAGTCGCTTCGTCCAAGCTAGGGTCTTCTAGCAGGTTTTGGAAGACCACGAAGCGTCCCGCACTCGACCCTTCTGCCTATTCCACCGTCACGGATTTCGCGAGATTGCGCGGCTGGTCGACATCGGTCCCCATGATGACCGCCGTATGATAGGCGAGCAGCTGAACCGGGACCGCATAGACCATCGGCGTGAACGCCGCCGCCATATCGGGCATGACGATGGTGACGAGGGACTCGACGGTTGCCTCCTGCGCGCCTTTGGCGTCGGTCATCAGGATGATCTTGCCGCCGCGAGCGGCGACCTCCTGCATGTTGGAGACGGTCTTTTCGAACACCCGGTCGTAGGGCGCGATGACGACGACAGGCATGGTCTCGTCGATCAGCGCGATCGGGCCGTGCTTGAGCTCGCCGGCGGCATAGCCCTCGGCGTGGATGTAGGAGATCTCCTTCAGCTTCAACGCCCCTTCGAGGGCGAGCGGGAAGCTGGTGCCGCGACCGAGATAGAGCACGTCGCGAGATTTCGCGATCTCGCGCGCGAGCTTCTCGATCTGGAGCTCGGTGGTGAGCGCATCCGACATCAAACGCGGGATTTCGACGAGCCCGTGAACGAGCTTGGTCTCGTCCTCGTCGGTCAGTTCGCCGCGGGCCTTGCCGGCCGCGATCGCAAGATTTGCCAGCACCATGAGCTGGCAAGTGAACGCCTTGGTCGAGGCGACGCCGATCTCTGGGCCGGCCAGCGTTGGTAGCACGGTCTCGCTTTCGCGCGCGATCGTCGAGGTCGGCACGTTGACGACGGCCACCGTGTGCACGCCTTGGGCCTTGGCGTAGCGCAGCGCGGCCAAGGTGTCGGCGGTCTCGCCCGACTGCGAGATGAAGATGGCGAGATCACCCTTGCGCAAGGGCGCCTCGCGGTAGCGGAATTCGGAGGCGACATCGACCTCGACCGGCACGCGCGCGAAACGCTCGAACCAGTATTTTGCGACGAAGCCGGCGTAGCTCGCAGTGCCGCAAGCCGTGATGTTGATGCGCTGGATGTTCTTGAAGTCGAACGGCAGCTTGACCGGCAGCGAGACCCGCTCGGTCGCCATGTCGACATAGCGTGCCAGCGTGTGGCCGACCACTTCCGGCTGCTCGTGGATCTCCTTGGCCATGAAGTGGCGGTAATTGGCCTTGTCGACCAGCGAGGTCGAGGCCGCGTGCTTGGTCTTCTCGCGCTGGACGGCATGGCCGTCCTTGTCGAAGATCGAAGCGCTTGTATGGGTCAGCACGACCCAGTCGCCGTCCTCGAGATAGCTGATCGTGTCGGTGAACGGCCCGAGCGCGATGGCGTCGGAGCCGAGATACATCTCGCCGTCACCATAGCCGATCGCGAGCGGCGGACCGTTGCGCGCGCCGATCATCAAATCGTCCTCGCCCGCGAAGATGAAGCCGAGTGCGAACGCGCCGCGCAGCCGCGCCAGCGTCAATTTCACCGCTTCCACCGGCTTGTTGCCGCGCGTGAGCAGGTCGTCGACGAGATGCAGCACGATCTCGGTGTCGGTCTGGGTGTGGAACACCGTGCCTTTCTTTTCGAGCTCCTCGCGCAGCTCGCGGAAATTCTCGATGATGCCGTTGTGAACGACGGCGACACGCTCGGTCGCGTGCGGGTGCGCATTGTTCACGGTCGGCTTTCCGTGGGTGGCCCAGCGGGTGTGACCGATTCCGGTCGTGCCCTTGAGCGGCTCGGCCTCCAGCCGCTTCTCCAGATTCTTCAGCTTGCCCTCGGCGCGGCGGCGCTCGAGATGCTTGCCCTCGAGCGTGGCGACGCCCGCGGAATCATAGCCGCGATATTCAAGACGTTTGAGCGAATCCACCAATTGCTCTGCAACCGGCTGGCGCCCGAGAATGCCGACAATCCCGCACATGCGGATCAATATCCCCCAAATCGTCGAAAAATCGCCTAAACGACCAGCTCAGTTTTTAGCGAAGTTCCTAAGGAACCAGATACTCAATAATTATTGCTGATTGAGACAGCACCGACGGCGACCGAGCCTCGCCTGCGTCGAACTGGCTGGGCCTTAAACCGCGCGCGTTAACTTGTTGTCAACAAATTTGGCCAACCCTTGCGTACCAAGGAGAGAGGCCATGAAAGGCTCATCCAACCGCAAAGGCCTGTCATCGATGGCGGTGCGCGCCAGCGAGACCACCGGCACGCACCTCGCGCATTGGCCGCCGCCCCAGCGCGGCAAGGAAAGCAAGCCCGTCTTCATCAAGCACGTCGCCGGCGAGCCGGCGAAGCGTGCCAAGCCGCGCGGCTGGCGCCTGACGCGCGCGATCTTCTCCGAATTCGCCGACGACGAATAGCGGCGTTCATTTCTCCGGCTTCTTGCCACCCGTCTTCAGCTCGCGATAGCGCACCGCCCCACCTTCGCGGATGGTCTGCGGGCTACGCTCCAGCGCCATGGCGTCATCAGGCACGTCGCGCGTGATCACGGAGCCCGAGCCGATATAGGCGCCGTTGCCGATTGTCACCGGTGCAACCAGCGAGGAGTTCGTGCCGACGAAGGCGCCCTGCCCGATGATCGTCTTGTGCTTCTTGAACCCATCGTAGTTGCAGGTGATGGTGCCGGCGCCGATGTTGGAATTGGCGCCGATGGTGGCGTCGCCGATGTAGGAGAGATGGTTGACCTTGACGCCGGCCTCCAGCGTCGCGGCCTTGGTCTCCACAAAATTGCCGATGCGCGCGCCGTCGCCGAGCGAGGTGCCGGGCCGCAGCCGCGCATAGGGGCCGATCGAGACCTTCTTGCCGAGCTTGGTCTCGACGATATGCGAGAAGGAATGGACCACCGTGCCGTCGCCGATCGAAACGCCGGGGCCGATCACCACGAAGGGCTCGATCGTCACGTCGTTGCCGAATACGGTATCCGCGGCGAGATAGACGGTTTCGGGCGCGATCAGCGTGACGCCGGACTCCATCGCCACTTTCCGCAACCGCGCCTGCATCACGCCTTCAGCCTCGGCGAGCTGCGCCTTGGTGTTGATGCCGCGCACTTCGTCCTCGCTGGTTTCGATCACCACGGCATCCCATCCCTGTTCGCTGATAATGCCGACCGCGTCGGTCAGATAATATTCGCCCTTGGAATTCGCATTGCCGATCTTGTCGAGGATCGCGAGCGCGCGGCGGCCGTCGATCGCCATGACCCCGGCATTGCACAGGTCGATCTTGCGCTCCTCGGCGCTGGCATCGGCCTGCTCGCGGATCGCGACCAGGCGGTCGCCCTCGACGATGAAGCGGCCATAGCCGGTGGGATCGGCGGCGCGGAAGCCGAGTGCGGCAATTGCGGCGCCTTTGGCCAGCGGCGCGCGCAGCCGCGCAAAGGTCTCGGCCGAGATCAGCGGCGTGTCGCCGAACGCAATCAGCAGATCATCCACGCCCCGCGCAATGACATCACGCGCCGCCAGCACCGCATGTGCGGTGCCGAGCCGTTCCTGTTGCACGAAGGTGAGCGCGTCGGGACGGATGCGCCTTGCTTCGTCCGCCACCGCCTGATGATCGGGTCCGATCACGACCGCGAGCGAGGTGCCGGTTCCCTTGGGCGCCGCGGCGAGCACGTGGGCGAGCAGGCTCTGGTGCGCGACAGGATGCAGCACTTTCGGCAGGTGTGAGCGCATACGCGTGCCTTCGCCGGCGGCGAGCACGATCGTGAGGCTGGAACGGGCGGTCATCGCAATCCTGTCAATCGGCCGAATCAATCGGCGCCAGCGGGCGACGGGCCGCCCTCATCAGCTATCGCCTTGCTACCCCCGCAAACGCCCGGAGTTCAAGTGCGACACGCTTTTCCTGTTAATGTTCCCTGATTGATTCGGGGAAGCCGGACAGGGGTTGGGCACTTAACGTTCATGGCAAAGGATTCCGACCCACTGGCGGATGCCTTCGGCGCCAAGGAGACCGGCGGGCTGTTCTCCGGACTTGTGGCCGAGGAGAGTTCGTTCGATCGCGGCATGATGTGGCGGCTGGGCTCATGGGGCGTGGCGGCCGTCGGCGCCGTGGTGCTTGCCGTGTTCGCCAACCAGGCCCAGCTCGGCTCGCGGCGCGACCAGGTCGCATCCGCCGATCTCGCGCGCCAGGCCGACCGGCTCCAGATCCTGACCAAGGAGAGCCAGAACGAGGCCCGCCGGCTCGCCTCCGCCATCGAGACGCTGAACACCGATCGCGACCGGCTCTATTCGCGCGTCACCGTGCTGGAGCAAGGGCTCGATTCCGTCACCGGCGCCATCGCCAAGCAGACGACAACGCCGCCGCAGGCGTCCGTTGCGAAGCCGCAGGACGCGCCGGCCTTGATCGGCCCGCCCGCGCCCGGCATCGCGCAGGTCGCCTCGACACCGGCTCCGGCCAACGACAAGCCGCGCGCCGAGGCCGCAAAGGAGCCGTGGAGTCCGCCGCCGCAGAGCGCGGCCGCGGCCTCGCTGGTCGCGCAGTTGCCGGCGACGAATTCGGCACTGCCGATGCTTCCGTTGGTCCCATCCAAATCGATCATGGCGCCGCCCGATCCGGCCGCCCCGAAACTGGTTCAGCCCGAAACCGCAGAGAAGGCGACCGAGAAGGCTGCCGAGACGAAGCCAGAACCGGCGCCCGCTCCGATCGAAGTCGCCGCGGCACCTGCCAAGCCGCCGGAGGCCGCCGAAAGCGAGGCTCCCGCGATCGCGGTCCAGCAGACGCGCTTTGCGATTGATCTCGGTGGCGCCAACTCGCTCGATGGCCTGCGCGCGCTGTGGCGCGGGGTCACCAAATCCAATCCCGAAATCGCAGCGCTGCGGCCGATCATCATGATCAAGGAAGGCAACACCGGCCTTGGCATGCAGCTCCGCCTCGGCGCCGGTCCGCTGATCAATGCAGCGGCTGCAGCAAAACTCTGCGCCGGCCTCGCCGAGAACGACCGCCACTGCGAGACCACCGTGTTCGACGGCCAGCGGCTGTCAATGCGCGGCGGCCAAGAGAAGAAGCAGAACAAGGGGCAAGACAAGACCCAAGACAAGACCCAAGACAAGACCCAAGACAAGACCCAAGACAGGGTTCAGGAGAAGAACTCCGACAAGACCCAGGACTCGGTGCCGCAAGCCGAGACCGCCCCAGCGCCCGCTCCGGCCGCCAAGCCCGACAAGCATCGCCGCAGCTATTCCTCAAAACGCTCATCGAAGCGCGAGGAGCCCGCGCCTGCTCCTGCGGCGCAGCCGGCCGCACAGCCGAAGCCCGAGACAGCGTCGGCGGGATCGACGCTGTCGTCGTTCTTCAGAAGGTAGCTTACCTCGCGGCAATTCATCAGCGTAATGGGTGAAGGATCTCACGCAGGTCGCGAGAAACTTGCGCCTCCCCTGTTGCCCCGTTCCACCATCCCGACCATATTGCCGCCATGACAAAAAAGCCCTTCCGCCTCACGCCCTACCAGGTGCAGTTCCTGATCGTCGTCGGCTTCGCCAGCGTCGGCTATGCGCTCTATCTGCGCTATCTCGGAATCGAAAACTCGCAGGTCGGTCTCGCCTGCGACGCCGGGCTTCAGACCCTGGTCTGCAAGGCGCGCTCGGTCTCGACCGTGCTGTTCAAGAATTCGGTGTTCGGCATCGTCGCGCTGGTGGTGGCAACGCTGAACCTGATGCGGCCGTCCATCGTGCTGCTCACCGCCGGCATCATCGCCGCGGGCCTTGGCATCGTGCTCTACAATGTCGTGCTGTCGGGCCTGGCGATCGGCCTGCTCATTCTTGGATTTGCTCGGCCCGCGCCCGCCACAGCGTGAGCGCGAACAAGAGATAGATCGCGCAGGTCCACAGCGACTGCCAATTGTCGCGGCCCTCGTTGAACAGCACATAGGCCGCCGACAGCGTCAGCACGCCGGCGAAGACCGATTCCGCGATCGGACGCTGGCCGATCTGCGGCCGGTTCAGCATCAACAGCGCAAACGGCACAACCGCCATCGTCAGCGCGGCGTAAGGGAAATCCTTGTAGCGCGGGTCGAACACGAATCCGAGCGCGGTCTGCGCCGCGATGACCGCCGTCACCGCCAGCGTCAAGCCGAGCACGGCGGTGAGCTTCGACCATTTCCGGCCCTCGCGCGGACCAAGCAGATCGAGGAAGGTGGGAAGGCTGCGGCCGATCACCATCGCCTGCGCGCAGAAGATCGGCGACAGGATGCCAGCCGCGAGCAGCGCGCCCCACAGCAGCCAGCCGCCGATGCCGTAGCTCTCGTAGTACATCTTGTCGGCGCCGATCCCGAGCAGAATGCCGGCCGAGGTTGCCGAGATCGCCACGCCGAGCCAGGACGAGAAGCGCGGCGTCCAGGGTCTGCGCCGCAACGTCAGGCCCGCGACCGCGAACACCAGCACGGAGAGGCCCATGCCGGCGGCCATGTACCATTTCCAGTACGGGAAATTGCTGATCGGCTCGCCCGGCGGATATTTCAGGCCACGGCGCACCGAGTCATAGAGGCCCCAATAGCCCCCGACGGTGCCTTCCAGTTTGCGCTTCCACGGCTGATCGTAGGACTCGATCAGATTGACGCGGAATTTCTGCGCTTTCGCCAGACTCAGGATCTCCGAGACCACGCGCGCCTGGTTGGTGCGCGACGGCAGCGCGCCATCTCGCATGCGCCCTTCGCTCGGCCAGCCGGTTTCGCCGATCAAAATCTCCTTGCCGGGAAATGCGACCGCCATGCGCTCGCGGATCTGTTCGACATGGGAGGCGGCAAACTTGGCCCGCACCGGATTGTCTTCCCAATAGGGCAGGATGTGGATCGTGACGAAGTCGACGGCGTCATAGATCTCGCGATTCCTGAGCCAGAACTCCCAGACATCGGCATAGGTGACGGGCACGCTGACCTGCGCCTTCACCGAGCGGATGATGGAGACGAGGTCCGCGGTCGTCATCTCGCCGCGCAGCAGCACTTCGTTGCCGACGATGATGCTGGTGATGATCCCGGGGAAATCCTTGGAAAGGCGAATGGCGAGCGCGGCCTGCTCGAAATTCTTGGTGCGGTTGCTGGAGAGCCAGATGCCCTGGAGCACCTTCAGCCCGCCGATCCGGGCCGCGATCGCCGGCACCTGGTCGAGCCCGTTCTCCATCGAATAGGTGCGGACGCAGTCGGTGATCTCCTTGAGCTGGCGCAGGTCCTGCTCGATCTGATCGGCCTCGATATGAGTCCATGCGTTCAGCGGCGACTGCTCGCCGCGGAACGGCGCGTAGGAGACGCATTGGACCTTGTCGGCGGGATCGATCGGGGCGCGCGCGAGCGAGATCGGCGTGGCAAGCCACCACCACACGGCAGCGATCGCACCCAATGAAACGAGCAGAAGCGCCAGTGGCGTACGAAGAGAAATCGGTTCCGTCCTCCGCGAAGGGCCGTCGATTACCTGCTAGCACGCCGTCTGCCAAGGGGGTGACTCCGTTATGGATCCATCCCTCCCCTGAGGAATTTACCTGCGGCCGTTCGACCGAGGCCTAGGATCGTGACTTTGCTGGACAAAATTCCAGATTCAGGCCATGGACTCGGGAGGACTTTTCCGCCGCATTGGAGACCCATTTGGACGCCATCACCGGGCGCGTCCGCGAAGGTCCTGACGCGGGCGGTCAGTGATATATTGGGGAATTCATGCGGCAACGGGTGTTCGAGTTACGAAATGCGGTCCTGCGGCAGTTCGCCGCCACCTTGGCCGTTTCTTCCCTTGTCATCCTGATGGGTATCGGCGCGGCCTCCGCCCAGAGCGGCACGCCCGCCCCCGACCAGAGCAAGGCAGCCGCCCAGCCCGCCGACACGGCCAAGGATGCCGCCCAGAATCAGCGCCGCACCGACGAATTCGCCGAAGCAGCCCAGGTCATCAGCGGCCCGGCCGGCAACCCCGAATGCGTCTGGCTCGGCCGCCGCGTGGTGCGGCTGATGTGGCGGGACGACCTCGATACCGCATTCCGCCATCTCGACCTCTATGACCGTTTCGGCTGCCCCGGCGGCCACATCCAGGCCGCCTTCCGCTGCCTGACCCGCTTCGGCGGCCAGATCGATCCCAAGGTCGCCGAGACCCTGGACAGCCGTGTGCACGCTTGCTGGATCAACCCGGCGTCGCAGCCACAGCAGGCGGCGGCCGCGGCCTCGCAGCCGGCCGCGCCCGCATCGGGCAATGCGCAGCCGCAGCCGGCCGCGAGCCCCTCGCCGGCGGCAAGCCCGTCACCGGCGCCCCCGAAATAGCCGCGATTGTTTCAGCCTCCGTTCAGGAACGATCGGCGATAGAAGCAATTGGCACTGCTGCGAATTTCGAAATGTGCATGCCCTCATTCGGTCATGAGGCGATGACAGTTGTGAAACCGCGCGGCAGAGGTATGCTCCATTTGCCGCGGACTTGGTCGGATCTCGGGGTCGGATCCGCTTCCCTGCCCCCTCAGCCCCTTTTGGTTTAGCCGCGATGCGGGTTGTCGCCGCCGTTCTGTTGCTTGTGTCCGCGCTCCACGCCGGCCTCTGGGGAGTCTCGCGCGACAAGGAACCCGCGCCCGACTTCAAGGGCCTGCTGCCCAGCGTCTCCTACGCCCCGTTCGAGGGCTCGGCTCATCCTGATATCGACAACATTCCGACGGTGGAGAAAATCCGCGCCGACCTGAAGACGCTGTCGACAATGACGCGCGCGATCCGCCTTTATTCGTCCACGGGCGGCGTGGAACTGGTGCCGCCGATCGCGGCGGAGTTCGGCCTCAAGGTCACCGTCGGCGCGTGGATCGACAAGGACAAGGATCGCAACGAGCGCGAGATCAAGGCCGCCATCGAGCTCGCGCGCAAGAACAGCAACGTCAACGGCGTCGTCGTCGGCAACGAGGTGATCTACCGCGGCGAGCAGAAGGTCGAAGACCTCATCGAGATGATCAAGAAGGTCAAGGGCTCGGTCCGCGTACCCGTCACGACCGGTGAGATCTGGAACATCTGGCGCGACAATCCCGACCTCGGCTCCAACGTCGACTTCATCGCCGCCCACGTGCTGCCCTATTGGGAAAACTTCCGCTCGGATCAGGCGGTCGACCAGGCCGTCGACCGCTACAATCTGTTACGCAACCTGTTCCCCGGCAAGCGCATCGTGATCGCCGAATTCGGCTGGCCGAGCGCGGGTTACAATTTACGCAACGCCGACCCCGGTCCGTTCCAGCAAGCACTGACCTTGCGCAACTTCGTCAGCCGCGCCGACGCCATCGGCATGGAATACAACATCGTCGAGGCCATCGATCAGCCCTGGAAATACTTCGAAGGCGGCGTCGGTCCGTACTGGGGCATCCTCAACGCCAGCCGCGAGCCGAAATTTGCCTGGACCGGCCCGGTGCAAAATCCCGATTATTGGAAGCTGATGGGTGTGGCGCTCCTCGTCGGTATCCTGCTGTCGCTGCCGATCCTGCGGCTGCAGCAGCCGACGGCGAAGCAGGCGTTCCTGCTGTCGGCCACCGCCAACGGCGTCGGCGCCTGGGCTGCCACCGTGTTCGCGTTCTGGAACGGGCACTATTTCATCTTCGGCTCGGCCTTCGCGCTCACGCTCGGCATGATCCTGCTTGTTCCCCTCGTGCTGATCGCGATGGCGCGCATCGACGAAATCGCGGCCGTCGCATTCGGCCGGCCGCCGCAGCGGCTGCTCACGAAAGGTAAGCCGGTCGAGGACGTGCCCGAGAATTATTGCCCGAAGGTCTCGATCCACATCCCCGCCTATTTCGAACCGGTCGAGATGCTCAAGCAGACGCTCGATGCGCTGTCGCGGCTGAACTATCCGAACTACGAATGCGTCGTCATCATCAACAACACGCCGGACCCTGCCTTCTGGCAGCCGATCCAGGATCATTGCCGCGCGCTCGGTGAACGCTTCAAGTTCATCAACGCCGAGAAGGTGCAGGGCTTCAAGGCCGGTGCGCTGCGCATCGCGATGGACCGCACCGCCGTCGACGCCGAGATCATCGGCATCCTCGATGCCGATTACGTCGTCGATCCCGACTGGCTGAAGGACCTCGTGCCGGCGTTCGCCGATCCCAGCGTCGGCCTGGTGCAGGCGCCGCAGGAACATCGCGACGGCGACCTGTCGATCATGCACTACATCATGAACGGCGAATATGCCGGGTTCTTCGACATCGGCATGGTCCAGCGCAACGAGACCAACGCCATCATCGTGCACGGCACGATGTGCCTGATCCGCCGCGCCGCGATGGACATGGCCGGCGGCTGGTCGTCCGACACGATCTGCGAGGACTCGGATCTCGGCCTTTCGATCCAGCAGCTCGGCTGGACTACGCACTACACCAACCACCGCTACGGCCAGGGCCTGCTCCCCGACACCTACGAGGCCTTCAAGAAGCAGCGTCACCGCTGGGCCTATGGCGGCCTCCAGATCGTCAAGAAGCACTGGCGGAACTTCCTGCCCGGACGGAGCCGGCTGACGCCCGACCAGAAGCGCGAATATGGCCTGGGCTGGCTGAACTGGCTGGGTGCCGAAAGCCTCGGCGTCGTCGTGGCGCTGCTCAACCTCGTCTGGGTGCCGATCGTCGCCTTCGCCGACATCGCCATCCCCGACAAGATCCTGACGCTGCCGATCATCGGCGCCTTCATCGTCTCGCTCGTACACTTCTTGTCGATGTACCGCGCCCGCGTCGCGATCAAGCCCGGCCAGATGCTGGGCGCGATGATCGCGGCGATGAGCGTGCAGTGGACGGTGTCGCGCGCGGTGGCGCAGGGACTGATCACCGAGCACATTGCGTTCGCGCGCACCTCCAAGGGCGGCCTGTCCAGGATGTCGATCGAGTTCCAGGCGTTCTGGGAGGCCGTGATCGGCGCCCTGCTCCTGATCGGCGCCGGCGTGCTGGTGGCCTCCAACAGCTACCGCCAGATCACCGAGATCTACATCTTCGCCGGCGTGCTGGTGCTGCAGAGCCTGCCGTTCCTGGCCGCGGTCGCCATCGCCATCCTCGAGCTCAGCCGCATCAACTCGTTCCAGTTCTGGCGCGACAGCGCGATCCGCACCGCCGAGCTGATCGGCTTGCGCCCGGTCGCGCTACCCACCCCCGCCGGCACGCCGCAGCAAGTGCCGGTGCCGAGCGAGGTCCGGCGGGAAGCGAACTGACGGGGCTCCGAACGTGGCATCCGTCCCGTGGGCGGACGTCGCGGCTTCTTCGGCGTGGATGACGGCCGCCATTCGGGTTGAAAATCCCGGCTCAAGCATTGGAAACGGCGAGCGAATTCCCGCTGTTGCCTTCAAGTTCGGCAACCACCCGAGCTATTGACCTCCGCGCCCCATCCCCCTACACAGCGCGGGCCGAAAGCATGATCCGGAAACAGCCGGTTTTTCCGCAACGCTTGCGTCGATGTGGCGGCAAGACATGCTTTTCCAAATGACCGAAGACGATGGCGATTTCTTTGAAGCCATCAGCGGCCATGGGAGCGCGTAGCTCAGCCGGTAGAGCACGTGACTTTTAATCACGGGGTCCTGGGTTCGAGCCCCAGCGCGCTCACCAAACAAAATCAATGGTTTAGTGACGGATTGTGAGTTAAACGGTACGTCTGATTATGAATTGGGGTAGCAACTCGGGTAACAAAGATGTGAACCGCGAACGTCTTCGCTGGTCGCCTCGCCATGACGAACTCTTTCGCGAATTGGTCCATGCCGGTGCGCCTATCGAGTTCATTTGTGAAACGCTCGCGAAGACAGAGGACGAGCTGCGCCGACGCGGCTACATCATCGGCCTACCCATGAAATGGTTTAAGCGGGACACGGCCTAAGCTGGCTGCTCCGTCCCAGTTAAGGCCGCCTGCGCTCCGCCCGAGCGTCGATATATTTGGCCGCTGCGAATGTGAGGGCTAGAGCCAAGACGCCTGCGCCGCCGGTAATCAATAGCCCTGCCAGCATACGCGGCACATTCTCGCGCAGGCATCATGTCGGCAATACACTAATAGTAACCAGTTGAAACGTTCGCCCGTCAGCGTGACCCCGGCGGAGCTTCAAGCGACTTTCCCACCTACGAGAAGCACGCCGGATGCGGCAACCGAGGGGCCGACGTCAGGCCGGATTTCAGCAGCGGCAAGCCGCCGCAATTTGCGAGATCGAGCGCCCATTAGAGGAACGAACGCGCAGAGGAAAAATTGGAGGGTTTGCTAGCTCCCTCCTTCGAGCTGGCGGAGCGGCCCCGGCCCACCTTCCAGCCCCCATGAAGCCGGGGCCGTCTCTAAGCCGCCCACTGAGGCTTCTGGGTGTTCCGCTTATAAATACATGCCTTGGAACAAACGAAGGTTTATTAAAATCACAATCTGTTCTCGCCCGGAGAACAACGGGCCCGCCAGTGTGAACCGGACACGCAACGCCAACTGAGGCGGCCTTACTCGGTGTTCTCGGTCCAAGTCTGCTCACCGCACTGGCACCTGAACATGCGAACGATTTTCCCGTTTTGCGGATTTAGCATTTTCAACACGGAGAGCGGCTTTCTGCCACACTCGGCGCAGGGCTTCACCGGGCTAGGGTCAAAGCTCGAAAACACTTCGTTCTTAAAATCGCGGTCCACTACTATCACCAAGCCATTGAGCGACTCTAAGTGCCATAGTGTACACTTGTTCCAATGATTTCCATCGATGACCCCAGACGAATATCAACTGGCGGAGCGATACCGGAAAGCACTGGAACGGTGAAGGACTCGTTCGCGCGCCAGCATCTCGAAAGCATGGAACGGAGCTACCGGACCTTGGTATAGCGAACGGGCGCTCCGGAAGTCCCTGGCCATTTGGTGCACGCTTTGGGCAAGCTGGACGACTAGCGACAACGCAAAATAGACCAATGCGGCTCGTTCCGTCCGGAGATGCGCTCCCGTTCGCCACGTGTTCACGGCGGACTAAATTCCTTGAGGTATCTCAAGGGTCGGCACCAAACGAAAACTGAAAACTGAGGCCGCCACCTGCGGCGGCCTATTTCGGAGATTGCAGGCCGGGAGAGGTCAGCCAATCGCTGATGTGCGCGCCGGTATCGGCTAGCCTAGCCTTCCTAAGAAGTGCCTCGCGTTCCGCGCCAGCCGGTAATGCGCTGGCCTGCTCCTTGTACTTTGTTGCCAGTTCGGCCAATCGTTCCTCAAGAGAATAGGTCTGCTTCAGTCGGCGGCGCTCCGTCATGGCGCTTTCCTCGGGCCATCAACAACGACTCCAAAACTTGAAAACCTTGGTTCAGTTCCAACGGCGGAACGAACTTAGGCGCCCCACCGGCGGGTCCTGGAATTGCAATGCACGGACTGAAACTTCGCGCTCTTCTGTCCGTAGTATCAGTATCCGGGATTTTGTTGATCCCTCTCGGGGCTGGACTAAACCCATCGCCGCCGGGACAAGGTATTGTTTGCCCGGCGGCGCAATTTTGGCTTATCGCTCGGGCGAGCATCTGCCAGCATAAACCAGCGGACCCTCGACTTTTCCCACACCCACTAAACTCAGTAGCTCGCGCGCGTTCCGGGCTACCAGGAATCGACAATTTGCGAGGTACTTACGATGCCGCTTTGATAGCGGCATGCCTCCTATAAGACGCCATGCGGATTCCGACGAAGTCGCCCAGGGGTACCGATATGAAGTCGCCCGTGGATACCGAGACGATGTCGCCCACCTTTCCGATTTGATCTCGCCCAGCGGCGAGGCGTTCTGGCCGGCTGGTTCTCTGGCAT